>DAOTXA010000382.1:0-3436 GCA_034435595.1 Anaerolineae bacterium | reverse complement strand
GACGCGCAGCGCACCTTCGTAGCGGCGGAGCGCCTCGCCCCAGTTGTCCGTTTGCATCAGACGGTCGCCCTCGGTCAGCATCTCACGAGCCAGGGCGAGGTCTTGAATATCGAGTAGCGCCTGTTCGACATCCTTCCAGGAGAGGATACCCGTCCGCTCTGCCAGATCACGCGCTTCACGATACAGGCGCTCGGCCTCCTCGTAGTTCCCGGCACGAACCAGCGAATTGGCCCGGTTATACGACACGCGGGCATCGAAGGGGATGCGGTGGTCGGGCACAACACCACGAATAATCGAGTCTTCCGCTTTCTGGCGATATTCCTGCGCAGTAGGATTTTCTGGCTGTTGCGAAAGGATACGGTTCGCCACATCGACGGTTTGCTGGTAGTCGCCTGCATAGTACGCTTGCGACAGTTCTGACATCAGATCGTCAATGCTGGAATACGAGGAGGATGTCGGCTGCGGCGCGTCTTGCCCCGGTACGATGGGTTGCGTAGACGTGCTGGTAGCGCGATTTGGCGGGGGCGGCGCATAGTCCTCGCTTTCGTTGTCATCGTAGTTACGATCAAGGCGTGCCGAATCGGACGTGTTCAGCGCGGTATTGGCTGCGGAGGCCGACGAGTCGGCGACGGCGGGCCGGTCGATGCCATAGCGAGTGAATAAATCCTGCACGCGGCGGGCGGCTTGCTGGGTGTGGGTGGCGGCTTCTTGCAACAGGGCGATGGTATCCTCGTCGGTGGGGTTTAGCCCCAGTGCTTCGGCAAGGATATCAATCGCCTCGTCGATATCGTCATCGTCCCCGGCGATTTCGATGCGGATACGCGCCCGACGCAGCAACCCGCGAACTGTCGCCGCTGTCGGCGAAGTGGGGCCGCTGAGTTTTGCCAGTTCCGCAAATAGCGTCTGTGCTTCGGCTTCCTGGGGGGTATTTTTGGCATCGGACAGCAGGTCGCGGGCGGTGCGTTCTGCCGCTGTGACCCCGGCAGAAACATCTTCACCCGCCGCGACACTCGCGCTAAGGTCATTGACCATTCGCCGGAGTCCGTCGAGCCTCTGTTGCAAATCTGCCATGTCGTCCTCGCTTTACTGTCACACGCCCGTATCCGCAAAACGTTACCCTATTCGCTACCCTGCGACAAGTCCGGTTTTGTCTGCGTTCGAGTTCGGCGACGGGTTAGAAAACCTCTCGTACCGCGAAGAAAGCGTGCAGAAAGTGTGCAAAAAGAAGTAGACCGGAGGCCCAGCGCAGAGATGCTTGTGGGTAAAAGGCGTTAAGGTTTTCTTTTTGCCCTGCATGGCGTGGCGTTGTGTTTTCGTGGTTCAGATTTTGTCTGCTATTTTGTGGGGAAACTGGCTGTGTTACAATGCAGGCACGCGATTAGAACGATGGACGATACCTCCATGAACCCGGCTTACAAACTGCTGATGTCGTATGACATTCGCCCTGAATTACAACAGCAATATTATCGCTACATGCTCGGCGAATTCGTGCCGTCTATGCAGGAGGCGGGCCTGCAAATGGCGTCGGCGTGGCATGTCGCTTTTGGCAATTACCCCTCTCGCTTTGTGGAATTTCACTGCGATAACCGCGAAACCCTCAAAAGCATTATCACCGGCGACAACTGGCGCAGCGCAGAAGCCAAGTTGAAGTCGTACACCATGCAATACAACCGCAAAATCGTGAATTACGAAGAACGTTTCCAGTTTTAGTCATCACCACGGTGTAACCCGGTCGGCAGATTCAAAACAGACGCGGCAAGGCCACGGGCGGCTCATGGGTCGCCCGCAGGCCGGTCTACGTGGAGACGAAGTTAACCTATTGCTTCAACCATGCCAGCGCGTCAGAGTACGATTCAAACACCTCGGTATCCAGCGTCGGATGCTCGATCACGTCGCGCAACAGGTCGGCAATTTCCACCGGGGCGACGACTGCCATTCGTCCGTACAGATGACTGTTGCATGATTCCACCCAGTCCAGCCAGTCTTGCACATAAGGTAGCAGATTGCGCGTGATCGGCAGATGGTGCAGGCTCATATAGGGCATATCCGGGGACCACGTCGTTGTGGTCTGGAGCATTGCCTCACCCCACGAATCGATCAGCGCTTTGGTCGGGTTGCCCTTCGCCGTAAAGGTCACGATGCGCTTATCGCACAGCCAGCGACGCACAAGCTGCTCTTGCAGCAGATCGGTAATCACGGGACGTTGTGCGGCGCGGTAGAAGTCGTTCGCGGATATCATCATGAGGGGTAACCTTTTTGCAATAGTATGACTTATACAATATGAGATCATCATAGGCTGTTGCAGGGGGCAATGACAATGAACGCCGTAAAAACTGTACGAATACAGGCTGTAGGTTTGGGTTTCTAACAGTCAAACCTCTATAGAGCCTTAATGGACAGGTCCAACGAGGGTGATAAATCATGTGTTTCTTTACGTTTTTCGGCGGATTTAGAGGATATGGTTTCTCCTTGAGAATCCGCTGAAATGGTCCGGCTTGGATCGTGCGAAATGGCTGCGCTATGATAGCATGAGCACGTTGTGTAACGGCAATTATTATAGCGAGTCGTCTATGCGCTTCCCTCGCAAACCGGTATTCTGGGCTGTCGGCATCGGTCACACCCTTAACGACATCTTCATGAGCATGGGTCCGGTGCTGCTGGCCTTTATCAGTGGCAGCATCATCCCCATCAGTAACGCGCAGATCGGCCTGGCGCAGAGCTTGCGCCAGTTGACCGGGGCTGTCTCTCAACCCGGATTTGGGCTGCGGGCAGATCGTCAGGGCGGGCGCTGGGTCGGCGCACTCGGCGTCGCCTGGACTATCGGCGCGACCTCGCTCGGACTCGTGCTGCTGGCGTTCACCGGGAACTTCTGGCTGTTCATGATCCCGTACATTCTCGCGGCGCTGGGCAGCGGGGCCTTTCACCCGGTTGGGGCGCTCCATGCCGCCGAAGCCGATCCCGAATACAAGGCGACTTACGTCTCATGGTTCTTCTTGATGGGGCAGACCGGGCTGGCGCTCGGCCCCTTGTTGGCAGGATTGCTGTTACAGACGGTCCCGGTGCTGGATACAGGCACACTGTTTGTGCCGGGTCCGGTGTTGAATGGCGTGGCATTGTCGTCCGCGCTGGATAGCAGCGTGTTGGTACTACTCGTTCTCGCGCCGATGGTAGCGATCCCCGTCATGCTGATGGCCCGCCTGATCCCGGACGCACTGGCGCACCGGACAGCGCACCCGGTCATCGCCAGGGACGACACGGCTCCGATTCGGATTCCGGTGCGGGCGGCGGGTATTCTGCTGTTGCTGGTCATATTGCGGAGTATGGCGCAACCGGGGAGCGTGGCCTTTATCCCTGTACTATTTGAAAAGAAGGGTTGGTCGCCCTCAGAATATGGGATCATCACCAGTTCGTTCTGGCTGGCAGCGGGATTGGCGGG
>DAOTXA010000381.1:0-1882 GCA_034435595.1 Anaerolineae bacterium | reverse complement strand
CTGACCATGTGCCGCTGGTTATTGTCATCGCCCGGCGGCGATTTCTGGTGATTGGGGAACGATAGCCCCTCGGAGTTCGGCTGCAATTCTTCGTTGGGCAGACATTGTGCGAGTGTCGCATAGGTCGCCGGACCCTGAAAGCCGAATTCGCTGCAAAAGCGTGAGGGATGCTCACGATACGCAGTGTAATCGTCACCGAACCATGCGTCCCATACGTGACGATTGCCGTAGTCGTCGTGGTCGGGGTTGATGTCCATCGTGCCACTGTACGGACTCCCAGGCCAGTATGGGCGCGAGGGATCAAGTTCTGCCATCAGTTCAGGCAGGACATCAAAATAGTAGCCTGCGCCCCATGCGCGGTCGCCGATTTTTTCCTGCCAGCCCCAGTTGACATAGCCGGTCAAATTCTCGTTGTTGCCGTTCCAGATCACCAGTGACGGGTGCGCACTCAATCGCGTGATCTGGTAGCGTGCTTCTGCTTCGACTTCCGCCGGGAACGGCTCGACTTCCGGGTAGGCGGCACAGGCAAACATGAAGTCCTGCCACACCATGACGCCTTCTTCGTCGCAGATACGATAGAATGTCTCGGTTTCATAGATGCCGCCACCCCACACCCGCAGCATGTTCATGTGACAATCCATCGCCTGCTGGATTCGTGCGCGATAACGGGCCTCGTTTACGCGGGTAGGGAACTGGTCATCGGGAATCCAGTTCGCGCCTTTGCAGTAGACCATCTGCCCGTTGATCTCCAGCCCGAAGCTAAGGCCAACATCGTCTTTTTCGGCAATGAGGCGCGTCTGACGCAGGCCGACACGGGTTTCATACAGGTCAATCGTTCGCCCGTCGCTGTTGGTCAGCGCGATTTCGAGCGTATATAGTGGTTGGTCACCGTAGCCGCGAGGCCACCATAGCGCGGGGTCAAGGATTTCGACATGTTCGTGGAAAGCAGACTCATCGCCAGCAATCGTGAACTCATGCGTAAAAATGTCGCCATTTGGCCCGCCGATACTCACCGCTACGATCAATGTGCTACTGCTTTCGCTGCGGGCGACCGTCCCCAGAATTTCGAGGGTCGCAGATCGTGCAGTTGCATTATTGACCAGCGGACGCACTGACTCAATGCGTGCCTCGTCCCACACTTCGAGGGCGATGGGCTGCCAGATACCCGCCGCGACCAGCGTCGGCCCCCAGTCCCAGCCGAAATTACACGCTGATTTGCGGATGAAGTTGAACGGCTGGGGTGGATTCACATATGGCAGCGTGCCGAGGCGTTCCTCGTGACCACGGGCGTAGATATTCGCCGCGCTGAACACGATACTCAGGTGATTTTCGCCCAGCGCAAGCAGTGATTTTACGTCAAAGCGATAACCTCGATACTGGTTCTCGGTACGGGCGATATGCTGCCCGTTGAGCGTGACATCGGCGATAGTGTCGAGTCCGTCGCATACAAGTTCGATGTTCTCGCGGGCGAGTGTTTCCTCATCCACAGAGAACACCAGATCATAGCGCCAATCGACCTCACCCGTCCATTGCAGGTCGTGCTCGTTGAAGCCGTAGTACGGATCAGGGATGAGTCCCTCGCGGATTAAATCTTGATAGTTGACGCCGGGTACAGTGGCAGGGATGGATGTACTGCGAATCGTATCTGGCGCATCTGCACTGTCCGTTCGCAGCGTCCAGCCGTCGTGCAGTTGAATACGATGAATCATGGATCATATCGCCTTGCGTGGTCAAGACATGGATAAAGATCGGGTTGAGCCTGGTTCTTCCCCGGCGACATTGTACCACCCCACGCTTTGATACGGCACGTCAAATGACCATGTACAGCGGCTTATTATAGACATGTCTTTAGAGGATGTATGCGAGGTTTACACTTCGCGGG
>DAOTXA010000380.1:0-1983 GCA_034435595.1 Anaerolineae bacterium | reverse complement strand
CGGGCCACTTCACCCGCCAGTGCGCGGATCAGCAGCGGGTAGTTGTCAAACGTGCGGAACAGCGCCAGCAGTTCGTCGCGGCTGCCACTCACACCCATGCCGCGCCACAATCCAACCGCCGAGACGGCGCTGAGTCCGGTCAGGAAACGGGCGTAGCTCCCCGGCATCGGCGCATACGTGTTTAGCTGAATATCCGCCGGATACAGGCGCGTGCTGACCAGCACCTTCGACGGTTTCACCTGCGTCAAACGCTGCAAAAAGCGCCCCGCCCGTGGGTCAGTGGTCAGGCGCAGTTGAATCTCGCCCGTGTACGATTCCTCCGCGCCTTCCGGCAGCCCAAGCGCACCGCGCACAACATTGGCGGTGTCGCGGTCGGCGTCGTCGTCGCGCAGGTGGGCGGCATCCATGCGCGTGTAGGCACGCAAGATGCGCTCCAGACCGTCAAGGACGATCAAATAGGGGGCTTTGTTGAGTTCCGCCAACAGCAGGTCCATCTGTTCATGCAGGCTCCGCTTGCGAATTTCATCGGGATCGCCCCCGGTGACATAGGCCAGCGTCTTTGTGACGAAGTTGTCGAACCCGGCGTCTGTCTCGTAGAAGCTCCACCACACGCGGCCCGCCAGCGGCTTCATTTCCTGCGGTGCAATCTCGTTGAACCACTTCCATGTGAGGGCGCTTTTGCCCATGCCGCCCATCGCCACGAAGTTGAGGATGGTCGCCTGATAGACCGGGGCGGACGGTTTCGCCACCCAGTCGGTAATCAGGTCGAGTTCGGCTACGCGGCCCTTCAACTGGTCGGTCGGCAGCAGCACGTAGGGATGGGCGATGTACGGCTCCGGTTTGGCGGGGATGTCTGTGCGACGGTGGAAGCGCTCGGCGGTCGTATCATGCACCCGCTGCGGCGATTTCGCCAGCGCTGTGAGTGCTTTTTCGCGCAGGTCCTGTTCAGAGTCGAAGAATCCTACGATGTGGTTGGTCCGCATCTCTTCTTTTAGCCGCAGTAGCTTTGCCGCGCCGTCGGGGTTCGTTTCCAGCATCTCATTCTTAAGTGCATGTTTATCCCCGATGATGAAAATCATGATCTCTTTTTTGAGTTTAAGCGCTTCCCGGTATTCCAATTCCGTGATCGACAGTTTCTCCGGGTTGCGCGGGTCATCTGGAATGTAGCCGTAACGGTGGGCAAAGATGCCGAGGTAAATTTCGGCCTCTTTGACCATTTCCAATGACGCCTGTATCGGGTCCGCCCGGTTCGCGGTGAGGTTTTTCATATCAATGGGGTACATGCCCATGCGCTGAATCACATCGTTGACCTGCGCACGATGTTCTATGAGGTCTTTCGACGTGCTGCTAATCATCACATCTACACGTTTGAGTTTTCCGTTTTCTGTCATCGGGTTCGCCTCATGCCGTTGTGTGGATCGCTAATCCAACATATACCCGATGTGCAGGGGTGTCGCAAGCCGGGTCAACGGGGAGATTGGCGGTTGATGCTTTCGCGTGGCCCCTTTTCCCTTATAATCGAGGCACATTCTGCCGACAATCCAACCCAAGCGAGGACGCGATGAACTTTCTCAAGAACCTGTTCGGCGGCGGGCCGAAAAGCCCGTCTGATCGCGGCATATATTTCTATGTCAAGCCCAAGCGCTGCGAAGAAATCGTGCGCATTCGCATCGACACCTATAACGACCTCAGCATCAGCGACGACGGCGGCTACTGGGTGCGCAAGGTCGCCAGTGCCATCCGCTGCCCCTTTCAGGCAGAAGTGACGCTATATTTCGACAAGGGCCGCCGCCTGACCGAAAGCCAGGTCGAAAACGGCGAACTGGTCGATAAAGACGACTACGACAACTATCTCGCCGCCAAAGAAGGAGCAGAATAGGCACCTGGCGTCAACGACCACCCGATAAATCGGATGGCTTGTAAAAGCCAATGTTGACCAGCCTGAGTCATGCCGAAGGGCAACGACTACGTTAGGAACGAATA
>DAOTXA010000379.1:0-2826 GCA_034435595.1 Anaerolineae bacterium | reverse complement strand
GATTCGTTGGGAGTCGATTGATCGACCGCTGCTTCAGGAAGGGTATCGCACCGTATGGAATGTTCAATCGCCCTTTGATCGCAGTCAATCACTGGCGATAAGCGGGCTTGATGATGATTTTATCGAGGCGATCAACACGACACTGATATTCACCGTCGTATCGGTAACATTGGAGTTGACGATTGGCCTCTTTATGGCGCTGGTGGTGAACTCTCGCTTCCGGGGGCGCGGTGTGATGCGGGCGGTGATGTTGATTCCCTGGGCGATCCCAACGGTGATTTCAGCTCGATTATGGGAGTTGATGCTCAAGGACACCAGTGCAGGCATCGTCAACAAAATCATGATGGACTTGAGCCTGATCGAAGCACCGATGGCGTGGTTATCGGAATCGACGCTGCAACTCCCGACCGCCATCATCGTCGATGTCTGGAAAACCGCACCCTTTATGGCACTGCTTTTGTTAGCGGGCTTGCAGACAATTCCATCCGATCTGTACGAAGCCGCTGCCGTTGATGGGGCCAGCCCGGTACGCCGTTTCTTCTCGATCACCGTGCCACTTTTGCGCCCGGCGATTGCCATTGCGCTGGTATTCCGCACATTGGACGCCTTGCGCGTCTTCGACCTGTTTAACGTATTGTTTGGACGCCAACAGCTTTCGATGGCGACGTATAACTTCGAGACACTGGTTAGCAATCAAAGGGATGGCTACGCTTCGGCAATCAGTGTGATTATATTCATCTTCATATCGATATTTGCGTTTATTTATGTCCGTATGTTGGGTGTGGATACAGGGGAAAGTCGGTGAACAGAAAACGCACACTACAGATCGTTCAACAGATACTGCTCTACACTGCCGTTGGCCTTGTCGCTTTATATGCACTATTTCCATTCTACTGGGCATTATCGACTTCTTTCAAAGATGAGTCGGAGCTGTTTCAGTCTGCCACCTACTTGCCCCAGCAGCCCACACTGCAAAATTATGAATACGTGTTCCGAGATAACACCTTTTTGGAGTCACTGCGTAATTCGGCACTGGTATCTAGCTCGACTTCGGTGCTGGCGCTGGTGGTCGGATCGTTTGCCGCGTATGCGTTGGGACGCCTGCGTTTTCGTGGGCGGGTGATACTGCTCTACGTCGTGCTATCGATGACGATGTTCCCGGCGATTTCAATCTTGTCAGGTCTGTACACCATCGTGCGTGAACTCGGCTTCTTCGGGACGCCGCTGGCCCTGGTAGCAAGTTATCCCGTGTTCGTACTGCCCTTTACGGTGTGGGTGCTGACGACCTTCTTTCGGGGTCTGCCGCAAGAGATTGAACAGGCGGCAATCGTTGACGGAGCCACACCGTTCCAGACATTCCGCCTGATTCTGCTGCCACTCACGGCCCCGGCGCTGGTCACAACTGGATTACTGGCCTTCGTCATCTCCTGGAATGAATATCTTTTCGCCCTGAACTTCACCGCGACCAATCCCTCTGCCCAGACGGTGCCGGTGGTAATCGCGCAGTTTTCCGGCCAGTTCGCTGAGCAAGAGCCGATTGCGGAAATCATGGCGGCGGCGATGGTGGTCACGATTCCGTTGGTGATCCTGGTGTTGATTTTCCAGAATCGCATTGTTGAGGGTCTGACGGCGGGTGCCGTGAAAGGTTAGTGCGCGTTTTGGCCTGGTGATGCGGTCTCGGTGGCGATGCACGCGATGTTGCGCAAACATTTCGGGTGACGGGGCTAAAATCGGTCGATTACGGTCACGCCGGTGACGCCGAAGTCCGTCATCCGCTGCAATACCGCTGGAGCCTCTTCCAGCGTCACCCGCTCCGTGACCAACTGCGCCGGGTTCAATTGACCGGCTTCGATCATACGCAGCAGGGCGTCGTAAGCGTGGGCCTGCATCCCATGACTGCCCAAAATGACCAGCTCGTTCGCGATCACCGGCCCCATCGGTAGGGCGGGGTCGGTATCATCCCCCACCAGCAAACCGATCTGCACATGGCGTCCGCGTTTGCGCAGGCTGAGGATGCCGTTACGGGCGGTCGCGGCACTGCCAAGCGCATCGACTGCGACATGCGCGCCCCCCTGAGTCAACTCGCGGACAGCGGCGACGACATCACTCACATTTTGTGCGTTGATCGTATGCGCCGCGCCGATTTTCCGCGCCAGATCGAGTGTCGCGTCGTTGATGTCTACCGCGATCACCGCGGCTCCGAGTGCCGCCGCGACCATTACCGCTGACAGGCCCACGCCACCGCAGCCGTAAATCACGATCCATTCACCACCACGCAATCCAGCCTGTGATACAACCGCACGAAAGGCCGTTGTGAAGCGGCAGCCCAGACTCGCGACCGCTACATCATCCAACGCTTCCGGAATACGCACCAGATTGACATCGGCATAGGGCAGTGCGACATATTCGGCAAAAGTCCCCCAGCCGGTGAAGCCCGGTTGATAGTAGTCGTCGCAGACCTGATGATTACCGCTCACACATTGCGGACAGCGCCCACACCCCAAACAGAAGGGGACGGTCACGCGGTCGCCGATGGTCCAGCGCTTGACCTCCACGCCAACGGCGACGACTTCACCCGCGAGTTCGTGGCCGGGAATGTGTGGCAGTGTCTTGATGTCGGCGTCATGGCCCTGCCAGCCATGCCAATCGCTGCGACAGATGCCGTTCGCCCGCAGTTGGATGACGACTCCATCCGGCGGCGGTTCAGGATCAGGCACGGTCTCGATGCGCAGCGGTGCGCCGAATGCGTCGAAAAGAGCGGCTTTCATGGGGGTGTCTCCTTGCGTGGTGCGGATGATCTGCACATAAGCATACCGCGTTCGGCAG
>DAOTXA010000378.1:0-1721 GCA_034435595.1 Anaerolineae bacterium | reverse complement strand
ATGGGAGGGGGCTTCCTTTTCGACTTCACTCCCTCATTATCTTTTACAATTCACACATTACCCACTTTATTTCATTTTTGAAGCGATTGCCCTGGGTCTGATTAGGTTATTTGGTAGTGGTCACAGGCAATGTCTAGCACCTGTGGCGATTGCCGTTGAGTCTACTGATTAATCTCATCATATCCGTTTACGACAGCCGTGATTTGTAATGTTGTACAATCGAAGTAGCGAATATGGAGAACCAGTTATGAGCATCAAATCGCCACCTCTTACAGTAGAAGCCTTTGATGAGTGGGTGCTGCTGCCGGAAAATGCGAGTCGTTTATTTGAATTTATCGCGGGTGAGGTCGTGGAAGTGCCATCCAATGCGTATGCATCCAAAATCGCGTCGGTGATTAGTGGATTTTTGTTCATGTACCTGATGCGTAACAAAATTGGGCATCTTACGGGCGAAAACGGCGGCTATCAGGTCAATGGAGAGCGATATGCGCCCGATGTGGCGTTTATCTCGTTTGAACGTGCGCCGCAACTCGACCCCAAAGGCTACCATCCAGACGCCCCTGATCTCGCTGTTGAAGTCATCTCTGACGAAAGCAACAAACAGGAAATGACGACAATCAATCAGAAATTGGCAAACTACGGCGCAGCCGGGGTACTGGTGTGGATTGTATATTCCGAGGCGCGTAAGGTACATGTGTACCGACCGAATCAAGATGTGCAGGTCGTGGGCGAAAGCGGGACACTCACCGGGGACGATGTCATCAGTGGATTTGAATTACCGGTCAGCGAGATTTTTAATTGGTAAGTCATGTGGCATGTTGAAGCCCCTTCGTTTTGCGTTACACTACAAGTCAATAAACGTATAAACCGCAGCCGAAAGCAAATCTCCCATGCTCCACCGTGAATCACCGCAGGGCAAACCGGTATCACTGTTCGTCACCTGTATTATCGACATGGTATATCCAAATACCGGGATGGCGGTGGTGAATCTGCTGGAACATCTAGGGATTCCGGTCGATTTCCCGATGGCGCAGACCTGTTGCGGTCAGCCCGGTTTTAATTCTGGCTATCGCACCGAGGCACGCAATGTCGCCAAGCAGTTTTTGACCGCCTTTGCCGACGCAGAAGCGATTGTCACCCCGTCAGGATCGTGTGCGGCGATGGTCTGTCACGAGTATCCGACCCTGTTTGCAGATGATCCACAATGGAAGGACGCCGCCGAACGTGCCGCGTCGATTACATGGGAGTTCACCGAATATCTGGTAGACGGACTCGGTAAGACCGATCTTGGCCTATCGCTGCCGCAACCGGAAAAATTCGCCATGCACGATGGCTGTCACGGGTTGCGCCTGCTCGGATTGACGCATCAGGCGCGTGATCTGCTGGCGGACGTAGATAATCTGGAATTATGCGACCTCAACGAACACGATGTCTGCTGCGGATTCGGTGGATTGTTTAGCGTTAAGATGCCGGAAGTCAGTAACGCGATGCTACAAACGAAAATCAGCAACATTGAGGCGACTGAAGCAGCGACCATCGTCACCGGGGATGCAAGCTGCCTGACCCACATGAACGGCGGCCTCTCGCGCAAAGAGTCTGGCAAGCGTGTGCGTCACGTGGCAGAGATTCTGGCGGCGGGCCTGCCGAAATAGTGAAATATCGATGCTAAAACACTTGTGCCACTGAGTTTAGATGCGGCAGTATCTGGCAGGGCATCGTTT
>DAOTXA010000377.1:0-5298 GCA_034435595.1 Anaerolineae bacterium | reverse complement strand
CAAATACAAGTCTCGTGTGCTGGCTTCGACGGTCAAATGCGCGACCGCCGCGCCCAGATCATACAATGCCTTGCCATTCACACGACCACTGTCAGCATTCTCAAGCTCGGCAATCGCCAGCATAAGAACTGGCGCATTCCCCGCCCAGCGCTGGTTGCTCTCATTCAGTACACGCAGCATTTTTGCGTAGGCGTCGGGCGTGTCTTTAGTGGCGACGATGAAGCGCCAGGGCTGCGCATTTCGTGAAGACGGTGCCCAGCGTGCCGCCTCAAATAAACTCAACAGCGTCTCGCGGTCTACAAGTGTATCGGCAAAGGCACGCGGGCTATACCGCTGCGCCAGCGTGTCGTTAATCGGATATTCGGTAGTTGCACGTTTATCGACAGGACTTGTCGTGGCTGTCATTCCTGTATCTCCTGATAGACTCTCAAATTGCATCAACTACCTTAGACGCGCTCAACCAGGGACTTCTTGCGTCAAAATTCGAAAAATAACGCTTTGCTCATCCACTATTCGGAGTCTGCGCTACCAGCCGTCTTGACCCACGCCGCCACCTGATCGCGCCAGTCACTTGCCTCCACATCCACCCGGCTCGCATATAGCAGTGCCCGCTTCGCAATGATCGCATCCACATCCAGTTGACCGTCGGCCTTCAGGTCATGATCGACGGCTTGCAGCAAAAATACTGCGTGGCGCGGTTCGCCCAGAATAACCGCCAGTGACGACCCCGCCGTGATGCGAATTTCCGCATTGCCCTTCTCGTTGGCAATCTGAAGAAAATCGGCAGTTGATTCCCAGCCGGAAATATCGGTCATCTCTGTTGACAGCGATTTGGCGAAAGTCAGGTCCCATTGTTTGAGTACGCCAACACTCTCCTCAATAATATCCCGCAGTGCCACCAAAACCGGCTGCGTCTTACCTGATAGTAGCTTGCGGTTGGCGGCCTGTTTGCCGATATGCTGTATTTCCGCCTCGGTCAATTCGACACCGCGCTGGGCAAACAGGCGCTTGAACTGGCGCAGCAAAATCGCCACCAATTTGTCAAACTCCCACCCTGATACGTTGCTTGCACGATCTGGGATCATCGCGCCCCCCTTTGGTTGAAATCTCTGTATACAATTTGCGTCGCCTGTAGGATACAGGATGCATAACTGCAACGACCATCGTTTGACCCTATAATGGTGACGAAACACACAAAGTTTGGAGCTAAATTACATGCGTAAAGCATTGATCCTACCGGGAATCGCGCTGCTATGGGTCATCATCGTGACCTCGTTTTCTATTGTGTTGCACGCGCAGGATTCCCCGGCAATCGACCCCGGCAACTATCCGACTATCGCCGCGCTCGAAGCCACAGAATTACCTGTTGCTAACCCTGTTTCACTGGCGATGCGCTATCGCGGCGTGACCGAAATCCACGAATTTCCCACCGTCACGCCAGATTTACCCATTGGCATACAGCGTTCGTTCTGGGTCGCGCAGTTGGGTACAGATATCATGTTCGAGATTGACGCCACACTCCGCGTCAGCAGCGAGACGATTCACTTCTGGGTGCAAAACGGCGCAAATGTGGACGAAAACGCCCTGCGTGAACTGGGGCGCGTCTTTGACACCGGGATTTACCAGCAGGTGCGCGACTTGTGGGGCAGCGAGTTAACCCCCGGCATCGACGGCGACCCGCGCATTCATGCTCTGTTCGCGTTCAATCTGGGCAATGGTGTCGCCGCATACTATGGCAGCCGTCACAGTTCGCCCGCCGAAGTCCTGCCGACCAGCAACGAAATGGAGATGTTCTTCGTCAATCTCAGCGCATTCCCGGATGTCAGCAATCCGTTCCTCTACAACACCCTCGCCCATGAATTCCAGCACATGATCCGCAACAATGTGGACGGCAACGAAGATAGCTGGATGGACGAGGGCTATTCCACCTTCACCGAGGCGATTCTCGGCTTCGGGAACCCCAACGGAACCGCGCTGGCGTTCATGGCTGCACCGGGAACCCAACTCAACACCTGGACCTTCGATAATTCGCCCAGCGCTCCGCATTATGGTGCGGCCTTCATGATGATCGCCTATATCTACGAGCAATTCGGAGAAGACGCCATCCGCCAACTGAGCGCCGACCCCACCAATGGCCTGCAATCTATTGCCAACCTGCTAGACCAGTTCGACGGCCCCAGGCTGGACGACTTCTTCGCGGATTGGGTGATCGCCAATTACACTCAGGCGACTTTAACGGGCGGCGGACGCTTTGACTATGCGCTGCTGGATGGGCAAATCGGCACGCCCGCATCTACCGGTGTGATGGCGTTCCCCTTCTCGTTGGATACGTTCAACCGCCAGTATTCGACCAGCTACTACCGCCTAACAATCCCCGATGGCACGACTGCCTTTGACATCGCGCTGGATGCACCAACTACCACGCCTCTTGTGCCGACCAATGCCGCCAGCGGTCAGTGGATGTGGTACAGCAATCGCGGCGACGGCAGCAACCCGACGCTAACACGCCCGTTTGACCTTAGCGGCGTCGATTCCGCGACTCTCCAGTTCAAATCGTGGTACAGCATCGAAGAGGGCTGGGATTACGCTTACGTCAGTGCCAGCAGCGACGGCGGCGCGACATGGGTCACGCTGCCAGTGACAAACGCCACCGACTTCAACCCGCAGGGCTATAACTACGGCGTCGGCTACACGGGCGATTCCGGCGGCTGGATTGACGCGGAAGCCAGTCTGGACGCTTTTATCGGCAGCGAGGTAATGGTGCGCTTTGAGATGGTCACCGACGATGCGGTAAATCAACCCGGCATCGTCATTGACGACATCGGCATTCCCGAAATCGGCTATTTCACTGATCTGGAAGCAGATGAAGGCGGATGGCTGGCAGAGGGTTGGGTGCATGTGGATAACGTCCTGCCGCAGCAAATCTGGATACAGGCCGCACAAGTCGTCAACGGCGAGGTAACGGTAAATCGTGCCCTGTTCCCAGCGGAAAACGCCTTGAGTGTGCCAGTCTTGCCAGCAGCCAGTGAGGTCATCGTGGCAATATCGCCCTTCGCACCTGTGACGACAGTCCCGGCGACATATACGTTGGAAATCGCGGCACGCTAGGCAGCCATCTATTTCTTGCCGCGACGTCCTCTACGCCCCTTTTTTCCGGTGGCATCGGGCAGGCGCTGATTTTGCATGGCGGCGAGTTCGGCTTCCAGTTCGGCGCGTTTCTTCTCGGTAGCGAGTCGTGCCTCTTCCATCGTCGCATCGTATCCGGCTTTGAGCCGTGCCTTGATCTGTGCGCCCGTTTCTGGCACGAAAATCATGACGATTACAGCGGCGATGGCTGCACCAATAGCGAATCCGGCAAGCCAGCTTACAATCTTACGCATGGTCAGGTTCCTGTTTGTGCAGGGGTCATACGCGGTATTATAGCGTCTAACCATGCGAAAATTCAAAGGATAGACAGGGAATCACCATGAACGTACTCATCATCGGCGGAACCGGCATCATCAGCAGTTCGATCACACGCGAACTGGTCGCTAACGGCGAAAACGTCACCGTTTACAATCGCGGACAAACCGACATGGGCTTCGGCGACGAAGTCCAGCAAATCAACGGCGACCGCTTCGACACAGCGGATTTCGAGGCCAAAATCGCGGCAGCGGGCGACTTTGACGTGGTGATTGACATGATGTGCTTCGATGTGCCACAGGCAGAGATGGACATCCGCGCCTTCGCCGGACGCACGAAACAACTCATTTTTTGCAGTACGGTCGATGTCTACCGCAAACCCGCCGGAAAATTCCCCGTCACCGAAGCCGAAACCCGTGACAGCAACAGCGAGTACGGGAACAACAAGATCAAGTGCGAAGACCTGTTCATGCAAGCACACAATCGCGGCGACTTCAATGTGACGGTAATCCGCCCCGCGCACACCTACTACGACCGGGGTAACGTCATCCACACATTGGGCTGGCACATGAATTACCTCAAGCGCCTGCGCGACGGCGAACCCGTCGTCGTGCATGGCGATGGATCGTCGCTGTGGGTTCCGTGCCATGCGGATGACGTGGGCCACGCCTTCATCAGTGCGTGCCTCAACAACGCCGCCTATGGCGAGTCGTATCACACCACGGGCGAGGAGTGGATGACGTGGGATCAATATGTGGCGACCGTCGCCGCAGCCTTCGGCGGCCCTGTACCGGAGATCGTCCACATCCCCACCGATTTACTCTCGCGGGTCGCGCCGGAACGTTTCGCCGTCGTCCGTGAGAACTTTCAGGGCAACAACATCTTCGACAACGCGAAGGCCAAACATGACCTTGACTTTAGCTATACGATCAACTGGGCGGCGGGTGTACGCCGTGTCGCCAAGCACTACGCGGAAAACAACACGCTCGATAGCGCCGAAGACGACCTCGACCACGAGCGCATCCTCGCCGCGTGGGAGCGTCACAGCGCCGCCTTTGCCGATGAACTCAATGATTTGAAATAGATCATAGGAAACAGTGGTCGGTTATCAGTTGTCAGTTTTCCGCAAACACACGATGATGTATAGCAAAGTTGTTTTCGTCGTTTTTCGCGGAAGCCAGGACGTTTCGTCCTGGAAGCGATGCGGCTGAAAAGCAACGAACTGCAAAGACAGACTCACCAGAGGCCGTCAAGTCTGTATCTGGTGTGGGTTTAGCCCCTCCCAGTGGACTTGGCTTTTTGTAGAGCCAGATCGCTTTAGCGATAGCGGCAAAAAACGCAGCGAACTGACGACCGGCTACTGTTTACTGAATACTGTTTACTGAGAAATTCTCAAGGAGATCATTTATGGCCCACCGCAGAATTATCAACACCGACAACGCCCCCGCCGCTGTCGGACCCTATTCACAGGCCGTCGTTACCGGTGGACTCGTCTACACCGCCGGGCAAATTCCGCTGATCCCCGGCACAAGTGACATCATCGAAGGCGGCATCGAAGCCCAGACCGAGCAAGTCCTGAAGAACCTGAAAGCCGTCCTCGAAGCTGCCGGGACCTCGTTGGAACACGTCGTCAAAACCACCGTTTTCCTCAAGGACATGAACAACTTTCAGGCGATGAACGGTGTCTACGCGCAGTTCTTTGGGGAAAAGCCCCCGGCGCGGTCGGCGGTAGAAGTCGCCCGTCTGCCATTGGATGTCATCGTAGAAATCGAAGCCGTCGCTGTCCTGCCACTCGTTTAGGGAGTCAACATGCATATCATCCTCGCGCAGATTGCCGTAACAGCCGACGTGACGCGCAATCTGCGCCGGATCATCGCCGTACTCGAAAGCGCCAAC
>DAOTXA010000376.1:0-5115 GCA_034435595.1 Anaerolineae bacterium | reverse complement strand
ATCTTGTCGAAACGTTGTGCTGTGTGCTTGACATCGCCTGTATGTTCAACTCATAATTAAGTCAATCGATTAGACAATAGCCTGTGTGACTATAGGATATACGCTTGCCAGCACAAAAAGTAACACTCCGCGATGTAGCCAATACCGTTGGAGTTTCTACCAGTACGGTATCATTGGTTCTAAACAAGAATCCGCGTATTTCGGAACCGACCCAGCGGCGGGTGATGGCTGCTGTGCAGGAACTCGGCTACGTATACAATCAGCGTGCCGCCAGCCTGCGCACCCAGCGCTCATATACCGTGGGGTTGATCATCACGGATATTGCCAACCCGTTCTATGCGGAACTTACCAGCGGCATTGAAGACTACCTCAACGAAAACAACTACAGTTTACTGCTGGCGACAACACGCGATAACCTCGACTATCAGCAACGTCAGATCACCACGATCCGCGAACGTGATGCCGAGGGTATTATGCTGGTTCCCGCGGTGGGGACCAGCGCAGATGATATTAGTACCCTACAGCAATTCGTCCCCTTGATCCTCGTCACACGCTATTTGCCCCGGCTTGAAGTCGATTATATCGGCATTGACAATGAAGTTGGTGCCCGACGCGGCATTGAACACTTGATTCAAAATGGTCACCGCCGAATTGCCTTTATCGGCGGACACGAAAACTCGTCAGCCCGGCGCGATCGCCTTGAGGGGTATCGTAGTATGCTCGTCAAACATAGCATCGAATTGGATAGCCGGTTGAGCATCCCCGGCAATGTATCACGACGAGGTGGCTACAACGCGGTGCAAGCGCTGCTTCAGGTGCCTGATCCACCGACTGCGGCGCTATGTTATAACGATGTCGTGGCGTATGGCGTGATGCTGGGGCTGCGCGATGCAGGGATCGAACCGGGACAAGATTTTGCGGTGGTTGGATTCGACGATGTCGCGGAGTCGTCGCTGTGGAATCCGCCGCTGGCTACGATTGCAGCACGCCCCGCAGAGATGGGGCGAGAGGCTGCGCGTCTGCTTATCAACCGCATCGAACAGCCCGATCTTCCGGTCGAGCAGGTCATCATGCCTTCTACGCTGATTCAACGGGCTTCTGCCAGCACACGCTTGTGAAATCGACATTGCGCTGTGCGATCCGGCTTTTGTCTGCTTACCTGTCACCGAGTATCTCGGTCAGCTTTTCGATAAAACGTCGATCATCCAGCGGTTTGGCAAAATACCCGTCAAACCCCTCACGCATAACACGCTGCTTGAGGACCGGGGTGTGATAGGCGGTGATTGCCAGACAGGGTAGTCCTTGCGTAGATGCATCACCGGAACGGATGCGCTTGAGCAGTGCAAATCCATCGATCCCCGGCAAGGCCAGATCAATAATCACCGCCGCGTGTTCTTGCGCAGATAACACGTTCAGCGCGTCTTCCGCCGTACCGGTCAACTCCACCGCGATCCCGGCACGCATTAACATGCGAGCCAGTATTTCGCGTCCATCACGATCATCTTCCACCACCAACACCGTTTTAGTCATCAGATTGCTTGCTACTTTCGTCGTCCGTAGTCTCTGTTTCTGGCAGGTTCAACGGTAAATCCACTGTGAAGATGGTGTATTCACCCAGTTCACTTTCCAGAAATACCATACCGCCCATAAGTTCAACCAGGTTTTTCACAATCGACAGCCCCAGCCCTACGCCTTCTTTCTGTGGGCTTGCTCCCCCCTGTGTGAAGCTCTCGAAGATACGGGCATGCATATCCGGGGCGATGCCAATGCCGGTATCAGCGACTTCAATGTGCAGGCGGTCCGTCGGATGATGGCGCATTGATAGGCGTACATTTCCCACATCCGTATACTTGATAGCGTTCAGCAGCAGGTTGGTGATGATCTGCGTGAGCCGTTCTTCGTCATGGTGAATCGTATCGGGCAAATCCGGGTCTACTTCCGATGTAAACGTGAGTGCTTTGGCGCGGGCTTGTAGGCCGACATCATCACCAATGAATCGCACCAGTTCGCCCACTTTAACCGGGGTTACGACCAGTTCCAGGCTGCCCACCGCCAGACGTGACAGGTCCAGCAAGCTGTCGATCAAGAGCGAAAGTCGCCGGCTATTCGCCAGACATCGCTCGACCATGTGGGTGTTGTCGTCATCAAGCTGACCGCTATGAAAAATCTCGCGCAGGAACCCGATAATAGCGTGTAAGGGTGTGCGGAGTTCGTGGCTCATGTTGGCTAAAAAGAGGTCACGCATCCGGGATGCGGCTTCTGCCGCCTGACGCGCCTGCTGTTCCTGAACAACCAGTTGCTTAAGCTGTTCTTCGGCCTGTTTGCGCTCGGTAATGTCGGTCGCCACACCTAGCAGTTGCTCGACTTGCCCGTCACGACCGGTAATTGGCACTTTGACCGTTTGATACCAGCGCGTCACTCCGGTTGCAGCGTTGGTAATTGGCTCCTGAGCGATAAATTTTGGCGTTCCCGTCTGTAGAACCTCCATGTCATCCCGGCGGATGTTGTTGACCTGATCTGAATCGGGATTGTAATCACAGTCCGATTTGCCGACCATCTCCTCTGGTGTTGAACCATAGGCATCGGCTAACGCTTGATTCACCAGTGTGAAACACAAATCATTGTCTTTGGCAAAGATAAAACTGGTGTTGAGGTCGATCATCTGCCGGAGAAAATGGTGCTGGGCACTCAGATCATCCTGCGCCTTCTTGCGGTCTGTGATGTCCGTCGCAATCCCAAGAAGTTGCGCATCTGCGCCGGGTTCTGCGACCAACGGCACTTTCGTCGTCTGGTACCAGCGCGGCGAACGATCACCCACATGCGTTACCGGTTCCTCCCCGATAAATTTGGGCGTGCGCGTCCGCAGCACCTCAAGGTCATCCTGTTTGAAGTGGTGTGTCTCATCGGAAATGGGGTTGAAATCCTCGTCGTATTTGCCGACCATCTCCTCTGGTGTCGAGCCGTAGGCATCTGCCAGCGCTTTGTTGACCAGCGTAAAGCGCCCATCACGATCTTTGGCAAACACAAAGCTGGTGTTGAGGTCAATCACCTGCCGCAAAAAGCGGTGTTGTTGCTCCAACGCTACCCGCGTCTCCCGGCTATCCGTGATGTCCTCAGCATAGATGATTAGCCCGCCGACCGTCCCATCGTCTGCATACCAGGGTCTAATCTCGCGGCGCAACCAGCTTGTTGAGCCATCCAACCGCCGGAAGGCCACCTCTTCATCACGATGAACATAGCCGCTCAGACATTTTCGATGAATCGTCCGCCACTCCTCGCTGATCTCAGGGAAAATTACATAGTGAGATCGGCCGACAACGGACTTGTCCTCAAGTCGAAAGTTCTTGATCCATCGCTCGTTGGCGAACAGAACCCGCATTGATGTATCGAATATGGCAGCAGGCACCGGCAAATGTTCAGCCACTTGTTTGAACGACGGACGAAAGCCCGTAGGAACAGTCATAGCAGTGGACTTTCACTCGATACTGGAGAGTGGTGTCGATGAAGCCCGCCTCGATCATGGCTGTGTGCTGTGACCGGGGCGGGCTTGCTACTGGTGTGTGGAATACGAACGCCTAGGCGTCCGCACCTTCGTCATTGACCGGGACGTGCAAAATCACGATAAAACCGATGGTTGAGACAAACAGCAGGTAAAAGCCATACTCGTATAGTCGAATATCCCAGTGCTGCAACATCCCTAAAACGCCGACGATCATGCCAATGATTGCGGCGCGTTCTGCCACAATCTGCCAGGGTTTGCGGCGCAGTATCAGGGCACCGGTCGAAGCAAGCGTTCCCAGCGCCAGACCGACCAACCCAACCATGGCGACGGCCTCGCTGGACCGCTGGAACAGGGCGATCAGTGCCGCAATAAGCAACAACGTACCAGCCGATTCGAGTTGGCTGTCGTTGAACGGCAGACCGGCTCGACCAGAGTCAAGGCGTTCAGCCATAGTTGATGTCCACACGTTTGCCGTTTGCCGCCGAATTCAGAATGGCATCACAGATCACCGCATTGCGATACCCGTCTACGAAGGTCGCGCCATAGGGGTCAACACCCGTCTCGTTGACAATTGCACGGAAGAAGTGATCGAACTCATGGACGAAGCTGTGTTCCCAACCGATCATATGACCCTGCGGCCACCAGTTTTCCCAGTAGGGGTGATGCGGCTCGCTGATCAATACGTTATGGAAGCCCTGGGTGTCGGGGTCTTCGTCCTTCCAGAAGACGCCTAACTCGTTCAAGCGCTCCAGATTAAACACGATGGAGCCGTTTTCGCCGTTGATCTCGAAGCTGTTGAAGTTCTTGCGCCCCTGTGCGAAGCGCGTCGCCTCAACCGTGCCCAACGCCCCGTTTTCAAACTCCATTGCGGCGACAAATCCGTCGTCTACGTCGGATTTGACCATGCCGCCGCTGCCGTCGGGCCGCTCGCTGATCCAGTTTTGAGCGTACCCCATCACGGATTTCGGCTCTCCAACCAGGAAGCGTGCCAGGTCGATGATGTGTGCGCCCAGGTCGCCGAGTGCGCCACTTCCGGCGATGTCTTTCTGGAAGCGCCAGCTTGTTTCCATCTCAGGGTCCATGCCCCAACCCTGAAGATAAACGGCACGCCAGTGATAAATGCGCCCCAGTTTGCCGCTTTCAATCAACTTGCGGGCCTGCATGATCGCAGGTACGAAGCGATAGTTAAACGCGACCATATGCTTGACCCCGGCTTTTTCCACCGCATCAAGCATCCCTTTGGCTTCTTCTGCGGTGCGAGCCAGTGGCTTTTCACAGAAGACGTGCTTGCCCGCCTGTGCCGCCGCGATCGTCGGTTCGGCGTGCGCATTGTTGGGGCCACCGTTATCGAAGACATCGACCGCGTCGTCTTCCAGCATTTTGCGCCAATCGGTGTAATATTTCTCGTATCCGTAGCGCTGCGCCGCCTCTTTGACAGCGTCCTCGTTGCGTCCAGCAATTGCGACCAGACGCGGAATTGCTGCCGGAGGATACATCATATACGGAATTTTCTTGAAGGCGTTGGTGTGGGCCTTACCCATAAAGGAATAGCCCAGCATCCCTACGCCAACGGTCTTCGCCTCGCCCTCTGCACGAGGGCCTGCCATGCTGGT
>DAOTXA010000375.1:0-8643 GCA_034435595.1 Anaerolineae bacterium | reverse complement strand
GCTAAAAGCTGTTTTGAGAAAGCAAACCGATCATGAGCGATACCATCACCACCAAAACCTCGACCGTCATTACCAGCGACGGCTTAAAATTGGCGACCGCCATGCATCTGCCGTCGCGCCCGCCGAAGGCGAGTTTATTGATTGCACATGGCGTCCACGAATATTCGGGCCGCTATGCGCATGTGGTCGAGTTTCTGGTCGCACGTGATTATGCCGTATTCACACTCGATCATCGCGGGCATGGTCACAGCGAGGGCCTGCGTGGATACGTGCCCGATCCGCATCAGGCCGCTGACGACCTGGGTCGCGTGTTCGACTCAGTGCGCGGCGAGTATCCGGGCAATAAGTTCTTCATACTTGGTCACAGCATGGGGTCGATGATTACCATGCTGTTCGTCCTCCAGCGCCAGGCCGAACTGGACGGGTGGATCACGTCCGGGTCACCGCTGAATCTATCGGAGCGTGCCTTACCCGGCGAGATCACCATCGGGCGTGCATTGCGACCGCTGCTGGGAAAAGTTCGCCAGCGTGCGATTCCGCCGGACGCCGTATGGCGCGAGTCCGACGTAATCCTCAGATATGCCGATGACCCGCTGTTTTATCAGGGGCCAGTGCGCATGGCGACCGCGCTGGCAATTGTCGACGGGGTGGAATACGCCCGCGACCGCCTGATGGAACTGCGCCTGCCGCTGTTGATTTTGCATGGCGAGGAAGACGGCGTCACGCCGGTATCTAGCAGCCAGACATTGTACGAAATCGCCGGATCGCCGGATAAGACGCTCAAGACCTACCCGCAGATGCGGCACGAAATCCTCAACGATCCCGACCGCCGGATTGTGCTGGATGACATCATGACCTGGCTGGCGGAACACCTGTAGCAACGCTATTCATCAAAGGGGGAACAGTGGTAACAGATATTCTGATCACAGGCGCTACCGGCAATATTGGCCTTGAGGTCATCCGCCAGTTTGACGATACCCCGCGTTTGCGTGCCGGGGTACGCAATCCCGATAAAGCGCGGTCCATACTGGGCGATGAAATCGACATCGTCGCGTTCGACTTTGAAAAACCCGAAACCTATGCCGGTGCGCTTGCTGGCATCCGTCACATATTTCTGGTACGTCCGCCCGCAATTTCCGATGTTCAGACACATATCGCCCCCTTCATTGCGGCGGCTCAAACTGCTGGCGTTGAACATGTGGTGTTTCTGTCCCTGATGGGGGTAGAAAATAACAGAATCGTCCCGCACTACAAGATCGAAAAGCTGCTACAGGCTTGTGGCATGACGTGGACTTTTTTGCGTGCCAGCTTCTTCATGGAAAATCTGACCACCACCCACCGCGACGAAATCCGCGACGAGGATATGATCTATGTGCCTGCCGGGTCTGGCAAAACCAGCTTCATCGACGGGCGCGACATCGCCGCGATTGCTGTCAAAACCCTGTCTGAAGACGGTCATGCAAATCAAGCGTACACGCTGACAGGTGCAGAAGCCCTCGATTATGACGAAGTTGCCGCCATCCTGAGCGAGGTATTGGGCCGCAAAATCACCTATGCAAGACCGGGCATTCTGGGGTTTGCCCGCTACCAGCGCAAACGTGGCATCGCATGGGCGTATATCATCGTGATGATTGGTCTGTACTCTACAGCCCGTTTTGGCATGGCGAAAGGCATCACCCCCGAACTCGCTGATTTGCTGGGCAGGCCGCCGCGCACCGTCCGCGAATTTATCGAAGATCACCGCGATGTTTGGCTGCGTGCGCAAACGAACTGATCGCATCACCTGTGCTGGATAGCGGGTTGCGCCGGTTTCTATGTCCCCTTTAATTGCTTCCGCGCCTGTTCGACACCCAGCCAGAAGGCCGCCATCCCCTGCGGGACGCCGTTCAAATGTAGATCATCGGGGAAGGCGTCGTTCCCCTTGAGTACGGGCAAATACAGCGTCTCCATGCGTTCGATGTCGATGGCGGCGGCGAGTTCGTCGCGCCAGCGTGGATACCACTCCTCGTCTTGAATCAAAATCAAAGAGCAAACTTCCGGGCGCAACGTCAACAGGCTGACGACGACACCTGTCAGTTCCAGCGCTGCGCGACCATCCGCCAGCATCGCGTATAAATCCGCCACCGGGGGAAACGCATCAAAGTAATCTGCACCCGTCACCGGGTGGGGCCAGTCGGCAAATTCGGGCATGGCGAAGGCTTCTTCGCCAAATTCGCGGATGATCTGCCGGGAAAGCGACCATTCCCCGGCGATGAGGTCATCGGGGCCGCTCGGTTGAAACACAAACGCAGGCAGCACATGGTAACGTCCGGGGTCGGTGGCGACAGAGGCCGCCCGCCGCCCGACAATGCACACATATTCGCCGTCTTTGGGGAACACGATCAGTCCTGCCACCCCGATGACGCCGCTGCGCCCGTCGCCAATACGCAGGTAACGTGTCGGATCATGTAGCGCGTGCAGCTTGTCACGCAGTGGCGTCGGAGAACCCGTCGTAGCGTGGCGTTGTATCTCTTGATCGAGCGCGTCACAGGTTGCGAGCATATCGAAGTAGTAACCGAGATGCGCGTGCAGGTACATACCATCGTCGCCAGCGGTAAATCTGTCGAACACGAACGAGCGCCCGTTGGTGATATGTGGTTTTTCCGCCAGCAGCGCATCAAGGCGAGCTTGATCGTACACCGGCAAATCGTCGCGGGTGATCTCACGAGCGGGGACATTTTCCGCCAGCAATAAATCAATGTCGCGTTTCTGGCGGTCCAGACCTGTAAAGCGCGACTGTACCGCGTAGGCGTTGCCGTCGCCGCCAATAAACGGATGATAGCCATAGCCGCGCAGGGTGTCGATCAAGCGCTTGTGCTGAGATTCCTGCATCTGATCTGCTCCTGATGTTGCCTGAATTTGCGCCCAGTATAGCAGCAGCCTAACCCATTTTGACCTGAAACGTTTCCATTAACAGGCACACTGGCAAAGCAATGACTGTTTTTGTATCTTTTGCCTGAAAACCTGTGGTTTCGGCGGTTGGATTATCGAAAAAAGCCCGGTATAATCACCGTTCGGGCAAATCCCGAAACGAAGATGAGCCGTGCGATCTATATCACCTGGCCTGCCGCAAACACATTGCCTCGCCCACTTTCGCCCCGTGAACCGCAGTCTAATAATGACTTCCAAGGGCGTGGGGTCGCTTGTGACGCGCAAATCCCTACAGAAAGTACCTTGAAACATTTGACGGTATCCACGATGATACGGAGACACGTTGAATCGAATGTACATCTTACGGGTAGCAGGGGATTGCACGTCCCACAGCGCATAGGAAACTGCGAACGGCGGTCTGCCTTGCACCGGGGGTAAGGCACCCACACGGAGGTTGTGATGAACGCCAATAATCCAGGGTCAGAGGGGGAAGATATGGAAAAAACTTCCACATCCACTGACAATGAACAGCAAGACGTGACCGAAAATACCGAACAGGAAGTCACTAACGCTGTCGATCCCGCATCTACGACACCGACAGCCGAGGAACCCGTCGCTGACGAGTCTCCCGATGAGCCGTCGGATGACACACCACCTAACGGGACCGTCTCAGAAACCGAAGTTGCAACGTCAACCTCGGATGCCCCGTCTTCTACGACCGAGGAGGCGACCGAAGCACCCGCTGCCCCGGAACCCGCCCGCCCACCCGCACGTTTTCAGCGTGGCGAGGTGGTGGTCGGCACGATCAAGGCCACCGCACCCACTCAGATCACCGTTGATCTCGGTGAGGGCGACGAGGGTTTAATCCTCGCACGTGAACTTGAACATATGACGACCAAAGCCATCGAAGAACTGGTCGAAGGCAGCGAGATCAAGGTGTTCATTGTTAATCCCAATGACCATCAGGGGCGCATCATTCTGTCGGTGAATCGGGCAATCGAAGAGCAAAACTGGGTCGATGCCGAGGTCTACCGCGAGAATCAGGAAGTGTTCGAGGGCAATGTCGCCGGGTATAACCGGGGTGGCCTTATCGTGCGCTTTGGACGGCTGCGCGGCTTTGTCCCACAAAGCCAGATCGCTGAAGATCGCCGCCGTAACCTGGGTGGAGACACCCCCGAAGAGCGTTTTGGCGGCATGGTCGGTCAAAACGTGTTCGTCAAGGTTATGGAAGTAGATCGCAGCCGCAACCGCCTCATCCTCTCCGAGCGTGCCGCTGCCCGCGAGCGCCGCGAACAGCGCAAGGAAGAGTTGATCGACGAATTGACCGTCGGGCAGATCGTGGAAGGCAAGGTCGTCAGCCTTGAGGACTTCGGCGCGTTTGTCGATGTCGGCGGCGCAGAAGGACTCGTCCACCTGACGGAAGCCACATGGAAGCACATTACGCACCCGCGTGAGGCCCTCAAGATCGGTCAGCGCGTGCGTGTTGAAGTCATCAGCGTCGATTCTGACCGCAAGCGTATCGGCCTCAGCATTAAGCGACAAGAAGCTGACCCCTGGGACGAGGTCGCCACGACTTACGCGCAGGGCGAATTGGTCGAGGGCACAGTAACGAAACTCGCCAAGTTTGGCGCGTTCGCCCGCCTGGTTGAAGCACCCGATATTGAAGGTCTGATACACATCTCTGAATTGTCAGAGAACCGCGTCGGTCACCCGCGTGAAGTCGTTGACGAAGGCGACCGCCTGACTCTGCGCGTGGTCAAGGTCGATGTAAAAAACCGTCGCCTCGGTCTAAGCCTGAAACGCGTGAACTCCGCAGAATATCTGGACATGGACATGCAGCGCTTCGCCAAAGAAGCCGAGAACATGAACATCCCGGCGGAAGAAGAAGCGCCCGCTGAAGAAGCTGTCGCAGAAGTCGAAGCCCCGGCGGAAGACGAAGCACCCGCTGAAGAAGCTGTCGCAGAAGTCGAAGCCCCGGCGGAAGATGAAGCACCCGCTGAAGAAGCTGTCGCAGAAGTCGAAGCCCCGGCGGAAGACGAAGCACCCGCTGAAGAAGAGGAACCGGTCGAGGAAAGTGACGACTAAAGTCGTGACGACTAAAACCGCGACGACTAAAACCGCGACGACTGAAACGTCCGGCGCGTAAACACAGCATAAATTGATACGCCCCGCTGGAAATCCGGCGGGGCGTTTTGAGTCCGTTAGACGGCGCTCAGTCGTTGTTGGCAACGATGTGCAGCGTCACGCCGCGAATGCTGGCCCGCTTCTGAACGGTATGGACCGTTTAGCTATCTGGCGGTGGCGGTGATATGCGGGTGACGCCCGGTACTTCCAGCGCTACGCTGAACACGCCTTCCTCCTGCTCAAAGATGATACGCTGCGGATTGTTGCGGATCATCTCCCACAGGATAGTCACCAGATTGCCCTCAATCCACTGCCGTTCGCCATTGGTCGCCAGTTCCGCGAAGTTCACACTGCCGTCTGCTGTACCCTCCCAGAAGATCGATAATGCACTGGGGTCGAACTCGGTTTCTATCGCCGATACCCACGCCCCCGACGGTTCAAAGATGACCGGGGCTTCGCTCAATGAGGTGCAGCGGTTGAGGATTTCCTCATAGTACTGGAACTCCCACTCGCCCAGGGCATCGGTGACGTGTTCGCGCCCGTTGACGTTCAGCGTCAACTGCTCGACAACCGGGCTGGTTTCGCCGGGTGCACGCAAATCAGAACGCGCCTCATAGGTGTAAAAGCGGTAGCCGACGGTCAAATCTTGCACGAAGGTGTTGATAACCTGATCGGTCAGGCGATCTTCAAGAATCTGGCTGGTGTTATCTGCTGCGAAGACCTGCCACACAATGCGATTGTCCCCATAGATGGTGCAAGCGGGGATATCGTTGCGGATCAAAAAGGGATTTTCGTCTTCATCTGCACCGCCAACCACCTGTGCGCGGAAAATGATCTGATTCGGGTCGCGCTCCCACTGGACAAGCTGTCCGGGATCAAAGGGTTCGTCACCGGTATTTTCGTCGTCTCCACCGCCGCCGAGGGCCTGACATCCGGCGATCATCAGCGCGACCAACAACGGCAACACAATCGCAAGGCGTTTCATATTCTGCGCTCCTTCTCAAACGAGGCAAGGGTCGTGAACCGAACGTCGCACAGGTTGCCGTGCTGGTTACGTCGGTCCAATGACCAGTATAGCCCGGTTTGCGTTTCAACGAGATGCAGATTTTGTGCCGTGATTGTCCAACTTTTTAAGCGCACCCAAACATGCGGTGCAAACAGTGTGTTTGCATGGCGCAATCAGAGATCAATATGTGGCAAACACGGCGGGGGCAAGTTCGGCAGAAATAGTAGAAGCGCGTCCTTGTCATGACGCGCTTCTGGGAAATATTATTCTAAGATTCTTATGGTGACTCCGGTAAAAATTTTTGATGAGTTTATTATTTGTTAGCTTGACATTAGTATAACATGGTCAAAATCAGGGTGTCAAATATGCAAGCGCTTACACACTGATGTAAGCGCTTTCGAATTTTCCAGCATAAACCACGAAACGGATTCCGGCAGTCTCACAAACCACTGTCGCCCCCTGTCCTCCCCCCACGATTTGCACAGATTTTCTCGTATACCCTTCCCCTTGCGGCGCGTCGGATGCCTGCGTTACCATCAACCGGTTTGAACTTCATACATCACGCAAGCGAAAGACCGCTATGGATATTCTCGAAATTGTGCGGCTTAATCTGTTGTCGCCGATGGTACTGGCTTTTGTGCTGGGGATCATCGCCGTCATCGTCAACAGCGACCTCGAAATCCCCGATCAGATTTACACTATTATCACGGTCTATCTGCTGCTGGCGATTGGCTTGAAGGGCGGGTTTGATCTGGCGAAATCTGATATTGCGGATTTTATCGCCCCCGCCATCGTGACGATAATCCTGGGCGCGGCGATGCCGGTCTGGTCGTTCTTCATCTTAAACCGGCTGGGTAACTATGACGTGACCAACGCGGCTTCGCTTGCCATCCACTATGGCGGTGTGTCGGCGGTGACGTTGAGCGCGGCGGTTGCCTTCCTCGGCGATATCGGCGAGGCGTTCGAGGGCTTTATGCCGACCATGTACGCCATCATGGAAATCCCGGCGGTCATCATCGGTCTGTGGCTGGCAGGGCGGCAGGCAGGCGCAGACCGTCGCTCGACAGGCGACCAGTTGCGATCGGCGCTAACCGGCAAGAGCTTTTTGCTACTGGGCGGGGGCGTGCTGATCGGCTATCTGAGCGGGGGCGCAGGATCGGAGACGGTCGCGCCCTTTTTCGTGGATTTGTTCCCCGGTGTGCTGACGCTGTTTCTGCTAGAGATGGGGATGCTGGTCGGGCGTCGTCTGTCTGATATACGCAAGGCGGGGATGTTTCTGGTCGGGTTTGGGGTCATCATGCCGTTGATTCACGGTGTACTCGGCATTGGTCTGGGGCAGATGGCGGGGCTTTCAGTCGGCGGTAGTATGATCCTGGGCACGCTGGCGGCGAGTGCGTCGTACATTACGGCCCCGGCGGTGGTCCGTGCAGCGCTACCGGCTGCGAACCCCGGCTATTATCTGACCGCCTCGCTGGTCATTACCTTCCCGTTTAACCTGATTGTGGGGCTGCCGCTGTATTATGAGATCGCACTCGCCTTCGGCGGCAGATAGCCCTCTCTATATACGTGATATACGCGGAATACAGCAAGCATTGGGAGATCACGCTTTTGTGACACACCATGCGCCTATATAATCAGATCACACGGTCCCGTCCTACTGCGACGGGCGCATGGATGGAGTAATCGTATGGTTGATTCTGCTGAACAAACTCGCAAGCAAACTCGTAAGGCCAGCCACAAGCGCGAACCGCTGACCCTGACGGTTGTAATCCCCTGCTACAACGAAGCCGAAACCATCGAAGAAGTCCTCGACCGCGTGCTGGCGGTGGGCATGGCGACGGAAATCCTGATTGTCGATGACGGTTCGACCGATGGCACGCGGGAAATTCTGACACAAATCGAAGAAGAGAAATTGCCGAGCGTGCGCATCCTCTACCACGAACAAAATCAGGGCAAGGGCGCGGCCCTCGTCACCGGGTTCAAAGAAGCCACCGGAGATGTGTTGCTGATTCAAGACGCGGACTTTGAGTATGACCCGCGTGAATACCCGATTCTCATCAAGCCGATTGAGGAAGGCATCGCCACTGTCGTCTACGGATCGCGTTTTCTGGGCGGCCCGCGCAAGGCCATGAACTTCTGGAATATGATCGCTAATAAGGGGCTGACGCTGGTCACCAACGTCCTATATAATGCCATTCTCAGCGATATGGAGACGTGCTATAAGGTGTTCCGGCGCGAGGTAGTGACAGACATGAAAATTCACGCCCGTGGCTTCGAGTTCGAGCCGGAGTTCACGGCGAAGGTGTTGAAGAGGGGTATTCGCATCTATGAAGTGCCGATCTCTTACAACGGGCGCGAGTGGGAAGAGGGCAAGAAAATTCAATGGACCGACGCCCCCAAAGCGCTGTGGGCACTGATTAAATACCGCTTCGTGGATTGAAAACCGACCCTCAATGCAAAAACGCTTTTTCTATTTATCATTCATCTTCGCCGCGATCACGCTGTTGATCGCGGCGCTTATCGGTTTCGACATTGTCCCGGAGTTGCGTGGCGATTACGGGTGGCGCTGGCCTTATGAACCCGTCGCCTTACAACGTGCCCTC
>DAOTXA010000374.1:0-4337 GCA_034435595.1 Anaerolineae bacterium | reverse complement strand
CCTCTGACGCGATGGTCAGCGCCGTGTCGAAGCCGAAGCTGATATCAGTGCCGGGAATGTCGTTGTCGATGGTTTTGGGCAGCGTCAGCACGTTGAGTCCTTTTTCTGACAGACGATGGGCGTTGCGCATCGTCCCGCGCCCGCCCAAGCACACCAGCGCGTCGAGCTTGTTCTTCTCGTATACATCCACGATGGCGTCGCGCATGTCCATCTCTTTGCCGCCAATGGGCATCTTATGCGGCTTATCGCGTGATGTACCCAGAATCGTGCCGCCGATCGTCAATATGCCGGAAAGCGCGGCACTGTCCAGGCGGACCGTCCGGTTTTCCATCAGGCCGCGAAAGCCGTCTCGAAACCCGATGACACGCATTCCATAGTCGCCAATAGCGGTTTTGCCGACGGCACGAAGCGCTGCGTTCAGACCGGGGGTATCGCCACCAGAAGTTAATACGCCGATGATTTGCGCCATAATGGGTACCTTTCTATTATTATGCGAGCTTTGAGACCCCTCGCATACGCCCCGCTAACGCCGGTTGGCAATCACGGTGCGATACGTCAGCGACACGCGGCGCTTACGCGTGATACGCCGACCGTCCACCTCATCTGACTTGCGGGCGAGAATCTCATGTCGCCAACTATAACGGGCATCGCGCTGCATGACCAGCAAATCGCCCGGATGCAGATAGACGGCGTGCTGTTCGTCGGTGTACAGGCTGGAAAAGACCATCTCGCAGCCAGAACCAAGCGACAGTGAAGCAATCGTATCGCCAAAGCAGGGCACGCAATCAACATGTGCGGCGATCCCCTGACCGGGTTCGTACTCGTTGACGATCAGTTGGTCGGGGATAGCGGCGGCGTACCCGTCACGGCGCAGACGAGCGGCAATGCACCCGGCCCAATCCGGCAATGCACCAAGAAACGCGGATTCATCCACCCGCCGCGTGCGATAATCATAGCGCCATCCGTAATGCTGCACCCGCCGTTTTAGATCGGTCAGCCACGGTGATGCATCGACCGCTTCCAGCAAATCGCGTTCTTCTTCCGGGGTAATGTATGCAGGCACAATCGTCAAACCGGAAACAATAGACATGGCAACCTCCGAAGGTCAAATATAGAACAATTGTACTACATTTTGCCGTGAAAGTGAACCACGGTGCATTTCAATCTGGTGACAATTTGTCACCGATGTCCTGCTAAATCGCGGGTTGAAGCAGGGGCGTTTAACCGAAGGCTCGCCTTCTTCGCACCATGAGACAAAAAAGCGAAAGTCCTGCAATTTACAAAGAGGTTGGGGGGCGGGTGGTAAACGCTAAATCAATATCCTCGAAACTCATTACATGTCGCCCATTCGGTAAGGAAGTATATCACTACGAAGTTTGTTAAGATGGGTGTATGATGAAGAATGGACGGGGTTTCAGTCCCTGTTACAGACGCGTGCCACAACGAAAATATACGATCGAATAATGGCCTCCGCGCCTTACATTTATTCAAGGATACGAGGATTCTAACGATGGCTTCGTGGACCAAAGAAGATGCACTGGATTATCACCGCTTAGGCCGCCCCGGAAAAATTGAAGTTAAACCCACCAAACCCCTTAAAACCCAGCGTGATCTTTCCCTCGCCTACTCGCCTGGTGTGGCAGAAGCGTGCCTTGAAATCGACCGCGACCCGCTTCAGGTCTACCAGATGACTTCAAAGGGCAACCTTGTCGCCGTCGTCAGCAACGGATCAGCAGTGCTAGGTCTGGGCAATCTGGGGCCGATGGGTGGCAAGCCGGTCATGGAAGGCAAGGGCTGCCTGTTCAAGGGCTTTGCCGATGTGGACGTGTTCGATATTGAAATCGACTGCACGACCGCCGAGGAGATGATTCAGGCGTGCCGCTACATCGCCCCAACTTTTGGCGGCATTAACCTTGAAGACATCAAAGCGCCGGAGTGCTTCGAAGTTGAGGAAACGCTGAAGCGTGAACTCGATATCCCGGTGTTCCATGATGACCAGCACGGCACAGCGATTATCTCTGGTGCGGCACTCATCAACGCCTGTGAGATTATCGGCAAGCCGCTAGAATCGCTGAAGGTCGTGGTGACCGGGGCCGGAGCAAGCGCGATTGCGTGCGCCAAGTTCTATGTGTCTTTGGGCGTCAAAAAAGAGAACATCATCATGATGGACTCGCGTGGCATCATCTGGGAAGGGCGCGAGAACGTCAACAAGTACAAGGCAGAATTTGCCACCACCAGCGATGTGCGCACCCTCGAAGACGCGCTGAAGGGTGCAGACGTGGCGCTGGGCCTGTCGGTCGCGGGGGCAATTAAGCCGGAGTGGATTAAGGGCATGGCGGAGAACCCGATCATCTTCGCAATGGCGAACCCCGACCCCGAAATCGTGCCGGAAGACGCGCACGCCGTCCGCGATGACGTAATTATCGGCACCGGGCGCAGCGACTACCCGAATCAGGTTAACAACGTACTCGGCTTCCCGTTCATCTTCCGTGGTGCGCTGGATGTGTATGCCAGCAGCATCAACGAAGAGATGAAACTGGCTGCCGCCAAAGCGCTGGCGGCACTCGCCCATGAAGATGTTCCCGATGGCGTGCTGGATGCCTATGGCGAGAAATCGCTCAAGTTCGGGCGCGAGTATTTGATCCCCAAACCGTTAGACCCGCGTGTGATGTTGTACGTGTCTCCGGCAGTGGCACAGGCCGCCATTGATTCTGGTGTGGCCCGACGTGAGATCGACATGGAACACTACAAAGAGGCCTTGATCGCACGGCAGGGCTTTGGGCGTCAGGTCCGCAACCAGATCATCAACCAGGCACGCACGTCAACCAATGGCAGCAAGCGTATCGTCTATGGTGAGGGCGAACTACCGAAGATCATCCGCGCTGCCTATCAGGTGCAGGAAGAGGGCATCGCTACGCCGATTCTGCTGGGTCGCAAAGACGAGATCACCGAGCAAATCGCCGAACTCGGCCTTAACTTCGCACCAAAGATTATCACCCCATTTGAGGAAGATCACTACGAGCACTACCGCGAAACCTACATGAAGCTGCGCGAGCGCAAGGGTATGACCCTCGCCAAAGCCGACGCCACCATGCGCGGGCGTACCGCCTTCGGTCTGATGATGGTGCGCGAAGGTGACGCCGACGCCTTCCTGAGTGGTATGACCCACGAATATCCCGATGTGGTGCGTCCGGCGCTGCAAATTCTGGGCACAGCGGAAGGGGTCGGGCGTGTTAGCGGCGTGTACCTGACCATCGTCAAGGGCAAGCAATACCTCATCACCGACCCGACCATCAACATTGATCCCGACGCCGAATGTCTGGCAGAAATTGCGATCTCTGCGGCTGACTATGCCAGGACGCTGAATATGGACCCGCGTGTCGCCATGCTGTCGTTTAGCAACTTCGGCAGCACGCGCCACCCGCAGGCCGATCTGGTGCGCGACGCGCTCATCATCGTTAATGAGCGCCGCCCCGACATCATCATTGACGGCGAAATGCAGGCCGATACCGCAGTCGTGCCGGAAATCGTGGAGCAGCGCTTCCCGTTCAGCAAGGTCAAGGACGCGAACGTACTGGTATTCCCGAATCTGTCGTCGGCGAATGTGGCCTACAAGTTGCTGGATCGCCTGACCGACGCCGAGGCCATCGGCCCGATCTTGCTGGGCATGGGTGGTGCAGTTCACGTGCTGGAACCGGATGATCCGGTTGCAGAAATCGTCGCCATCACCGCCGTTGCTGTCAACGACGCGGCCCAGCGCCAGTAAACGACAGCAGGCAGTAAACAGTTCTCAGTGGTTAGTAAAAAATGGGCGACCTGCGGGTTGCCCTTTCTCTTTTGCCTTTCGCCATGCCCTTAATCTGTAAGCGATGTCTTAGAAATTGCGTGCGAACGTTGACTCACTTTCGCGCAAGCCATAGAATCAATGTAGAGTATGTGTGCCCCCTCACAAGCACAAGTTTTCAGGTGAAACACAATGGCAAAAGACTACTATAAAACGCTGGGCGTCAATCGCAACGCCAGCGATAAAGACATCAAAAAAGCCTTCCGCAAACTGGCGAAACAGTATCACCCGGATGCAAACCCGGATAACTCCCAGGCGGAAGCTAAATTCAAGGAAATCAACGCGGCTTACGAGGTGCTTAGCGACAGTGAGAAGCGTGAGCAGTACGACCGTTTTGGCGCAGATTTTGCCCGCTATCAGGCGGCAGGTGGTCCAGGTCCACAGGGACAACCGGGCGGCGGATACTACCAGCAGCAGGTCGATTTTGACGGCGGCAACTTCTCCGATATCTTCGAGAACCTGTTCAGCGGGTTTGGCGGGCGGACGCGGGCCA
>DAOTXA010000373.1:0-7823 GCA_034435595.1 Anaerolineae bacterium | reverse complement strand
GCGGCGGCGCTTAAGATTGCGGGCACGCTCGACACCACGGGCCACACTCTGGCGGATATCCTGGCTGGAACTGGGCTTGATTAAATAGTCATGTGCGCCCAATCGCAGCGCTTCTACAGCGGTACCCAGGCTGGCGTACCCCGTCATCAGAATCACGATGGCGTCCGGTGCTTCGTCCTTAATGCGGCGGAGGAGTTCAACGCCGTCCAGACCCGGCATACGGATGTCGGTCAATACTACGTCAAAGACTTGTTTCTGCATGACCTCAAGCGCTTCTTCACCACTGGCTGCTTCGCTGACGATATAGCCGACGCGCTGAAGAGTTTTGCTGACCGAATAGCGGTTCGCGCCTTCGTCGTCTACAACAAGTACATTTGCGGTTTCATTTGCGTTCTGGCTGCTGCTATCCATAAAATCCGCCTGTTTACTGTTCCCTAATTCTTCCTCAAGAATACATTAGGGCTATTATTTTTGCAACCATTACACTTTGATGCTTTATGAATAATTAACGAATAAATAATTCTTCATCAATATTTTATTGGAATCACGATAATTTTCGGCAATTTGCCATTGATTCCCCATAAAAATCGCAGCGCTGTGACCGTTGATTTCCACAATTGGTAGACGGTCACGCAAGTGTCGGGGGATTTTGCGATCAATCATCCATTTTTTGATTGAGCGGGTGTGACCTTTCATGTCACGCGTGGCAAAGCGCTCTCCCGGTTGGCGGGTGCGCAGGAGAAGGGGCGAGCCGGATGGGGCAATTATGCTGAATGCGCCCGCAATTGGGTCATGGCTGGCGATCAGCGACCAGTTCGCGCCGGGAATCAATGTTTCGCCGGGGACGGTCAGCGTCACCCGCTGGCCCGGTTGCAGTAGGGGTAACCGTGAGGGCAGAATTGGTGTTGCGTCTGCACGTTCGATGACCAGTATTTTGTAATCGACACGCAGATGAACGCCACCGGCAAACTGTGAAATCGCGCCGGTTCCACCGCTTATGGCGATACGCAGCGCTTCCGTGATGTGATCGTAGCCGATGGTCGCACCGACTTCGTTGATCTGCGCAGCGGCGAATTGTAGGGCGCGGCGCTGCATCGCCGGATGCCATGCGTTGAACTGCGTGCGGTCGATGGTCACACGGCCCTCGCTGTGGGTGATGTGCGGCGCAACCTCGCGCTCGAATGCCACACGTAGATAGTCGTTGTCGATTTGCATGATATCTGCCAGCCGGAGGAGGGCCGTTTCTACCTGTGGGTTGATCTGGCGCAGCAAGGGCATCACATCATGGCGGATTTTGTTGCGCAAATGATCGGTGTCGGCATTGGTGGCGTCTTCGCGGGGGTGCAGGTCGTTTTCCACACAATAGGCCGCGAGATCGGCGCGTGGGGTCGCCAGTAGTGGGCGAATCAGCGCGATATCTTCATGACCGGGAACCGTTGCCTGCACCGCCATCCCCTGCAAACCATTGGTTCCACTGCCGCGTAAGATATGCATCAGCACTGTTTCTGCTTGATCGCCGGCATGGTGGGCGGTGACGACAGCCTCTGCCTGCACTTTGCGGGCAACATCTGCCAGAAAGTCATAGCGGGCGCGACGGGCTGCGGCTTCGATCCCGATACGCCAGGTTTTGGCGAGAGCACGCACATCGCCGGTTCCAACAGTTACGGGCAGATTAAACAACTGTGCTGTTTCCACGACGAAACGGGCATCCGCAGCACTGGCGTCACCGCGCAGGCCATGATCGAACGTGGCGACATGTAGAGTCAGTGATTTCGCGGTTTGGAGTGTATAAAGGAGGTGAAGCAGCGCCAATGAGTCTGTCCCTCCGCTGACGGCAATCACGAGGGTCGCACCGGGTGCTACGAAACTGTTATGCATCATTATCGATTGCAGACGAAGGGTTAGCATATCCTAAGATAGGGTGTATTGTGTCTTGACGCCCTCTAGTATACGTCTGAAACTAGTCCGCTGGAACTGCGGCACCAGGAATTCCGAGATGTAATCCTTTGTGTTCGCTTGAGGGTAAATTATGCTATAATCCGCGTCGCTGCATGACGCAAGGATTTGCACCTACTGGTTCGAGAATCATATCGTAAGTACCGCATTCACAGGAACCAGCGCGGCCTCAGTGAGTGGCTTTGGATCAGTACCTTACGCGCATCGGACCGCCGTTAGGAGTCAATGTTGTTAAGTCCACTTGACTATTTTTTTGGCCTATTTTCGCTTGATATCGCGATTGATCTCGGTACAGCGAACACGCTCGTGGGCGTGCGCGGTAAAGGCATCGTCATTAACGAACCGTCTTTTGTCGCTGTTGAGAAGCGAACGCGCCGCCCGATTGAAGTTGGGGCGCGGGCCAAAGAAATGTGGAGCAAAAATCCCAAAGACATCCTCATCGTTCGCCCTCTGCGTGACGGTGTGATCAGCGAGTTCGAGATCACGGAAGCGATGCTCGATCATTTGATTCGCAAGGCGCACGAGCATACCTGGGTGCCAATCCCGCGCCCGCGTGTGGTGGTGGGTATTCCCAGCGGTGTGACCGAAGTCGAAAAGCGTGCTGTCTATGACGCGGCGATCAGCGCCGGGGCGCGTGACGTGTATCTCATTGAGGAGCCTGTCGCGGCGGCGATCGGGGCCGGGTTGCCCGTTACCGAGACACGCGGCAGCATGGTCATCGACATCGGCGGTGGTACGACCGAAATCGCAATTTTCAGCCTCGGTGGGATCGTCATCAGCCGTTCAATTCGCGTCGCCGGGGACGAGATGGACGAGGACATTGTGCAGTATATGCGCACGAAACACAATCTACTGATTGGCGAGCCAACCGCGGAGAAGGTCAAGCACGCGATCGGTTCCGGGTATGCGTTGCCCCAGGAAAACGTCATGAGTGTGAAGGGGCGAAATCTGGTCACCGGGTTGCCCAACGCTGTGGAAGTTAGTTCGATTGAGATTCGTGAGGCGATTAGTGGCTCGGTTAGCATCCTGGTGGATACGGTTAAAGATGCGCTGGATGATACGCCGCCGGAACTGGTCGCGGACTTGATGGAATCCGGTATTTGTCTGGCTGGTGGTGGCAGTTTGCTAAAGGGCCTTGCAGAACGAATGCAAGAAGAGGTCAATATTCGCACGTGGGTCGCCGATGATCCCATGACCTGTGTGGCGCGTGGCGCGGCGCGTGTTCTTGAGGATTACAACAATCTGCGGCGTCTGCTGGTCGGGCTGGAACGTGGCAGTACGCGCCATTAGTGAGTAGGCCAAAGTCAAAGACGAAAGAATGTAGAGGAAAGGGTTGTGCAAGAAAAACTATTGCATGACCATCCTGTCATCTATGTTGATTGCCCTGGACCCCCCCCGCACCTTGACTCCGCACGTAGCGCGGGTCTGATATAATGCCCATCGACAGACAAAAGATGAATCAGGTGTACTTTTGAGACGAAATTGGACAGCCAATCGACTGGTCTTTTTCGCTGCCAGCATGTTTTTCTGCGGGATGCTGATTCTCGTGAGCATCGCCGGGGTGATCGCTCCCGTCGAAGGTGTGCTGGCAACCCCGCTAAACGGGTTGGCAGGTATCTTCAACGATATTTCGCGCCGGGCAAACAATGCTGCCGCCGATCTGCGCGAGATTCAGGACCTGCGCGATCGTGTGGCTGAATTGGAAGAGTTGGTTGCACAGTACCAGACGGAACTGGTTTTCCTGCGCGAGATCAACAGTGATTACAATAACTTTGCGGCGCTGCTGGGCTATACAAACACCGCTGCCGATCAGGAATTTGTGACCGCCGACGTGATTTTTTACGATCCAACCAGCCGGATTCGGGCGATTGTGATCAATCGTGGGGCGCGTGACGGCATTGAACGTGGGATGCCTGTCGTCACCGATCAGGGATTGGTCGGGCGGGTGATTAACGTCGCTGCCGGGTCGTCGCGGGTGCTGCTGGTAAACGACCCGACGAGTTTTGTAAGTGCGCGATTGCAAACCAGCCGCGAGGAAGGGAGCATTCAGGGGTTGCCAGCGGGCGGTCTACGCTTGATTGATGTGCCGCTGGGGGCGAATGTGCAGGTCGGTGACGTGGTGCTGACTTCGGGGTTAGGTGGCAACTTTCCGCCGGATTTGCTTATTGGAACGGTGTCGAGTGTGCGGCAGTTTGATTTTGAGTTAAGTCAGGAAGCGGAAATTCGCAGCTTGATCGACTTTGACACGCTGGAATTTGTACTGGTGATTACCAGCTTTCAGCCCGTTGACCCGTCCATCTTCGATGACGAGGACACGGCTAATTAGCCTGGGACCGCAAATTCTATGGGAAGTTTCCTAAGTCTGCCCATCCTCATCATTGCCGCCGCCATTCAAGCCAGTGTCGTCCCGCAGATTCGTCTGCTAGGTGGTGGGCCAGAACTCGTTTTCTTGCTGGTGGTGGCCTGGTCCATCAATGCGGAAATTGAGGAAAGTGTGGTGTGGGCATTTATCGGCGGCATTGCCTATGATTTGCTTTCTGCTGCGCCGACCGGAGCAACGACGCTGGGCCTGCTGGTGGTGGTGTTCGCCGTCAGTGGATTGGGCCGTCAGGTGTTTCGCATTGGTTTCTTTATGATGATCGGGATTGTGCTGTTCGGCACGTTCGTACAACAGATCATTTTTGTCGGCGTGCTACTGTTCGCCGGACGATCGGTCTCCATACTATTCGATTTGGCCTATGTCGTCGCGCCGACCATGCTTTACAATCTCTTGCTCATCTGGCCTGCGTACTGGTTTGCACGACGAATGCAACGGCGCTTCGTCACATCACGCAGGCGGGTTTTGTCCAGTAGACCGGAGTAACTTTGATGCGCACGCTGCAACCTTTTCAGGGGTGGCGACTGAGCTTCTTTCAAGGGGTGATCTTCGCGGTATTCTTGATTTTCAGCCTGCGGATGTACACGCTTCAGATTGTCAATCAGGAGTCGGCGCAGATCGCTGCTGATGAAAACCGTCTCGAAGAACTACCCCTTGCGGCGGATCGCGGGGTGATGTTTGATCGCTTTAACCGCACCGTCGCCGGTAATTCACCAGCATACAACGTGACGATTGTTCCGGCTGTGCTGCCTGCATCTGCTGAGGAAGAACTCAATATTTTCAATCGGATTTCGGCACTGACCGGAGTTCCGCCAACCGCCGCTTTCGCGTCTGAAGCGGGTATCAACCTGCGCAGTATTGAAGAACTGGTCGCGGAGGGCGAAGGTATTGCGCCATTTCGCCCGGTTGTGGTTGCGCGTGACGTGGATCGCCGGGTGATGATGCAAATTCGAGAGGAAAGCTTTGAACTACCCGGTGTTGCCATCGAGACGCAGGCAGTACGCGAATATCCCTATGGTGAAATTCTGTCGCATATCGTCGGCTATATGGGACCGGTTGGCGCAGAAGAAGCCGAAGCCCTGCGTGAGCGCGGCTTTGATCCCCGGTCAGCACGTACCGGGTACGACGGCCTTGAATTATCTCTGGAAGATCGTCTGGCAGGCGAGCGTGGTAGCGAGCTGCGCGAGGTTGATGTGGCGGGCGAGGTGCAAAGTGTGTTGCAGCGAATCCCCTCTTCCGGTGGTCAGAACGTTCGTTTGACTATTGATGTAGATTTACAGGCGGCAGCGCAGCAAGCACTAGAGGATAGGATCGCGCTGATCAATACGGAAGAGCAGCGCATCGTCACAGAACAGGGCGTGATCATCGCCATGAACCCGATGACGGGCGAGATTCTGGCGATGGCGAGTGTGCCCAGTTACGACAACAGCCGTTTCGCCCGTGCCATTGACGGTGAATACTATCTGGAAGTGCTGAACAATCCACGCAACCCGCTGCTCAATCAAGCTGTCGGTACGGCGTATCCGCCCGGTTCCGGCTGGAAACTCATCACGGCGGCGGCGGCCTTGCAAGAAGAGGTGATTCATCCATTATCGACCTTGTTCGATGGTGGCGACTTGCTGGTCGCCAACCAGTACGCAGAAAACGAGCAGGCGACCCCGCAGCGTTTCGTGTGCTGGCTGCGCACCGGGCACGGAAGCCTCAATATGCGCGGGGCCATCGCCAACAGTTGCAATGTGTATTTTTACCAGCTTGGTGGCGGCAACCCGGCGGTTTCTCCGCAGCGATTGGCCCCCGGCGGCCTTGGGATTAATGACCTGTTTCGCTATGCGACGGCGTTAGGCATCGGCACGTATACAGGTGTCGAACTGCTGGCAGAAATTCCCTCGCGGATGCCGGACCCGGACTGGAAGCGCATCACACAGGGCGAGAACTGGTCTACCGGAGACACGTATAATGCTGCCTTCGGGCAGGGCTATATCAATGTGACGCCGCTGCAACTGATCAACTCGGTGGCGGCCCTGGTTAATGATGGCATGTTGTACCAACCGACATTGATCCGCGAATATCTGGACGAAGAAGGCAACGTCGTGCAGCCCTTCCAGCCTATTCCACTGCGGACGGTGAATATCGATAACTTTGCGCGGGAGGACGAACTCACGCTCTTGATGGTCGAGGACATGATTGTTCAGGGGCCGAACAGTCTGGCGTGTACTTGCGAGCCAACGAGTCCGGCGACGTACAATGAAAACCTGTGCGACCCGCAAAACTATCGCGCTCGTGTTGATGTCAACCCGGATGAATTTGCAGAGGATTGGCGGACGTATCGGGTGCATGTGCCGGAATACTTTTTGTTCCGCAATTCGTTCGTGTGTGATTCACGGCGCTGGGACTCGAACTATACTCCGGCGTTTCTGAGTTCACAGAATTTGCAGATTGTGCGTGAGGGAATGCGCGAAACGATTACCATCGGTACAGCAGGATCGGCTGATCTGCCGTATATCGATGTCGCGGGCAAGACGGGAACCGCACAGTATTGCGACAATGTCGCGCAGGCGCTTGGTTTATGTATCTTTGGTGCGTGGCCCGCTCATGCGTGGTTCAACGCTTACGCGCCTTATGAAAACCCGGAAATTCTGGTGATCGGCTTTGTCTACAATGGCGACGAAGGGTCACGTAATGCGCTGCCGATTGTCGTCGAGGTGATCGAAGAGTATGTGCGCTTGCGCAACGAACGCGAGGGAATCGCACAGCCTGCCGGGTTGGGCGATCCGCTGCCACCGCCGAATGATGCCATCCCGAACCCAGCGGTACCGCTCGAAGAAGCGCCGCCTGCCGGACCTTAACGATCTGCAACGTCTCATCATCATCGAGAGGAACCACCCATGCTAGATCAGATCACAATCCGGCGTGAAGCGCTGCTGATGTGGGTGCCGGCGTTGCTCAGTGGTCTGCTGGCATGGGTGATATTCACTGTCGCCGGGGATACACCGCTGATTCGTGCGACCGGTCTGGCTTTTGCGGTCATGGGTGTGACGATGGCGCTGCGCTCATGGGGTGTGATTCTGGCGGTGATTGGTTCGCTGGTGCTGGCTTTTGGCCCCGCTTTTTGGGCACAGACCGGCGGTGGCGCGAGCCTTGGTCCGGCGACAATCACGGTGGGTTTGATCGCAGCGGTCGGGCTGGCGGTTGTGATCGTCGTCGCCAGTCGCAGGCCATATCTGGCGATTGGCCTGGGCTTGCTGGTGTTCGCCATTGTCTTCTGGAGTCAAATCGGCACGCCACGCAGCCTGCGTTTGACCGGATTGCTTACGGCCTGGGCGATGTTTTTGCTGGTGGATGCGATTCGCATCAGCAATCCACGCCCGGAAGATCCGCCTGCCGGTCCCATCGAAGTCCAGCATTCGCTTGGCCTGTTGATTCTAATGGGCGTTGGTGTGCTCAACGATCCGCTGTTCGGGTTGTTGCTGCAAGCGGTTGTTATGGGATT
>DAOTXA010000372.1:0-2424 GCA_034435595.1 Anaerolineae bacterium | reverse complement strand
CATAATGAGAACGCCCCTTGAAATTGATGTGCATCGGGTTGATGCCTGCATCATATCATGGGGGGCGCTGTTTAAAGGCGAAAGATTCCCAGAAGCGATGTTACAAAATTCTCGTTATTCGACCTGACAGTAGCGCGTCTGCTACCCGCCGATCAGCCCGATCAGATCGAGAATGACGTAAATGATCGCCAGACCGCCAATAGCGGCTAGCACGTTAATCACCATCCCCTGCCAGCGTGCAGGCGCATCGCCTGCCTCCTGACGCTCCAAACCAACAGTTTCCATGGTTCCTCGCATATTCGGCTTGGGGCCAAGATCACGCCGACGCTGTTCCTGATAGAAATCGTTCTGATCGTCGCTCATAAGTCTTTCCTTTTATTTCGGCTGATATGTCGTTCTGCAAGTAGCATAATTATAGCGCAAAACGCCCTACAACCAACTTTTTACTTTCTAATCTTGAAGTTTGGGAACCATCTCCAATTCGACAGCGTCCTGTAAACACCAAATGATCGCATATGGGAGACAGGTCATCATGAAATCTCGCTTTCTACTACTCATTTTCGCATTGATCTTACTGAGCCTCGCTGTCATTCCTGCCGCTGCGCAGGACGACATCCTACCGCCGGTTGTCCCCGGTGTATGGACCGACCCCGATTGGCTAAAAATCGATTATCACCGCGTCAATATCACCATCGACCAGCAGATCGCCACCACCGCCATTGATCTACAGTTCACCAACGAAGGTGACGGACTCGCCGAGGGTACGTTCCTGTTCCCGCTGCCAGAAGGGGCTGCCGTTGATGAACTCATCATGTACGTAGACGGTCAGGCCATCGAAGCACGCATTCTGACGGCAGAAGCCGCACGCGGTATCTACGACGAGATTGTACGCCAGTATCGTGACCCGGCACTGCTCGAATATGTCGGAACAGGTGCGATTCAGGCCAACGTGTTCCCCATTCCACCGGGGGATTCTCGCCGTATCGAAATCACCTACACGCAAATCGTCACCGCAGAAAACGGCCTCGTCAAAGTCAGCTACCCCATGGATTCAACGGGCGTCAACAGCAGCCGCGCCGTCGAACAAATGAACATCAGCGTGGACGTAACCGGCAACGACACCATCAACAGCATATATTCCCCGACTCATAACATTGCCATCGCCCGTGAAGGCGAAACGGCGTTCCGCGCCGGGTTCGAGCAATTGAACTTCACACCTGATGGCGATTTCACCCTGTACTATGGCATCGCGGGCGATTCGATCAGCCTCAACATGCTCAGTTACCGCGAAAGCGCCGATGGCGACGGCTTCTTCATGCTGCTCGTTCAGCCGCCGCTAGAAATGGCCGAAGAGGACATCATCCCCAAAGACGTGATCGTCGTACTCGACCAATCTGGCAGTATGGACGGCGAAAAGTGGGATCAAGCCCGCGCCGCGACCGCCTACGTCCTCGACAACCTCAACGCCGACGACCGCTTTAACGTCATCCTGTTCAGTACCGGGGCGCGTGTCTACAGCACCACAATGGAACCAAACGCACAGTCCGCAGACGCAATCAACTGGGTCAACGGGCAATTCGCCAACGGCGGCACCGATATCAATCTGGCGCTAAAACGTGCCCTTGATCTGGTCGAGAGCGACCGTCCCACCAGCATCCTGTTTTTGACGGACGGACTCGCCACCGAGGGCACGACCGCCCCCGACGACATCCTCGCCAACTTGAACGAGACGGCCCCACCCAACGCACGCATTTTCAGCTTCGGCATCGGGGACGATGTAGACACTTTCCTACTCGATAGCATCGTGCGCGATTTCCGTGGCGCGGGGTCGTATGTCCGCACCGGAGAACGTATCGAGGAAGAAGTCGGAAGCCTGTACAACAAGATCAGTTCTCCCGTGTTGACCGACATCACCCTTGATTTCGGCAGCGTCAACGCGGAACTGCTGTATCCGCAGCAACTACCCGACCTGTTCGCCGGGGAACAGCTAACAGTCGTTGGGCGTTACCGTGATGCAGCCGACGGCGTGAACATTACCCTCTCCGGCACAGTCGGCGACGCAGTGCAGACCTACACCTATGCAGATAACGAGTTCCGCGCCCGCGCTGGTGGCGAACCCTTCATCGCTCGACTGTGGGCAACGCGCCGCATCGGTGACATGCTGAATAATATCCGCCTCAACGGGGAAAATTCCGAACTGGTCGATAGTATCGTGGATTTGAGCGTGCGCTACGGCATCATCACACCGTACACGAGTTTCTTAATCGAAGAGGACGACATTCTCACGCAGACAGGGCGTCAGGAAGCCGCAATGGACTTCGCGGAAGAAGCCGAAGAACTGGCAGAAGCGCGTACCGGCGCGGCGGCGGTCGATGCAGCGGATGACTTCGGCGGCATGGCAGATGCAGAAGCGCCTATGGCCCC
>DAOTXA010000371.1:0-7067 GCA_034435595.1 Anaerolineae bacterium | reverse complement strand
AGCCAGCACACGAGACTTGTATTTGCGGCAGATGGGCGGTATCTACCCTGATAAGGCGGCTGAACTATACAACGTGCCGGATGGCTATCAGGTGGTGGTTGGGCTGGCGCTGGGCTATCGCGGTGAGACGGATGACCTGCCGGACGACATCGCAGCACGTGAGTCTGCTCCGCGCAGCCGCCAACCCTTAGAGACGATGGTATTTAGCGGTGAATTCGGCAATCCTTCGGACCTATTGAACGAATGAACGAGGGCTTATGAGCGCATCGAAAACGGTACTGATTGCCGGAGGGGATCAGGGTGCTGGCCCGGTGGGTGCGGTATTGCCTGGTTTGCTGCTGCGACGCGGGCATCGCGTGCGTGTGCTGGATGTGTCGCCCCCGGATATCCCCGAAAAGGCGCAAATTACCCATATTGACGGCAGTGTGGAAAGCCGCCCACAGGTTGATGTCGCTATGCGTGATGTCGATATTGTGGTGAACATGGGTTTCTCGGCGTCTAAAGGCGGCACACTTCATGCCATCGAATCCGCCTATGCTGCTGATGTTGAGCGCTTCATCCACATTTCGAGCAGTATCGTTTTCGATCAGCCACGTTTGATGCCGCTGGAATCTGCGCCGCGAAATGGCAAAAGCGCTGCTGCACGCAATCTTGCCAGCGCCGAAGACATCGTAATCGCGTATCGTCGCAAGGGGATGAGTGTTCCGGTAGTGCGTACACAGTTGGTCGTGGGGCCGTATCAGCGCACAGAATTCGCGCCCTTGTTTGAAGCGGCTGTCAACGGCAAGGGCTTTGCCATCAGTGGGCGCGGCAGCAATCACTACCAGTTACTTGATGTAGAGGACCTGTGCGCGGTGATTCATCTGTGCCTCACCGCACAGCGCGATCTGGTCAATGATACGTTTAACGTCGGTGCGGTGGCATACGGCACGATCCGCGATGATTTACAGGCTGTTCTCGATTATGCGGGGCATGGTCAGAAGGTGACGAATCGTCCATTTGCGTCGTCGCCGGTGACAGGTGAGTCGATCACGAAAGAGTCAGTGATTGATACGGCGAAAGTCGCGCGGGAGATTGGCTTTTCCCCTCAATACAGCAACGCGCAGGCGTTGATTCGCAATTATGAGTGGTACATCGCCAATATGCACCGGTTTTAAGGCCCCCTCAATCCCCAGCCCTTTCTCCCACGAGGGGAGAAAGGGAGACTCATACGTGTGTGTTCAGTCTCTCTTGTAGAAGTCAAAACAGAATTGAAAACGGGGACGCGATGGCTGCGCGTCCCCGTTGTGTTGTTCGGAATACGTTTGCGTGTTGTGAAACCCCTGATTTAGAGGTCGAAGTATAGTTGGAATTCGTAGGGGTGCGGGCGCATGGCGACCGGGTCCGACTCTTCTTCGCGCTTATACTCGACGTAGCTGTCGATGATATCCTGCGTGAACACGCCGCCCTTAAGCAGGAAGTCGTGATCGGCTTCGAGTGCGTCGAGGACTGCGCTGAGGCTGCCGGGGACCATATCGGTTTCGACCGTGCCTTCGTAAAGGTCAACATCGGTGGCCTCGCCGGGATGAATCTTGTTCTCGATGCCGTCCAGACCAGCCAGCATGAGGGCGGGGAAGGCGTAGTATGGGTTGGCTGTCGGGTCGGGGAAGCGGGTTTCGATGCGCTTCGCTTTCGGGCTGTTCAGATAGGTTGGGATGCGGACCGCGGCAGAGCGATTGCGGTTTGAGTATACGAGGTTGACGGGCGCTTCGTAACCGGGGACCAGACGGCGGTAGCTGTTGGTCGTCGGGTTGGTGAAGGCGAGGATAGCCGGGGCGTGCTTGAGTATGCCGCCGATGTAGTAGAGAGCGAGTTCGCTGAGGTTGGCGTAGTTGTCGCCGTACATCAGGGTTTCGCCGTCTTTCCACAGGCTCTGGTGAACGTGCATACCGGAACCGTTATCCTCGAACAGCGGCTTGGGCATGAAGGTGGCAGCGAGGCCGTTTTTGGCGGCGACGTTGCGCACGATGTATTTGTACTGCATCAGCTTGTCGGCCATACGCAGCATTGAGTCAAACTTCATGTCGATTTCGGCCTGTGCGCCGCCGCCGACTTCGTGATGATGGACTTCCACTTCAATGCCACAGGCGATCATGCATTGCACCATCTCGGCGCGGATGTCGTGGATTTTGTCGTTGGGCGGCAGCGGGAAGTATCCCTCTTTGATGCGGTTCATGAATGCCATCGAGGGGTCGTTGCTGGCGCTGTTCCAGAAGCCTTCGTGCGAGTCTACGCGGTACATGCTTTCGTTGGAAGAGACGTTGTACTGCACATTGCTGAACATGAAGAATTCGGCTTCTGGCCCGAAGAAAGCAGTATCGGCGATGCCGGTGGACTTGAGATATTCTTCTGCACGCTTGGTGACACCACGCGGGTCACGCCCGTAGGGTTCGCGGGTGATGGGGTCGTACACGTCGCAGGTGAAGGCGAGCGTTTTGTACTTGAAGAAGGGGTCGATGTGGACGGTGTCGAGGTCGGCCATCAGGATCAAGTCGGATTCGTTGATCTGCTGGAAGCCGCGGACACTGGAACCGTCAAAGCCGAAGCCTTCTTCGAACATGCCTTCATCCATCGCCTCGGCGGGCATGGAAAAGTGATGAACGACGCCTTTGAGGTCAATGAAGCGAATATCAAATTCGGCTACTTCATTATCTGTGCACCACTTCAGCAGGGCGGCAGCAGATTCTTTTGTGCTATCAGGGGGGATGAGACTGGGCATAGAGCTACTCCATTTGGTGAAAGTCGCTAAGACGCATAGCAATGGCAGCATTATAAAAGCGAATCAAGAAACGGGCGTGGTGAAATCTTGCGAAAAATAAACCGAATCTTTTGTGAGATATAACCAATACGCACATGAGTCTGCCCGGAATCCGGTTATTTTGTACAAAAGCGAGATTATGAATGGGAGTGGATTTGTTCTTTTTTTTACAAGTTGCGATGAAATAGTGATCCTTAAAGCGTAGGGCAGGCGTCAAGAATTGCCTGGTTCAAGGACAAGCACGTTTTCTTTGCTCATGTTAAACTATGTCTAATCGGGCTAAACGTACCCCTTAACGGTGTGCAAACAGACAGACAGAGAAGGAGCGAGGCCATGCGCCGTATCGCAGTAGTTATACCGGCAGTGTTGATCCTATTATTTGTGTTGGGTGGCAACGTGCTGGCGCAGAATCAAGTGGTCCACACGGTTTCACCGGGCGAGAATTTATTTCGCATTTCGCTGCGTTATAATACGACGATTCCGCAGCTTCTTGTACTCAATCCAGAGATTACGAATCCGGCGCTGATCTTCGTGGGCCAGCGAATTGTGATTGGTGGTGGAACGGTTGATCCCAATCCGAACCCGAACCCGAATCCGAATCCGAATCCGAATCCTGAGCCGCCAGTAGGCACGTATACGGTGGTGCGGGGGGATACGTTAGGGCGGATTGCCCAGCGGTTTGGTACGACGGTGCAGGCCATCGCCACGCTAAATGGCATCACCAATGTGAATTTGATTTTTGCGGGTCAGGTGTTGCAGGTTCCGGGGGGCACGGTTAATCCGAATCCGAACCCCAATCCGAACCCGAACCCCAATCCGAACCCAAACCCCAATCCTGTTCCGCCGGGAGCATTTGAACTGGGCGGTCACATCTCCGGGTTGGATGGCACTGCGGTGAACTTCATGCGTCAGGCGGGGATGACCTATGTTAAGGTACAAATCCGCTGGTCGCAGGGGCAGCCTGCAAGTATCGCGCAGGGTGCGATTGATCAGGCGCGTGCGAATGGTTTCCGCATTTTGCTGGGCGTTGTCGGCGATGCCGGGGCCTTGGGCGCGAACCGTAGCGCATACATTCAGGAATTCGCCAGCTTCCTCGCAGGGGTCGCCGCACTGGGGCCGGATGCGATCGAAGTCTGGAACGAGCCGAATATCGCCAGTGAATGGCCTGAAGGCCAGATCAGTGGTGGCGCGTACACGGAAATGCTGGCCGCTTCGTATCAAGCGATCAAGGGTGCGAACTCGAATGTGATGGTCATCAGTGGTGCGCCCGCCCCAACTGGCGCGGCTGCCGCCTTCCCTGGTCGAGTAGTGAACGACGATGACTTCATCCGCCAGATGGCGCAGGCGGGTGCGGCTAATTTCGCGGATTGCATCGGCATTCATTATAACGAGGGTATTGTCCCGCCGACGGCGACCAGCGGTGATACTCGCGGTAACCCGAACTACTACACGCGCTACTACCCGACGATGGTGAGCACGTATGCGGCTGCGTTCCCCGGTCGCCAGTTGTGCTTTACGGAAATTGGCTATCTGTCGCGTGAGGGATACGGTCCGTTGCCGGGTGGCTTCTCCTGGGCAGCCAATACGACCGCTGCACAGCAGGCGCAGTGGTTGGGGCAGGCTGTGCAACTTTCGCGCAGCAATCCCAACATCCGCATGATGATTGTATGGAACGTGAACTTCACGACTTACAATGATGACCCGCAGGCCGGATATGCGATTATCCGCCCGGATGGATCGTGCGCTGCCTGTGCGCAGATGGGGGCAGCGATGCAGTAGATGATTGTCCCTTTAACCGGGAAGATCATGAAATAGAAATCCATGCGAGGGGCGGCGACTGTGCCGCCCCTTTTTGTACTGTCGAATAGAACATATGTTATAATTGATCTGCAATCAAACGAAGCATTTCAATGGAGATGTGTGCTATGTCAAATTTGCTGGATGTCAAGATGGTCAAAATCCCGGTGTCGGATATTGAGAAGGCGGTTCCGTTTTACCGGGATGTGCTGGGTCTGCAAGAGGATTTTGTCGTCGCGGAGTACGGATGGGCGCAGTTCAGCGCGGGGAATTTGCCGGTGGCATTATATGTGCCGGGGATGGGTGGCGGCGATGGCGAGGCAGGCAAGGCGGACTGCTTGCATTTTTCGACATCGGATGAGGCGGGGATGCGCGATCAACTGACGAAAGCCGGTGTGGACCCGGAGACGCATCTGCATCGCGGCAACGACGATACGGCCTTTTTTGAGCTACAGGACCCCGACGGGAACCAATTTAAGATAGTGCTGGCTGCGGAGGACACGTAATAGTCGCTGGTGAAGTGCGGGGCTGCACGAAAATCCGTTGCTTTCGCTGGACAATTTGCCACTATAATTGGCGTTGATCATCTGACGCGGTAGAGTCATGATGCAATCGACCCTCAAGCGAAAGGACACGGTCAATGAGCGAAGACGACAGCTTTCGCCTGAACATGATGACGGGTATGAGCGTATTCAACAACGTTCGTGCGCGGGCGTTTTGGCAGGATATGTTTCATCATTTGCGTGGCAAACCGGCAGAACTGCTGAGTTTTGACGATATTCGGGCGCGTTTGCGTTTGCGCGAGGAAAGCTATAAAGGCTTGCAGGATGTGCCGCTGGAGAAGATCACAGGCAGTGTGGGACGTTACCGCGATTTCGACGTGAACTTCTTGCCCAAGAAAACGGGGATGCGTGATCGCTGGAGCCGTGTATACGCGAAGGCCAACAGCCAGACGGGGTTGCCGCCGATCGAGTTGTATAAGATCGGTGACGTGTATTTTGTGCGAGATGGCAATCACCGGGTTTCGGTGGCGCGGCAGTTAGGCTCGAAAACGATTGAGGCGCATGTTACCGAATTGCCGTCTCCGGTTGAGTTGAAGCCGGGGATGTCGATGGAAGAAATCGACGAGGCGGCGGCTTATGCTGCTTTTCTAGAAGAAACGTCGCTGCCGCACACGCGCCCGCATCACCAATCGCTGCGTCTAAGCTATACCGGGCGCTATGCGGATTTGATGGGGCATATCTACCTGCACAAGTATATTCTCGAACAGATGGCAGGGCGTGAAATCCGTATGGAGGATGCTGCGGCAAACTGGTATGACAATGTGTACCGTCCAGCGCTGACCCTGATTCGCAAGCATAACGTGGTCGATGCGCTGGGTATGCGGACGGAAGCGGACCTGTATTTGTGGTTGATTGACCATTTGCGTGATCTGCGCGAGCAGTTCGGCGATAAAGCGCCGTCGAGCAAGGTCAGTGACGCGATGATCGATTTCCTCGCCCAGCGCGAATTGCCGATTCCTACAGAGTTGATGCAAGAAGACGATGACTCGGTGATTTTATCGCGGACGCAGTTGATGCGGGCTATTGAGCGTATGGAACCGGAAGAGGATGATAACAAGACACCGGATGCTGTGGATGAATCGGAAACGGACTGAACCGGATCACTTGCCCGCCTGCACATGAACTGCCTATAGTAGACAGTACCGCGAGTGAGAATAAGGAGTATCCCAGTGGCTGAAATGCAGGTAGACAAGTATGGCGTGCAATCAACCCCGCCAGGGTTATATGATTTTTCCGATCAGGTGACGGACGGGATTAACGGGTTTGGTGGCGTGACAGACGCGCATATCGAACAGTTCCGCGAACTGGGTTTTCTGGTGATTCATAACGCCATTGATGTCGAGGCGGTTCAGGGCGCGAAGGACGGTCTGCGCGATCTGATTCTGGACCCGGTGTTCAAGAGTGTGTGGTACGAAGCCTCTCAAGCCGAGAATATCGCGGAAATGAGCGATGAAGAGAAGGTGTTGAGTGTGCGCAAGCTGATGCACTTTGTCGCGCATGATGAGCGTCTGAAGCGGATTACGGAGCAGAGCGATTTGCTGGATGTGATGGAGCGACTCATCGGTGAAACGCCCGCGTTGATGCAGGATATGGCGTTGATTAAGCCGCCACGTGTGGGGCGTGAAAAGCCCTGGCACCAGGATATGGCGTACTTCAATTTGCCGATGGGCACGCGCATTGTGGGGGTGTGGATTGCGCTGGATAAAGCGGTCCCTGAAAATGGCTGCATGATGGTTATCCCTGCTACGCACAAAGAAGGCCCGGTGCTGCACTGGGACCGCCGTGACTGGCAAATTTGCGATACAGATGTGCAGGTTGGGCGCAGTCTGGCGATACCGTTGCCGCCGGGTGGATGTTTGCTGTTTGATGCGATGTTGCATCATGGCACGCCGCCGAGCAACTCTGATCTG
>DAOTXA010000370.1:0-7495 GCA_034435595.1 Anaerolineae bacterium | reverse complement strand
CCGAGCATTCCACCCAGCATCACCGCACCGAAATCCACGCGGATGTGGGGAATCGCATCCCCGACGAAACGGGTATTTTCGAGGTCGAGGAGCTTTGTTTCGATCCACTGCTGACTATCGCCAAGTAGATCAAGCCGCCGGGTGATAGGTCGGGCGGGGTTGGTGTTGGCGGCTCCGACGAAAATCGGTCGATCCAGCATGTCTTGCGCCCAGAACGCCTCGAAACGCTGGGCGATCTTTGGTAGCTCCGGGCACAGCGCTATGGGGTTAGCGCTAATCCCCTTTAGTGTCTCGCTCCACTGCGGAATCTGTTCAATCGGGTGTATTTCGGACATTGTTCCCCCTGATGCGTGCAACTATTTAGGCTGATTGTACGTTGAAAAGGGGTTCGCCGCGTCGCCGTTGGTTCTATGCGGATTGATCGTTTTTCAGTTTTATTGTCGCAAAAATGCGAGCGCTCCCGCGATGATCGGAGTTAAGCAAGCCACCACTTGTGCAATGATCCCGTACTTGCTAATTGTTGCCCAAAGAGTTCCTCCGACTGCAAGTGCTGTACTAATTATTGCGCTAATTATAGAGCCTATGTTGATCTTGATGGTTGGCGACTTAGCTTGCTCGTCTGATTTTGTATCGACTGATGCGACAGGCATAGGTTCAGCGGTGGGAGCAGTTTCTGTCAAGCGAAAATCTACTTGAGCATTGACTGTTGCTTCGAGATCAGGTGCTACAGTAGTTTCGGTTAAGCGCTTGTTTACTTCAGCATCTATCGTGCTTTCCACTTCCAAGTCTGAAAGCGAGTTAGAGGAACAGCCTGCAATCAAAGCGAACGCGAGGCAGATAATAAGGATAAAGGGTGTTATTCGCCAGAATGAAGACATGAGAGCACCTACGATGTATATTAACGCATACGTTCATAAGTATAGGCCGCCTCACTCATGAATAAACTTAAGATTGTCTTGATATGATTCCTAGTATGATAATTTGTTATATATATATTATTCATCATCCGGTGGGGTATAGGTCCATATTGATGTGGACGGTTTCGGTGGTTCGGGGTCATCGTCAAACAGCGACTGCTGGCGCATGGCAGGAGTTTCGGCGTCGTTCAGGATGCGGCGACCGAGGCGCGTTAGCTTGCCCCGTGCGCTTTGCTCCTGCGCGAAGGTCAGCGGCGATTTGTCGCCTTTGCGCCGGTTGCAGTCCGCGCAGGCGAGGACGAGGTTCTCCGGCAGATTATCGCCGCCACGACTCAAAGGGTGGATGTGGTCGATCTCGAATTCTTGCCCCACCAGCGAATCCCCGCACCATGCGCAGTGTCCACCGGAATCGAGGATAACGCCGCGCAGTGTTTCGGCAGTGATGATGCCGGGACGCCGCAGCCCCTTTGCCCGTGTGTTCATGGCGGCGGCATAGAGTTTGAGGTCATTCAAGGGGATGCGGTCGCGGTAGTGCATAGATTCGCCATCTAAATATGAGTGAAAGATGAGAAAACGCCAGAATCGGCGATGAGTCTGTGGCAAATAGTAGCAGACCCCAAATCTACGCGCTATAATCTCTTATGTTGTGCGATTCGCCCTTAGCGACAAAGTCTGAAAATTCAGGTTTTGCCACCAAAGGCGCATGGTTCGACAGCAAACACTCAACCATCAATTTACACGGTCTGTGAGGCAACTTTTTTGGTTGCCCTTCCCCGTTTTTCTATCGTAAAACCAACTACTAAAAACCAATCACTAAGGACTTCCTCTTATGAAACTGACCTTTCTCGGCGGGGCGGATGAAGTCGGCGCGAGTAGCACGCTGGTCGAAATCGGCGGGAAGCGGCTCTTGATCGACGCCGGAATTCGCATCTCACCCAAATCAAGCCGGGGCATCGAAAACGACCAGCTTCCGCACCTCGCACCCATCACCGACAGCGGTGGCCCCGACTACATCCTGGTCACCCACGCGCATACCGACCACACCGGAGCGCTTCCGCTTGTTGTGGAGCGATACCCGCATGTCCCGGTAATTTTGACGCGCCCGACCGAGGCGCTTGTCCGCGTGTTGCAGGCGGATGCGCAGCGCATCATGAAATCGAAGAAAGATGCTGAGGGCGAATTGCCGTTGTTCGATGAAGTCGCGGTGGAGCGCCTGCTGGAGTCGTTTCAGTACGTGGAGTTCAACCAACCGCTGCGACTGGGTGAAGGCTTGCAGGTGACGTATATCCCATCCGGGCATATTGTCGGCGCGGCGATGCTGCTGTTAGAGAGCGCCGAGGGCACGCTGATGATGTCTGGCGACCTTTCTTTGAATGACCAGCGGGCAGTAGTCAGCGCGGAACTCAAGAACGTCAAAGTCGATGCGATGGTGATGGAATCGACGTATGGCGGTCGTGCCCATGCCAATCGTAAAGCCGAGGAAATGCGCCTGATCGAAACATTAAAGCGCGTCACAGAACGCGGCGGTAAAGTGTTGATTCCAGCCTTTGCACTGGGGCGTGCACAAGAAATTATGCAGATCATCCTTGCCTACCGCGACGAGTTGGACGCGCCCGTCTATGCCGACGGTATGGTGCGCTCTGTATGTGATGCCTACCATACGTTCAGTGACGTGCTGCCGAAGAACACAGTCCGCGCCGCGAAGGACGATCACCTGTTTTTCCGCAATAAGATCAAGCCGATTCGCAGCCGTGCCATGCGCGAGCAGATTGCCAATAGTGAGGAACCGCTGGTCGTAGTCGCCTCTAGCGGCATGTTGACCGGAGGCGCGTCGGTGGCATATGCGCGGGCCTTCGCCGGGGACGAGCGCAACGGTATCTTCCTGACCGGGTATCAGGACGAGGAAGCACCCGGTCGCTACATCCAGCGTGCCCTGCGCGAACAGTCTGAAGGGCAGGCCGTAACCATTAAACTCGACGGCAAGCCAACGACAGTCCGCTGTGAACTGGGGACGTATTCGCTTTCCGCGCACGCCGACGAGGGCGAACTGGTTAGCATCGCCGAACACTTCGACGCCAAAGAGATTATGCTCGTTCACGGTGATCCGTCGGCGCGGCACAGTCTGGCGACCCGTTTGCGGCAACGTGGACGGCGCGTGCTACTACCTAAAATCGCCCAGACGGAGACGTTCGCGTTTGCGCCGCGTCCCTGGGCATTGGGCGTCAAATCTGGCAAGGAGACGAAGCCGCTTGAACCCAAAGCGCTGTGGGAACAGTTAAAATCACAGGCGGGCGACTACTTTAGCGCGGGTGAGATCGCGCAGATGTGGTGGGGGGATATGAAACGCGCCCCCGAAGCCAAATCCATGCTGGAAAAAGACCAGCTTTATTTCGCGGCGGACTGGCGCGATAAAAGCACGTTTCAGGTGCATTCAGCGGAGCAGGTGGCACGCATCCAGCGCCGCCGTGCGATCATGCTGGCGAACCCGGATATTGTCGGCAAGCTGGTCGTGCTGCGCAATACCAACGATCAGCCGCGTCTGGGCGTGGTCAGCAGTGCGGGGCAAGATGGCTTTGAGGCAATTGTCGCCGGGGCGAAAGGTCGCCACCAGTCGGGTGAGGCGCTGTTGTGGGTCATCGGCGATTGGGAAGGCTACAACGCGGAACCGAAACAACCCGTTACAAATGAGGACGGAACGCCGAAGAAAAAGCGCAGCATGAAATCACAGTTGAGCGACCTGCTTAAACGCGGGCAATCGCTCAAGGACACGGTTATGCCGCTGCCGCAGCGTGTTGCCCTTGTTGAAAAAGGCGAAGTGGTCGATCCGCGTAAACTGGTTCCCGATCCCCTGCCAGAAGGAGTGGAGCCGGTCGAGGCGCTGGTGAGTGTGGTTTTGGCGCTGGCAGCCGATGGCGCGACCGTCGAAGAAGGCGGACTCAAGCCGCAGCGTGCTATGAAATCCGGCGGACCCATTGAGCAGAACGAGGCGCGTGAACTGGCCTTTGCCGCATTCCCGGCAGAAGCACGTTTGCGTAAAGTGGGCATGGAAGTGCATCGCAATCGTCTGACGCTTAACTTTGATTTCCCCGATGTGGCGCAGCGTGTATACACCGAACAAATCGAGCAAGTCATGGATCAAACCGGGTGGACGGTGATGATTAAACCGGGTGTGAACCAGCAGGCATTGGGCGAGGCGCTGGAAGAAACACTGCCCGATGGCGCGGTCGTGGTCAAAGGACCGTCGTTCTTCATGGATCGCAATGAAGTCGGCATTGATGTTGAAGGTGTCGAGGACAAAAAGGCGCTGGCGAAAGCCTATTTTGACATGACCGGGTATAAGCTGCTGATCAACGCGCAGGGCGACGGCAAGGCGACGGGAGCGGCGGTCGCGGCATCGCCGGGTGAGAAGGCGAACCAACTGGAGATCAACGCTGCTTACGGGCTAATCCGCGTGGCGCTGGACGAACACGGCCTGAACAAAACGAGCCTTAAAAACGGGCAGATTGTGCTGGCGTTTATCTCGCCGCAGGTCGGGGAGCGTCACACCGAGAAAATCGCCGAACTCGCCCAGCAGACGGGGTATACGATTTCTGTGCATCCACACCCCAACCAGCAGCAAATTCTACAGATTGCCAACCGGATGCTGCGCGAAACCGGATGGGCAGTGCGCAAGGGGCCGGGGATTCATGTGGATCGGGCCGAAGTCGCGGTCACGCTGGCGAATGCGCCGGACGAAGAAGAACAGCTACAGGTGGCGGCGGCATTGCGCCAGCAGACCGGATATGCGCTGAACGTCAGCTTGCAGGGTTAGGTTTGCTTATCTGGTGCAGGATATTTCTTCCGCATACGGCGACCGTAGACAATCATGCCGGCGCCAATCAAAATCGCGCCGATACCAAACACACCGCCAATCATCGAGTTTTCTTGCCCGCAATAACCGCAAAACTCCAAAAAGGTGTCTGTCGTAAAGTATCGGGCAAGGCGGGCATCATTGGTTAGATTTTGTCGAGTTCCGCTGCCCATGCTGTACAGATAGCCGGACGGATCATCTTCGGCGATGTCGGCACAATTGACTGCGCCGGAGAGGGTGACGAACACAACGACATCCTGCGAGTTATCAGTGTAGAAGATTTCGGTGTAGTCAATTTCCTCATGGATGCGACCAAATGCGAGTGATGACGCCGATAATCCCTCGACATAGGCAAGCGTTTCACAATCCCATGCGCCATTTTCGATGCGGGCATAGGTCGCGTCGGAACTGGCGACTTCTGCCGCTTCGGATAGCGTAATCGTCTGCGGTCCGCTCAGGTTGTTGATGATATCGGGAATCAAAAAAGCCGAAACATACAGGCCGAAGAGAAGGAATCCCCAACCCGCATAAAACAAAATATTCCACAGCGTGCGTTGTGCTGCAATTTGTTCTTCGGTGGGTGCTTGTTGTTCAGACATATGGGCGATGGCTCCTACGTTGTGCAATATTACGCGCCGGTTATTTTACCCTGTGCCCCGGCTGATTCGCCAGCAACCCGGCTTTGTGTTGCGCGTATAATGAATATATGCGTAGCTACTGAAGGGGGAAAATATGGCTGAATCCAAGCTGGAAACTGCACGCCAACTCATCATCGAAAAGCAGTATGACGCGGCACGCTCTGTACTGCTGACGATCCGCGACCATCCACAGGCACAGGCATGGTTGGATAAATTGGATGAAGTGGCACCAAAAGAGAAACGCAAACTCGGTGATTTGCTGGACAACGATAATCCGTTTGAGGATGCGCCCTACGAAGGGTCATACGGCAGCGGGTCGGTGCGGGTGAACGTAACGCGTTCTGGACGCGATTACACCAATACAGCGATTCTGGTATTGATCCTCTACTGGGTGCTGTGGCTGCCCGGTTTGATCGTCAACATCATCATGCTCAACGAGGTTAATCAGGTCGAGCGCGATACAGGTACACGTCCTGAAGGCAAGGGCTGTCTGGTGGCGCTACTGTGGTTTAACGTCGTGCCACTGCTGTTGGTGTGTGGCGGATTTCTGGCGATTGTGCTGCTGGCATCGACGGGCGAGGCGGTGGATGGCGTGTTTGAGAACATCATCGAAGAATTGGGCACGCTGGAAGTGACTCCGGCCCGCTAGATACGCCTGATTCCAGACTCTTTGTAGATGAGTAGTAACCCCGGTTGAATATGCTTGCCGGGGTTATTGTTGATGTTGTTTACTGCTCGGCTTTGATGACAACAGTATTCACCAGCTTATCGTGCCATGCCTGCCGCTTGCTATCGATCAAAGGCCAGAAAAACCCCGCGAATAAGAAGAATCCGCTTAACGCATAGCCGATGACGTTGCGCAACGCAGCATCCAGGAAGCTAATCGGGCGTCCGTCCAGTCTGGCGACACGAATTTTCATCACTCGTTTGCCGATGGTCTGGCCCTCGTTACGGGCCAGAAAATACACGTAATAGGCGCTCTGGATCAGAAAGGTGATGATGAGTGCCCGGTTCTGATAATCGGCGACGATTTCGATGATCTCCGCCTCCGTCATTTCCGGCGTGACTGATGGCAGCGGCATGACGAACAACAAGATAGGCAAAATCGCCAACAAGATGACCAGACCGTCGATAAAATAGGCGATAAAACGCGTCCCGAAATCTGCCAGTTGATAGCGAGTCATATCCGCGTTGGGCGCGGCCCTTGTGGGCGGTGCGTTGGGAACCGTATTGCCGGGAAACATCATTGATGGTTGTGCATTGCTGGTCGTTGGTTCGGGTTGGGGTTCCGACACGAAGGGATCGCGTGATTTGTTGTGTTTTATCACGGCGAGGGCATCGCTGGCCCCGGCGTGAAACGGATCAAGCGCAAGTGATTTTTCGAGAAAGTCGAGGCGCTGCTCGTCATTGCGGGCGACCTGGGCGGATAGATAGTAAATTTCTGCGGTAGGGTTAGACATCAGCTTGATGCGTAGGAGATTGCGGGCGCGTTCGGCATCCCCATCGCGGATTGTACTGCGAATCTCGTCGAGACCGTCATTCATAGAGATTATGCGGCGGAACCCACCTGCTTTAGCGGGTGGAGTCGAACCGGAAGTTCGCAGCCGCTTCTCCTTTCTCGTAGCTGTAGCCGTCAGATTTGTGCAGATGGGTGCAGTGGCGATAACCAATTCCCTGCACCGTCCCTGCGCGTGTGGTGATGTTGAAGTAGCCTGAGCTTCGTACCGCCACACGCCCGATATGTGTTCCGGCGTGCTTGCCTTTTGGCACAACTGCACGCACGATGTCGCCGGTCTGGAAGCCATACTGCACACGTCCCACTTTCGCTCTCGTGCGCGGAAACCCGTACTTATCCGGGCGGCACATCAGCCGCGACTGGCGACCGTTGGCTTTGATGAGCAAGGGCGCATGACCGGGTGCGATGTACACACACTCTCCGCTTTCGCCCACGCAGGCCGCGTCAATCCAGTGCGCTTCGCCTTGTCGATGACCAATACACGTTGCATGAGTTACCTCATCGTCTCCGCTTGCGCGGGTATTCGGACGTTTGTCCGCGTCCCCCTCGCCCATGTTATGGAACGGTTTGTTGC
>DAOTXA010000369.1:0-26546 GCA_034435595.1 Anaerolineae bacterium | reverse complement strand
GGATGCCGTCCAGAGCCATATCCAGCGCGGCCTCTACCTCGCGCTGCTGCCGCACATCCACGATGTCATTGAGCGCGGCCTCGCATTTGAGGCGGCTGTCGCCAGCGCTGGTATGCGAATAGGCGTAGAAGGCCGCCATGTGCAGAAAGTTATCATGCTGCTGGCGCAAAACATTCGTCACATGTTGAATCAAGGCCTGCCACGGCCCTTCGAACACGGCGGTTTCGTGCTGTCCAGCCACGATTCGCGCCTCCTGCGTGCGGCGGGCATACTGGCGCGAGACATCCCACGAGACGGCGGCATCACGGGCGAGAATCGCCACAGAACTGTGATCTCGCTGCGAGAAGGGCATCGCGCCCTCGCGCCGCAGCAAGCATAACATCCCGACGATACGCGATTCTGGCACCGTTTTGCGCATCGGCGCGATCAACGCAGACGCCGCTTCTGCGTAATACGTGTTCAGCTTCGCCAGCGCGGAGCCTGCAAGTTCCGGCAGGATGATCGCCTCCTGCACCTGTAGCAGCGCTGCAACCAGTCCGCCATCTTCGACAGTGCGCGGCTGCGGGTCAAGCAGTTGTGCGCCCTCGTCAATCAGACTGACTTGTGCATGGTCGGTGTGGAAACTTACGATCAACAGGCGATCATAGGGCACATTGTTGCGCGTAAGCTGGGCGATTTGCGGGCGCAGTCGCTCGGTTTGCAGCAGACTATTGAGGGCCACGCCGCCTTCGTGCAGGCGTGCATGACGCTGCTGTTCGAGCACGTTCCACCACGCCATAGCCGCTACGGGGGCCGCCACCGCATACCAGCTTCGATCCGCATCCAACGCGGCGAAGCCGTGCGCCTGATCGCTGTGTAAATTCAAGACGCCGAGCATCTCGTCGCCGTAGAAAATGGGGGCGATCAACTCTGCACGCACTTTCGGATCACGATAGAGGTCGGGGCGGTCGGTCACAACGGGGTGCTGGCGCACATCCGGCACATAAATGAGCGTACCTTCTGCGATGGACTGCCCGGTCGGGCTAAATCCTACATCCAGCGGCACAGGATCGTAGGCGTTGCGGGTGGCATAGGTGACAGTCTGACCGCGCACACGCCCAATTTTGCCCTGATATGCCCCGCTAAACGCGATAAATTGATCGAGTATCCCTGCGAGCAAGGCATCTTCACTGGCGGCGTGCTGGGCGATTCGCCCAATTTCTGCCGTTAGATGCAGAATTTGCTCCTGCATAGCGATCCGTCCGATCTGCGCGATTGCGCACCCTGTAGACGATGGTCAAATTCCCCTTCAATCTACAACCTACAACAGACGGTGGCAAGTTCGCAATCGTTTGCGAAAGCGTAACCAATACACGCCTGCGTGCTTATTCGCGTTATGCCGGCGAACTGCGCCCCTGATTAAACTGATAGAGGTGATAGAGGAAAACGAGCAGCAAATTGAGCCGGTTACATCGCCAACGCCGACCGTTACACCAACGATCATATCATTCCCGGCTGCAACACAGGGTGACGACTAAGCCGCTATTCACCGGTGCGGTGACGGTCGGCCCACTTGTTAATATACAGCAGGTTCTTGGCGGAACTCACCCGCATATACCAGTGCATCATCGAAGTATACGCGGACCGCATACGCACCGTTCACCGGAACGCTAAGGGTCAACGTGCTATCCGGTGCATAGGCGGGAATCTCTACACGATAAATTGATCCGTTCCCGCGCTTGCCGTTGCTGCCACCGGAATCAAGGTGGCTGAAGTCGGCGCGGACATCGAACGGCCCACAGTCGGCGGATTCGCGGGCGTCACACGGGTTCAGGCGCAGGTGAATCGCGTCTGAAAGCAGTGTCGCTTCGTCTACATACACCCACTTGCGATTAAACAGCACGTAATCGGCGCGTGCGGTGACGGTGTTGCGCCACTGTGCCCATGTCTCGACGGGCAGCAAAGAACGCAGCGTCTCGTATTCGGCGGCAGATCGACACCAGATATGCCGCAGATGCATCAGCGGCAGTGTATTCGGCACGATCACCTGTGCACGCCGCGCCTGCATGATTTCGTCGCGCTCATCACTGCGAAACCAGGAGTCATGGTAGATCAGGTCAAAGGGCAAATCGCGGAAGTAGGACGCCGCCTTGTACGTCTTGTTGACCGTCACCGGGTCACCTTCGCAGAAGCGCGTGTCGGCGTCAATGAGCAGCGCTTCGCTGTCGAACAGCAGATACACCGGGACGGTACACGCATCGTCGTGACGCTGCGCTTCCGGGCGACACCCTTCACGGCTGAACAGTTCCGGCGTGCGCGGGCGAAAGAACAGACGCACGTCATGATCGTAGCGGCTTTTTGAACGGCGATTGGTGGCGGGTGAATTGAGTGCGCCAGCGGTCAACACGTTAGCGATGGTTTGCACATCCGCATAGTAGAACAGAAAATTAGGCCACCAGTGACGCGCACCCAGCCATGACTCTTCGCGCAGGTCCGCCAGATAGCGCCGGAAAGCGCGTGAATCGCGTTTTTGCTGGCGTTTGGGGACTTCTACTGGTGGGGCGGGCTGCGTTGTCGTGATGCCGCCGGAACCCGTCAGGCGCGGTGCGGGAATCTGCCCGGTGGCGATGGCCTGAATAATCGCTTGCAAGGCCGTGGCGTAACGCTCTGGTTTGGTCAGATTGATGTAGTTGCGCGTTTCCAGCGCCAGCGGACGATCAGCGTCTTCATCCAACAAAATGGGGATGAGGCGCTTGTGTTTGCGCAGAGCGCGGGATTGCTCTGCGCGGCAGATATCGCTCACATACGAGCCGACGCTCATCAGCGCCAGAAATACATCAGCAGACGAGATCGCCTGCTCGATTTCCTGTTCCCACGCGGCCCCGGCGCTGATGCCAGAAAGATCGAGCCATGCGGCGTGTCCGGCGGCGGTCAGATCGTCGCGCAGTTGAACGGCAATTTCGCGGGCGTCCTCACGCGCATAGGAGATAAACACACTGGGATTCGCGGGGTTGGCTTGCGACATGGGCGACTATTACGCTCCATCGAGTAAACGGCTGTCTCTCATTATAGAGTCAATGCGGGAATGGCGACAAGGCGATAGCGAACAAATGTGCGTAAATTTTTAGAGGTAGGATGGTGAAGTCATCGCCGGAAACCACCCGTGTTAGCGGGTGGTCGTTGACAGCATCAAATTATCACCGGGCGGCGGATTCGGACCTACCCCGCCAGCGGAGCGCCGCACACGCCGAACGTCTCCAGATCAATCAGCCACAGCCCGCCCTTGACCCCATCGGCAGCGAGGGCCAGCGTGGTGCGGTCTGGTGATAGAAACGTCCATGCGCGGTGTTCGGTGTCGATATTCAGCGGCAGCGCGGTCAGACTATTGAGTTGCTGAGTCACCGTGTCAAAGCATTGCAACAGCGGCACACCGTCTACGTCGCGCACGATATAGATGATGTCTTCCTCGCCGCGATTGACGTAGAGCGGCGCGGGATAGTTATTACCGGGAAACTCGCCCTCGAACAACAACGTCAGGTCTTCGAAGAAGGTCCCGCGCAGCCAGTAGCCCGTCACACCGTCAATAGTTTCTGCCAGCACGACCCGTGCTCCATCCGGCAGCGGACCGGGCACGATCTTCGAGGTTTGCACGTTGTAAATCGACGCGCTGACGCGCTGTCCAGCCATACTCGCAGTGAAATAGCGCACGTCCTCGCCATATGCGCCAAAGTAATAGGCCATAAAACGTCCACCGGGCAACCAGATAAAGCCCTGCAAACTGTGGCGCGACAGATCGTCCCAGATTAACCGCTTAAACGATCCATCCGGTTCGGCGGTCAGCACTTCGTTGATGCGGGTCTGGTAGATGATGCGGCGGTCATTGGGCGGGTACATCAGGAAAGAGCGATTGAGCAGGACCGGGTCCGTAAGGCCGACCTGATTCAGCAGCGCCGGGGTGATGTCACCTGTATTCGGGTGCAGCACTTCTATACTTTCCCCGGTTTCAGGGTCATAGCGATACCAGTCCTGATTGATGAACACATTCTGATCACAGCCGACGCCGTAGCGCAATCCGCCGGAACCGTCGTCGAAGAATTCGACGTTGACCACCTCGCGGTCGCTGATCTGCTCAATGCCGACGACCGCCGCGAATTCGGGGTCGGTGTCTGGTTCGGTCGTCACGCCCTGCACGAACAGTTCAATCGTCGTGATATCCCCCTCGTCGAACAACTCCACGCTGACGTTGAACGCCTGTGTTGCACCGGGCTGAAAGGCGAAATCCGGCAGCAGGCCAAGTCCGCAGGCATCGGTCAAAAAGCCGATGCCTTCACCAATGACCGTATCCCCGGCGAGGATATCGGCGAAGATGGTGACGTTGGTCAGTGCGGCCTCGCTTTCGTTGGTCAAAAAGCCGCCCGCGACCTGAATTGTTTGCCCGAAGGCGTCAATCTCGTCACGAAGCGCGGCGTCGGTCAAGCTGTAGGTGTCGTCGTTGAGCAGAATTTCCGGTTCAGTCGCTGTCTGTGCAAAGACACGGACGGTCAGTGCAAGGCATATGGCGATGATAAGGACCAGTACACGCGATTTGTGCATGGACGATTCCCGTTTCAATATGTGTGAATCCAATATGGCGATTGTAGCGGTCAAAGTCAAAGGGATAAAGACGAAAGCATAAGGGGAATGAGAGAAAAGGGGAAAAGATCAACGACCGAAGATCAAGATACGACACTGCCGGACACGGAGGTTACTCCGCGTGATTCGCCCCATCCTCACCCGACTCTGCCAGCGATTCTGCAAAGTACCCGGCGGCGATACCGATCACTGCGCCAGCCATCAGGCCGAGGTTGTTGGGCAAACCATCAAAGACCAGCGCACCGATCCCCGCCGACACCGCCGACAGCAACAGCGGACGCGTTACCAGCAGCGGCACAACAATCCCGATGAACGTCACCACCATCGCAAAATCGAGGCCAAGCGACTGGATCGCCTCGTTGCTGCCCGCGAAGATGCCGATCACGGTGCATATCTGCCAGTTAGAATACATCGTCACTGCCGAGCCGAAGTAGAACCAGTGTTTATACGGGCTGGTATCCGGCTGGTTCATGCGCTGGATGACGACCGCATATGATTCGTCGGTCAGCCAGAAGCCGAGCGGAATCAGCCAGCGATGCGGCAGATGCTTCATGAAGGGTGCGAGTGAGGCACTATACAGCGCGTGACGCAAATTGACGACGAACGTCGTCAGCACGATGAGAGCGACTCCGGCTCCTTCCGCGAGTAACCCCGCCGCCACGAACTGCGCCGACCCGGCGAACACGAACAACGACATACCCAGTGTCGCCGCCTGCGATAACCCGGCATTGACGCCCAGCGCCCCGAAGATGATCCCGAACGGAATCGCCCCCAGAATCAGCGGCAGTATCGCCCGTACCCCGGCGAGGAACTCGGATTTACGGGTCATGGTGATTTCTGGAGTGTTGATTGCGGTCATGTGGGTTTATCGCAGCGAATCACACGGAAGAGATCACACAAGCATAGCCGTAATCGCGGTCGTATGCCATAGGACAATTGCGACGCTGCCGCGTTGTGCCGACTCTGCCCATATAACGGCAAACGCGCCGACTGTGCGGCGCGTTGCATGGTTGTTTCTATTTATCATCTCCAGGAAGAGATGGGATTCCGTCTCAGGTGACGGATGTTATGAAACTATGTGGTTGGTTTTCGTCAAGCACAAGCATATAGTCGCGCCAACTCCTTCCACTGATCCAACATTTCATAATTAAAGTCTAACGTAAAAGCGGTTGAAGAGTCAAGCAAATTGAGAAAATCGAGAATGAATAACTATTTTGCATTATAGCAATTCTTCGCAAATAAACAGTCGCTGCCGTTTGGCCTATACTTAAGGTACGATGTCGAGGAATAGGTCGCTTTATGGTTTGGATACTGGCCTTGTGGAACCGTCTCATTTCACCTTCAACACAGATCACTGACGAAGCAGAGCAAGCGCTGGCCCGGTTCTTTAGTGCTTTACTCCTTGCCTTAATGGGATTACTTTCCATCTACACCGTTGTAGTGATATTCCTCGCTCCTGACCCACTCGGCGCTGTATTCGTTTTGGCGGCGATGAGCTTGGTCAGCGTAGCCTATGCTGTCAGCCGCACCCGTCACTTTAGGGCGGCTATCTATGGCATCATCATCGCACTGTCGATTTACTTGTATTTCATTCTTGCCTTCGGCAGTGACGAAAGCTATGGCACGGCGACATTCTATTTCGTGCTGCCAGTCATTATGGCAGGCGTCATGCTATCTGCCCGTGCGCTCACCATCGTCACCTTCCTGACGATCTCAGGGGTGATTATTTTCATGGCATTTGGCCCCGGCAGTGAGTACGACCATGCCAGGGGATACCTTATCAACAGCACGCTGGTCATCCTCATCACGGCCTTCTTCCTCAACTATCGTGTACAGGCAGACCGTCGCCAGCTTGTCGAACTCAGCCGCAGCGAAGAACGCTATCGCAAGCTGGTGCATCACGTCAACGATGGTATCTGGGACTGGGCAGGGGATGAAAACGTATATTATTCACCGCGCTATATGCAGATTCTGGGCTATGGACCGTATGAATTCACTCACAACAGCGAAGAATGGGAAAAGCGCCTGCATCCAGACGACAAAGAGCGCGTACTGGCGATTTGCAAGCCCGTGATTGACGGCGACACCGATGCTTTCTCAGTGGAGTACCGCCTGCGTCACAAAGACGGGAACTATCGCTGGATTCTTGGGCGGGCATCCAACATGCGCGACGAAGCGGGCAAAGTCGTGCGCGTCATCGGGACGCACACCGACATCACGAGGCGCAAGCAGGTGCAGCAGCAAGAGATCGAACTGGCGCTGGAACGCAAACGCACAGAGTTGCTGGCGACCTTCGTCACCCTGTCATCGCACGAGTTCAGAACGCCGCTATCGATCATCAATTCATCTGCATATATGCTCAGTCGCTGCAAAGACGAACGCAAAGAGAACTATTTCAACAACATTCAAGCACAGGTGAGCCATGTCACCGATCTGCTCAATATGCTGACATTGATGGCGAAGCTGGATATTCTTGACAAAGCAGATGCCGAAGACATAAATCTATGTCACATTGCCTCGGCAATCTCGACTTCACAACATGCGAGCCTTCAGGAACGAGGCATCCACTTTATAGTAGAGTGTACGTCCCCAATCATCTACCACGGGGACCGCACCTACTTGAATCATGCCCTCACCGAACTCGTGGATAACGCCATACGCTTTACCCCACAGGGCGGCACAATTACGATGCACATCAACGTGCGCAACCAACATATCTACATTGAGGTGGTGGATACCGGTGCGGGTATCCGTGAACAGGAGTTGCCGCAGGTCTTTGAGCGCTTCTATCGCGCTGATAAGGCAGGGACCACTCGCGGATTCGGCCTCGGTTTGCCCATCGTCAAGAAGATCGTGGAACTGCACGACGGTCAAATCGAAATCGACAGCGCCCCCGGTGAGGGGACAACGGTGCGAATCGTGCTGCCACAAATGCGGGCAAACAATGAACATCAAACGACAACGACCGCCCTCCCTACTTCGTGACAGGCTTTGAACCCGCCGCAAGCCGCGCCATAAATGAATTTACATACAGGCTTTTAGCTTTCAGCAGGTTTTCTTATCCGATATTCGCATTATCTAAGCTGATCAAGGGGCCGCAAAAATGCGGCCCGCTTGCTACTGTTTATCCGTCGTTGTCTGCTCCGGGTTCGCCTGCGGGACGTTGCGGCGGCATAATGAGCAGTTCGATCACACCGGGGGCGAGTTCGTAGTCGATGACTTCGCCGCCACGTGTCTGTAAGCGGACGTAACGGTCCATAAAGGCAATCAAGATAGCGATGATCCGCTGTGACGGGCGTTCCGGCAAAATCGTATCGCCACAGGTCAGCGGTTCGCCACTGTCAGCGAAGACGATATCGGCGATGTCATCGGCTTTGTGATCGACGACGAACACCACTGTACCTTCAATGATCTCGTTGTTACACAGCGCCTCTGTCACCGTCGGCGGCATCCCGATGTTAAAATCGAGCAGCCCCGCATTGACTCCCTCAATCTCTACCGTAAACCCGTCAATCTGCGCGGTCAGGCTAAGGATATTTTCGCGGCGGTCGCTAATCGCGGTCATCGCCTCGTTGAGCATGTCCTCGGTGATGCTGACGGTCAGCGTGCCGTCCTCATTTTCGGTGACGTTGGGCGGCATCCCGATGTTGAACCCGCGCTCGCTCTCATCACCCATCATAAATTCGACGCTGACCGTATCTTCCTGAATCAAGACACTGGATAGGGCCAGAAGCGGTGATGAGGCGTCCATTAAGCTGCGAATTTCCCCGCGCATGACCCGTTCAAATTCCATAAGTCCGGCGTCAATCGCACGTTGTGGCACGTTTTCGAGCGGGTTGCCGTCGGCGTCGGTGACTTCAAAGTCAATCGCGTTGAAGATGCCACCGCCCATACCTTCGCCACCCGTCGCGCCGATGATGATAATGACGACGTTGAACACATTGTCATTGCGTTCAATGGTGGTGGAGAGTTCGGCGACGCTTTCCTCAAAATCGACAATCCATGAAAATTGCCCCTCGCGTTCGGCAAGACGGGCGTTGATCTGCTCCTCGGTGAAGTTGAGGGTGACTGACTCCGGTTCTTCTTCGTCCTGCGCCGCGACGCCGATTACTGAGGCTCCCATTACCGCGACCAACATAAACAGACAGAGCAAGGTTGTGATGAATTTTCGCATGATGTTCTCCCTGAACGTTCCGACAGAGGCATTATCGGCGCTGATGTAATTTGGCGCAATTCGCGGCGATAGTTCGAGACGAAAACACCCCGCACAATGGCGGGGCGCTGTAGACAACTCAGTTAGCATAGACTGCGCTTTAGAAGAATCCGCGCCGACCGTAACGTTCTTCTTTGAACGGGTCGCCGTAGTTGTGATACCCGGCCTTTTCCCAGAATCCCGGCTTATCGACGGAGCTAAATTCCAGTGCGCGTAGAAACTTGGCGCTCTTCCAGAAATACAGGTGCGGCACCAGTGTGCGCACAGGTGCGCCGTGATCGGGGTCAAGGAACTCGCCGTCGTACTTGTACGCCAGCAAGATGTTGTCGTGCATCATGTCCTTAAGCGGGACGTTGGTCGTATAACCATAGTCGCAGTGGGCGATGACGTGCTGCGCTTTGTCGGTGATGCCGAACAGGTTCACGAAGTCGCGGAACAGGACGCCTTCCCAGGTGGTGTCGAACTTGCTCCAGCGGGTGACACAGTGAATATCGGTGGTGATGGTGACGGTCGGCAGGCTGGTAAACTCATCCCACGACCATTTCTTTTCCTCTTTGACCTCACCAAATACGCGAAGGTCCCATGTCGTCGGGTCGAATTTGGGGTTGGGGCCATAGGTCAGTACCGGGAACTTGGTGGTCAGCGATTGGCCCGGTGGCAGGCGACCGTTGTCTTTCATTTCGCGCTCCTGCGAGCGGCGATTCTTGTTGCCGAGGATACCCATATTGCGATCCTTGCCTGATTCTTGATTGAACGATGTGCTAACGGGGAATGCACCAAATTTTGCGATGGTGCGTTTTTTCTATTATAGCGGATGATGCCTGAGTGTGGGCTTAGAACGCGGGGCGTGAACAGGGCAATGCGATTCTTTTCTGGCGCTGATTTGTCGCCGGATGCTGAGAAGCTATTTGAAATGCCCCTCACCCTAAATCCCGGTGCGCTTCCGGCGCAATTTGGAGCCGTCGGCTTTAGCTGATGGCTCCAAAATTTTTTTGATGGAATCACTTTTTCCACCAATTCCGGTAGAATCAGAAAAATCGCATCAAAAACTTGTGTACCTGTTCACCTTCTCAGATCGGTCAGACAGATTGATCGTATGGACTGTGGTTTAGCGCCGCAGACGCTTGCCGTGTGGTAACAAATTGGGCGGGACTTCTTCTCCGGCGGCTTTGCGCTCGTGACGGGCGCAGGTTTCATACGCGCCGAAGCAGTAGATTTCCTTAAATAAAGCACTCTTGTTGGGGCTAAAGTGTTCAATGATGGGACAGGCATCATAGTTGGGGCAGTGGCGTTTTGTATCGAAGTCAATCGCCATGTCATTGATGATCGGAGTCTGTGTGTTTTGCATATGTCGCACCCTTATTAGTGAATTGCTTCACAATCTAGTGTAACATCCATGTTGCGTAAGATTGTGCGGCTTTTGCGCAGAAATCGGTGCGAAATTTGCCAGAAGAATGAGGACCCTTGTGTTTGATGCAGACATATTCCCCTGCTGTTTACATTCCTTCGATTGGCGTGTGCTTTGCCGTAAGTGGAGATGAGAACCCTGTCGTTTCCCCTTACTTTTTTGCATTTGATAGCATATCGCCTGCCAATTGCACTATATCTCGATCTACATACCGAATCTAACGCCAAATCAAACGTTGCATCAAGTTTCGCGCCTATGGGGGCTGTGCTATACTCGCGTGTATGGATGACTCGACCCGTACTGACTGGCTGACTCAGCTTCACAAGCGTGACCTTGACGGTCCGTTGGGCGTTGCGCTGGACGCACTGGCTCCGCTGGGGCCGCTGGGTGCGCAACTACTTTATGTAGCGCAGCCATTACTGGGGATTATGGGCGGGCACCTGTGGCGCGATGCCGCCGCCGGGATCGCCCAGGCTTTAGAGAAACCGGGTGGAGTGGATGCCTTAAGAGCGCAGTTAGACGAACTGCGCGACTGAATCCACAAAATAGGCCGGGGCACACTGCGTGCCCCCGCTTTCGCATGGGTTTGCATGGGAGGGAAGGAAAAGCGCTATGGACAGCACCAACCAATTACTCGCGCTGATGGCTATTGTGCTGGCGCTGGTGCTCGTGCTGATCGTGACGCAGTTCATCCGGCGGCGGCGCGATCTGTTCCCACTGCGTCCCATCGACGCATACGCCAATCTGCCTGCGCTGGTCAGCCGCTCTATTGAGGCCGACCAACCGCTGCACCTGTCCCTCGGTAGTTCCGGGGTCGGTGGAGAAACGACACTGCTTTCGGTCACCAGTGCAGAACTCGCCTATCAGGTGGCGCGATCCGCCGCGATTGGCGATACCCCTCCGGTATTCACATTAACTGACGCCAGTGCCCTACCTGTCGGGCAAGATACACTCCGCCGCGCTTACGCTGCTCGCCAGCGTCTTGACGCGCTGCAACCCGGTCGTGTGCGCTGGCTGCCATCGGGAACGCGCTCGCTGGCCTTTGCCGCTGCTGTTACCGCCATGATGCACGACGAAAAACTGGGCGGTCAGGTCCTCGCCGGACGCTTCGGGCCAGAAATTGGCTTGATGCTGGACGCGGGTGCGCGGCGGGGCTTGCCTGCGGTCGCCGTCAGCGACGACCTCGAAGGGCAAGCGGTTGCCTATGCGCTGACCGACGATCCGCTAATCGGTGAAGAAGTGTTTGCAGCCGGGGCCTATCTGGAAGGTGGCGCGTCTCAGGTAGCGGGCATGGTCACGGCGGATATGTTGCGCTGGACGCTGATTCTCATCCTCTTGATCGCCTTTATCAGCGGCGTCGTGGCCGGGAGCTAACGTATGCGTGTTAGATTTGGCGCGGCGATTGCGACCGCGATTACAATTAGCGTCGGGTTCATCACCACCTTCGGCTTGCTGTTGACCGAGGAAATGGGTGTCCCCGGCGAATTGGTGGATACGCTGGGCGCGATTGCAGGCGTATTCCTACAGTTGGTGACGATTACCGCCGCGCTGCTGGTGCTGCTCGGCGTATTGAATTTGCTGGTCGTGCATGTGCGGCGCGTGCGCCCGCGCAATCGCGGCCCGGTCAACAGTCTGATGTTACTGTTGAGTTTCGCGCTGGTGATTGGCGCATATGTCGCGGAGCGCGGCTCCGACGACCCTGAATTGACCCCTGTCCTGCTCGATACGGTTTTGATCTCGGTTGAATCTGCCCTTGCTGCCCTGCTGTTTTTTGCGCTGGTGTACGGGGCGTACCGCCTGATGCGTCGTCGCGTTACCTGGTCGGCGGCGTTGTTCGTGACGGCACTGCTGCTGGTGCTGGTCGGTGCGCTGCCCTTCGCAGAACTTGATGTGATGGGCGAACTACGCGACTGGCTGCTGGCGACACCCGTCAGCGGTGGTGCGCGGGGCATCCTTATCGGCATCGCACTGGCGACGCTGGTAACGGGTGTGCGGGTTTTGATCGGGCAGGATCGTTCGTACCGCGAATAGGTGAGGCGTATGAGCGACGACTACTCGGACGATCTCGATTGGCTGCGTGACCCCGGCGACGGGGACAACGACGACAATAACGACGATAGCGATGATCTTTCGCTGGATTGGCTGCGCGATGACGGCGACGAGGCGGCATCCGCTGCTGGCGACTCGAACCGCCTTGGCGTTACGGGTGAGCTATCCTGGCTACAAGACGATGCTGACGGCGATGCGCAAGAACCGGCGGAGGATGACCTCTCGCTGGATGCCGCCGATACGCGCCTCGATCTTGACGCAGAAGACGAGTCGGATGTGTTCTCGTATAATCCGGCGATTGGTGAGAGCGAAGGCGGCACAGTTGAACCGGAAGGCGAGATCGAACTTCCGCCGTGGTTAAGTGAAATGGACGATAGCAGCGCAGACGATGCTGATCCGTTTGCAGAGCCTGCCGCCATGGACGATAGCAGCACAGACAATGATCCCGGCGAACTGCCTGATTGGATGAGCGGGGAGGCTACGGGCGAATTCGCCGCTGTGCCAGATTCTGACGCCACGGATGAACCGGGTACGGGTGCCGAACTGCCCGGCTGGATGCAAGCGTCTGGCTTTGACGACGACGATGATGATTTCGACGCAACACCCCCTGAAGCAGATGGCGCGGACGATGACGAGGTTCCCGAATGGCTGCGCGACGCCGAACCGATGACGGGCGAACTCACGCCGGTGGACGAAGTCCCGGCGGGGGACGACGACGAAATCCCTGAATGGCTGCGCGACGCCGAACCGATGACGGGCGAATTGTCTGCGATAGACGCATTCTCATCAGAAGAATCCCCATCAGAAGAAGATAGCGACATCCCTGATTGGATTGTGGAGGCCGACGCCCGCGCCGAGGCCACGCGCTCGCCGCAGCCGTCCGACGATCTGATTGATGACACCCCTGATAGCGGCATGTTCGCCTTCCCGCAGGACGAGGAAACGGGCGATTTTAGCAGCATGATGCTTGACGCCGACGATGAAGCCGTGACCGGTCCGGTGAGCGCCGACGACGAACTTGAGTCGCTGTTTGGGGGCGGGGAACCTGAGTCTGAGTGGGCAGAGACGCCACAGGCCGCGACATCTGGCGACGATGACGGCGATCTGCCGCCGTGGTTGGCGGGTATGGATGACGACGAACCCGACGCCGATTTCGCTGGCGATGCGGGTACACCGGGGGCTGCACCTGCTCCAGATAGTATAGATACCGGCGAATTTGAGTCGCTGTTTGGCGATGACGATTTCGATCTGGAAGACAGCGGACCCGAAGAAGGTTTCGATCTGCTGGGCGAGTTGACCGGCGGCGCGGATGTGGTCGATGATCTGCTGGCGGATACGTCGGAGATAGACACCGAAGGCGAGTTCGATCTGTTGAGCGAACTCACCGAGGACACAGGCAACTTGCTTGACGATCTCATCGCCTCGGATGAAACAGGCGAAATCACGGCGGCCCAGACGGAATCTGGCGAACTGGCGCTGGAACACGACGATTTGCGCGATGATTTGGGCGAAGTCACCGACAGTGGCGAACTTGACTTGCCCGAAATCACCACCGATCAACTGAGCGACACGGGTGAGGCGGCGGATTCACTGCTGGACGATTTACCCGATCCCGACGCGGTCGCCTCCGAATTTGAGGAACTTGAATTTGAAGAAGCGCCGCTGTTTGGTGAAGAACCGGACTTCGACGAAGAACCTACGGCGGAGTCTGAACCTGCGTTCGGGGATCCGAATACGGTTCCGGTCACCGACAGCCTGAGCGACTTCTTCCTCAATGACGACGATGCAGGCGACACCGACGATGATTTCCACGCAGCGCTGGAACTGACCGAGGACGACGATAACCCGTTCGGGTCAATGGACGAAGACAGCGAGGAACTTAGCAGTTTCTTCGATGAACGCGAGGAAGAGGCCGAGGACTTCTTTGAGTCACTGGGGCTGGAACGCCCTGAAGAAGAAGGCGAAGAACCCCCGGTCCGGGTGTCTACCGATAGCCTGCAAAACGTCGATCTCGATACGATGTTCGGCGATGAAGACAGTGGGCTGGTGGATGTGCCCGCCGCCGAGACAGATGACGCCTTCAACTTTGAGGACGAAGAGGGCGATTCTGAAGATATTTTCGCCGTTTTATCGGGGTTGGATGCCGATGAAGACCCGACGGTCATCGAAACCGATCAGGTCGCCGCGCAGCCGCCGCAGGCCGCAGAACCCGCCGAAACCGAAGAAGCGGGCGACCTCGATTTCCTCTTCGCGCTTGATGAAGACCAGAATGAAGAGCAGCCGGAGGACGACCCGATCTATGGGCAGGCGGTCGCCGCCGATCCTTTTGCTGAGGTCGGCGAAGACTTCGACTTCGATGAAGAGACGACGCTCGAAGGTGTGGATGCCGACGACAGTGACGGCTTCGACTGGTTCGGCGAGGAAGAGCAACCCGCTGAACCCGGCACTGACAACCTCGACTGGATGCGCGAAATTGAGGATATTGGTGAGGCTGCCGACGAGCAGACCGAGGTGATCGAACGCAGTAAAATCCCCGGTCTTAGCGATGAGCCGCTACGCCTGGACCCTGACGATAGCGGCGTGATCCCCGCCGATGCCGGTTTCCTGGCAGAACTAGGCGCGGATGTCAGCGACGATGACGGGGACGAAATTCCGCAATTTCAGGATGTTGACGAGTTCCTCGCCACACTGGGGAACGATGACGCGGCCCTCGCCCTGCCGCAAACGGGCGAGTTGCAAGACCCGTTTGCTGTCGATCTCGACGCGGACATTTTCGCCGGTGTCGAAGACGAAGACGAAGAAGCGCCAGACAGCGACATGTTGCTGCCAGATACCGGCGAACCCGGCGGTTTGCAGCCCGAACGCCCGGAATGGCTGGTAGATGTTGGCCCGACAGCGAGCAGTGCGTCTAACCGGGCGTTTGTGCGCGGTCAGAAGGACCGCCCGCTGGAAGAACTTTCTCCACGGATGCAATCGCTTCACGAGCGCGGCGATCAACTTCCGCCGCCGCAAAGCGGGGCCATTTCCCCAATACTGGCAGAATTGCTGCCGGATGTCGAAGAGACGCTGCCGCCTGCCTCATTCGAGATGGCCTCGGATGCTACGATTAGTGAAAGCGCGGAACTCACAGGCAATCAACAGGCGCGTGTCGCCGCATTGCAGGCTATCGCCGGGACGGGCGGCGCAGTCGTTGCCGCGGCAGAAGGCGCATTTGACGAAGAAGCAGAATCAGATAAGGCACGGCCTGTGCGTCGGCGTGGCGAGTTGCTGCGCGGCCTCAAGATAGATCGTATCGTGATCTCCGCGATTCTGCTGCTGGCTGTGGCACTGCCCTTCATCCCTGATCTGGACAATGTGCGCGTGGGCGATCTGCCGGAAAGCAGCTTTGCCGCAGGAAGCGCGAGCATGGATTTCTTCGAGCGGGTCGAAACGCTCGAAGCTGGAAATCGCGTTCTCGTCGCCGTTGAATACGGGCCAACCGGGGCCGCCGAACTCGATCCGGCTGCCGATACGCTGCTGCGCCATCTGTTTGTGCGGGGTGCATTCCCCGTGATCGTCGGCAGCAACCCAACCGGATTGCTACACGTCGGCGGGCTGGTAGATACGATTGCTGAAGACGCCGCCGCGTTGTTCCCCATCAGTGCCAACGAAAACTACGTGATTGGGCGCTATCTCGTCGGCGATATCACCGGCTTGCGCAACTTCAGCGAGAACATCGGCGCATTGACCGGAACGGGCATTGATGGCAGCGATACCGGCCTCGATATCGAGTCGCTGGACGATTTCGCGCTGATCGTCGTAATTGCCGAACGTGCCGGCGGCGTGCGTGCCTGGGCAGAACAGGTCGCACCGCAGACGAATTCTCCGCTGCTGGCGATGACGGGCGCGGCGGCTGCGCCACTGGCAGAACCCTATCTGAGCGCGGCGAATGGTGTGGATAGCGCGATTGCTGGCCTGATTGTCGGTTACGAGGGCGCATATACCTATCGCCAGATGATGGTCGGCGAAGGCGTTCCCGCACTGGACATCCCGCCATCACCGCCTGCGACGGATGAAACCCCTGCTGAGACGGACGAACCGCGTGACGGCATCATCATTCCTGAAACGACACCTGAAACAACACCGGAAACAACACCCGAAGTGACGCCGGAAATCACCGTGCAACCAACGGCTGAAGAAGGCGCGGGCGAGGGGCTGCCGCCGAACGAAAACACACCGGTCCCCACAGAAACGCCAACTGTCGTTCCGACGGACGCGCCCACGGCAACGCCTACGCTCACACCCACGGTAACGCCAACACCGACCGCAACCCTGACCGAAACGCCGACATTGACGCCAACGGTCACCGCGCTGCCAACCAGCGAGGTATCGTTGACACGCTTCGGCGTCGTCAATGCGACCACGCCGCGCATCAATGTGCGCGGGGACGACAGCACCAGCAATCCGCCGATTGGCTCGCTGGCAAACGGGGCGCGGGTGCTTATCATCGGGGAAAATGCTGACGCGACATGGTACCAGGTCGAACTGCCGACCGAAGGCGAACCGGCAACCGGGTGGATTGCCGCCAGCCTGCTGACCATCGAAATCGAGATCGCGCCTTCTTCCCTGGTGACACCGCCAGCGACCCCCACGCCAGAAGACAGTAGCGGCAAAGCGATACCGGGCGCACCTGTGAAACAGCAGGAAGAAACACCCGAACCCGCTGTCCCCGGTGCAGAACCCGCCGCGCCGGATTCGTTCGTGGATGATCCGGCGGCGGACCCGGTGTTGTTCGCCTTTTTCCCGCCGGATGCTGATGCTGAATCTGACCGGGACGCTCGCTGGTACGCGATGACACTTGGGCTGGTGGCAGCCATTACGGTGATCTTTGCGGGAACACTGGTCAATCTGGTGCGGGCAATGCTCCGCAGACGGAGGGGTGAATCGTGAAAGAGGGCAATACGCTTTTACAACTGGGTATCCTGTTCGCGGTTATCATCGTAGTCATGGGGCCGGTGACAGCCTTCTTATACCAGCAGGGGTTTGGTGCTGTAGAACGCTTTGTCGTCGTTTTCGTGATCGCACTGGCGGTCAACTATGCGCTACGGCGATTCAGACAAAGCCAGGAGAAATCAGAGTGAACGTCGAAGAAATCGGCCTGATTGCGGGCTTCGTCCTGACGCTGATGGTCTTTAGCTATCTGCTGGGCGATAACTTCCTGTACCGGCTGGCGGTCTACGTGTTTGTGGGGCTGGCAGCGGGTTTCGTGGCGATTGTCACCACCGAAAGCGTGGTGATCCCCTGGGTAGAGGAAACCATCGGTGGCGGCAGTGTTGGCGAGGCACTGGTAGGCATCGTGCCCTTCTTTCTGGTGGCGCTGCTGCTGCTCAAAGCGAGTACCCAACTTGCACCTTATGGCAACCTCGGCCTCGCGTTCATTATCGGTGTCGGCGCGGCAGTGGCAATCGTCGGCGCAGTGACGGGCACGCTGATTCCATTGACGCAGGCGACCGCTGACGCGGGCCGCAACACTGAAGGCCGCGATCTGTTAGACGCGGTGGTCGTGCTGGTCGGCGTCATCAGCACCTTGATTTACTTCCAGTATGTCGGGCGGCGCGAACCGGACGGCGAAACGGCTCGCTCCCGGCCCATTCGCGCCGTCAGCATGGTCGGTCAGGGCTTCATCGCGGTGACGTTGGGCGCACTTTACGGCGCGGCGATCCTCACCAGCCTGACGATTTTGAGCGAGCGCATCGGCTTCTTATTCAACGGGATATAGCCTTATGGCGGATAAAGTCTCAGCCCTGGCGGTAGATTTTGGCAGCGTTCATACTCGCGTCTTGCTGATTGACGTGGTGGACGGTGTGTATCGCGTGGTGGCACGCGGCGAAAGCCGCACCACCGACGGGTTCCCCAACTACAATATCGCCGTCGGCTTACAGCGGATTCTGCGCGATATTGGCAGCGCGACCGGACGCCAACTCATGGATGACACCGGGCGCATCATCACGCCAGAACGCCCCGACCGCAGCGGCGTCGATGCGTTCTCGATTACTGCCAGTCTGGGGCGACCGCTGCGGGCTGTCGTTGTCGGCCTGATGCCAGATTTGAGCATCGCCGCCGCCTTGCGTGCTGCCGCCGGGACCTATCTCGACATTGTGGCAACGATCAACCTGGACGACGGGCGCACAGAAGAAGAGCGCCTGAATGCGCTGTTGCTGAATGTGCCGGATGTGGTGTTTATCGTCGGGGGCACAGATGCGGGTGCGCGTAGTGCCCTGCTAGAGATGGCGAAAATCGTGCGTCTTGCCGTTCAACTCACCGATCGCCAGCGCCGCCCGCTGATTGTGTATGCGGGCAATCGGGAATTGGATGACGAGATCGCCGAATTGTTCGACAACCTGACCACCTATTACATCGCAGAGAACGTGCAACCGACCATCGCCACCGAGCATATCGAATCGGCGCGGGCACAGTTGGCCCTCGCCTTTGACACCTACAAGGAGACGCGCAGCGCCGCCTTTGCCGCCCTGCGCGAGATGGGCGACGCCACGATTTTGCCAACCGCGCAAAGCTACGACATCCTCACCGAGTATCTGGGCCAGAAATATGAGGACGGTGTCGTGGTCGTGGACGTAGGCAGTGCCAGCAGCATTTTATCAGCGTCGATGAACGGACGCACGCATACCGCCATCCGCACCGAAATCGGCCTCGGTCATAGTGCGCCGCTGCTATTAGAAGCACTGGCGGCGACGCCCGCTGTCGGCCTGTCGTCTATTCAACGCTGGCTGCCGCTGGTCGCCAAGCCAGAGGAGATCAGCAATTATCTGGCGAACAAAGCGCTGCGCCCATCGACAATTCCCGCCTCAATCCGTGATTTGTACATCGAACACGCCTTGCTGCGCAGCGCGGTCCAATTGATGATCGAGGATGCACGCCCCTCGTGGAATGTCGCACCCGGTCCGCTGTCGGTATCGGCGGTGATCGGCGCGGGGTCGGCGTTCACTGAAACGGGCAACACCGGATACACGGCACTGCTGCTACTGGATGCTGTGCAACCCGCAGGGGTCGCCATGCTGCTGGCAGATCGTTACGGTGCGATTGCCGCACTGGGGGCGGTCGCCGGACAACAGCCGGAAGCAGTCGTGCAACTCATTGATTCCGGCGCGATTGAGACGCTGGGCATGGCGGTTTGTCCTCAGGGCCGCCCAGTACCGGGAAAACCAGCCATGACGCTGCAAATCACCTTTGAGGGTGATTCGGCGGAACAGGTCGTTAACGGTGGCGAAATCTGGATACTGCCCGCCCCCGCCGGACGTGAGGTCACCATCCGCATCAAGTGCGGGCGCGGCCTGACGATTAACGGCAAAAAGCGCGTCAGGCTGACCTTGAGCGGCGGCAGCGCGGGGGTTGCCTTCGACGCTCGCGGTCGTCCGCTGACCACATCGCCCGATATTGCCGAGCGTGCCCAGCAAATCCCGCAGTGGATTTCGCAGGCGACCGGCGATGACGTGATCGAGATTGACCCCAAATGGCTGGCGACAATGGCCCCCGGCGCGTCGAATCTGGCAGTATCGCCGGATTCACTGCCCGTCACACCAGATGGTCTGGCCTCACTGCTGGAAGCGGATGAGATTGCAGAGACGGACGGCAAGCCGAGGCGCAAATCACGCGCAGAACGTCGCGCAGAACAGGCGGCGAAGAAAGCGGCGAAACAGGCCGAAAGAGACGCCAAAAAGCAGGCGAAAGCCGAGAAGAAGGCGGCGAAACAGGCGCAAAAGCAGCGCGGCAAACAATCCGCCGAAGATGCGCTAAACGCCGATAACATCAGTGACGACGAGTTAGATGACCTGTTCGGCGACGATGACTCGAAGAAGAAAGATGCGTCGCTGGATGACCAGTTCGCCAGCCTGCTGGATGATGATTAATTCAGAAGCCGTTAGTTCTTGGTTTTTGAGGTACGTAACCCAAGAACTAACGGCAAAATCTAAAGACACGAACTAATCACTAAGAGGGTGTTTGCGAAAATGTACGTTACCTGTTTTTGCCGTAAGCACACCGAAGGGCGCTCTGACCGGCGCGTCGCCAGATTTTATAAATCACTGGAATAAATCATGCCCTACTATCCAGATCAACGCTATGCCGCACAACTGACCGTGATTCAGCGTGAATGTATGTTGCCCGACGAAGCGCAGGGCAAGGTGAGCGCCAGAGAGGGCCAGCGTGTCGATGTGCATGATGTGATCGCCAATGGCATCATGCCTGCCCGCCATCTGATTTTTGACGTGGCTGAGGAGTTGGATGTCCGCAAGCGCGAGAAGGCTATCGAGTGGATTCATGTCTCAAAGGGTAGTCGTGTCGAAGAGGGCGACGTACTCGCCGGGAAGAATATCTCGCGTGGCAAGCGTCTGTTTAGCCCGGTACGTGGATTTGTGACCGGCATTGAAAACGGGCGTATCATCTTGCAGGAACTTCCCGGAGTGATTGACCTCGAAGCCGGTGTGCGCGGTCGTGTAACCGGGGTTACGCCGGGGCGCGGTGTGACCATCGAAGCCGTTGGGTCGCTGGTACAGGGCGTGTGGGGCAACAATCGCCGCACCATCGCCACCCTGCGCCCGGAACCGCGAGGCGGGCTGGCGAGCATCGTCGAGGATGAATTCGACATGACGTATCGGGGTGTGATTATTCTAACCGACAAGACAATCAATGCGCAGGTCTTGCAGATGGTGGAAGCACGCGGTATCGTCGGATTGATTGCACCGAGCATGGATGTTACGCTCATGAACGATGTGATGGTGGTCAACAGCGCGATTTTGTTGACCGAGGGCTTCGGTCGTATGGGCATGAGTCGGGCGGTGTATACGACGCTGAACGAGTTCACAGGGCACCAGATTACGCTGGATGCGTATATGCCGAGCCGGTGGGAAACCCGTTACCCGGAGGTTATCCTCAACATTGCGCCGCGTGGTAAAAAACGACCCAGCCGCCCCAACCCGCTGCTGGCGCTGCGCGAAGGGCTGACTGTTCGCGTCACGCGTGATCCATACGCGGGACAAACCGGAAAGGTGGTTGGCGTACACGAAGGTCTTATTCGTCTACCTAATGGCTTGCGCGTTCGCGCTGCTCAGGTAGAATTACTGGCAGGTGAGACGGTCGACGTCCCGCTGACGAACCTTGAAGTCCTGGGCCGTTGATGCCGGTTCAGATGCCAACATGAACAATGCGGTCCAGCACGTCGCATAAGGAGAGGCTTGCATGAGCAGAGACGACGATTTTAATTTCGATAACGACGACATCTTCGGCGGTGACGACGATCTCGACGATCTTCGTGGATTCGATGACGGTTTCGACCTGGATGACGATCTGGGCGGTGACGACAGCTTCGATAATTTTGGCGCTGAAGACGACCTCAGCGGCCTCGACGATGACATTGACTTCGGCGGTGGCGACGAGTACGACGAGGATTTCTTCGACGACGAACCACGGGAAGAGCGCAGCGGCCCCAACCGCGCCTTTATCATCCTCGCCGCAGTGATGATTATCGTGTTTATTCTGGCACTGGGGCTGATTCTGTTCCTGGCGACCCGTGATGACGGTCCCAACGCGGTTGAACAGACCCGTGTCGCCATTGAGGACTTTAACGCGACACAGGCGGCTTTCGCCAACCAGACGGCAACGCAAAGCTCGATTTTGCAGACGCAGGAAGCCGAAGGCGCTGCCGAGCAAGCTACCGGAACAGCGGTCGCCTTTGCCAACGAGACACAGGTCGCGCAGATCGCTGCTACTCAGACGCAAGACGCACTGGATAGCGTGACACCTACACTCAGCCCGGAAGAAGTCTCCGGTACGCAGACGGTCGAGGCCTTCCTTGACCCAACCGTAACCCCTGTGCCGGTGACGAATACACCGGAAGGTCCGGTTGCGACACCGACCGCACAGGCCACGTCGGATACGAGCGATGTCGCGGCAACAGCGACGGCCCTCGCTCTCCTGTTTGAAGACCCCACGCCAACCATCGAAGGTGGTGATCCCGGTGATGGTGTCGCAACTGCCGCACCGACGACCCCTGGCGGTGTGCCCGGTGGTAACAATGGCGGCGGCACAGGCGGGCAACTTCCGCAAACCGGCTTCTTCGATGAACCGGGCGGCATTGGTCTGCTGGCGTTGATCGCGCTGGCGCTGGTGGGTGTGATCTTCGGCGCACGTCGCCTGCGGACGGCAAGCGCCTAGCTCATTACCGTAACGAAAGACAATAGACGGGCGGTTCTCTCACATACGAGAACCGCCTGTTTGCACGTCACAACAGATATTGAGATTGCGAAGGCACACGACCATGGACACAAAACGTCTCTACATCGTGGCGACCGTCCCCGAATCACACCTCGAAGCGGTGTTAGATGCGATTTCTGGCGCGGGGGGCGGCATTGTGGGGCATTACACGCACTGCGCATTTACAAATAATGGCGTGGGACGCTTCAAACCAGATGACACCGCGAATCCGCATTCCGGCGCGGTCGGGCAGATTAACGCCGAGGATGAATGGCGCATCGAGACGTTCTGCCCACGAGAAAAAGGTCGTGCTGTCGTCGCTGCGATCCAATCCGCGCACCCTTATGAAGAGCCGGTCATCTATGTGATTCCGCTGATAGAAGTGGATGAATTGTAACTGAAAAATCTGTAGAAATAGAATCTGTGCAAACCTGCTTTAGCTGCATCGCTAACCGTCAGCGATGTAAAAATCGTGTAACAGTTAAGATGCTTGCCGTCAAATCTATTGACGCTCAATGCTGTGGCAGCTATGCTGAAGGGGAGACCTTTACCTTGATTCTATCTTGCTATCCTGTGAGTGTTTCGTGCCGGAATCCACATCAACGCACCCGCGTGTACTCATCATCGAAGACGACCGGCCTTTAACGCGCCTGTATAGCAAAGTGCTGACGCGTGGCGGCTGCCTGGTGCGGACAGCGCGTTCACTGGGCGAAGCGCACGATCTGATGGAACGCTACCCTTTTGACGTGTGCCTGTGTGATGTGTTCGTCGGCGACGAAGTCGGCCTGAACATGTTGTGCCAGTTGACCCTGCTCGACACCGACGGCACAGAATTGATTATGATCTCCGGGTGGGACCAGTTCCGCCCCCTGTGTGAAGCCTTTGGCGTTACCTTCTATTTAAAGCCAATCCCTAACGCTGAACTCGTGCGCATTGTCAAAGACGCGGCGAGACGCACTTAATCCCCGAATATTGCTGGATTCAGCGCATCTGCAAGATCATCGAGTGAAATGACGACCGGGGACATGCCCGCGTGTGTTGGTCCGCTGCGTTCTGTTGGATACAGCAGCGTCAGCGTGTCCGGCGCGAGTGTGAAAACAGCGTAGGCGTTGGTGTCGCTCAAATCCAGCGACTCAAGCAGCGACGGATCAAGCGCATCCTCGACGAAGGGACGCAGTACATCCGGCACATCGACATCTGCGTTAAACAGGTCACCAATTGACAGTTGGCGATCTGCGCTTGTATCAAAAGTCAATGTATCCAGCCAATCGACCGGGTAAAGCCCGCCGTAGTCGGCGTAAGCAGTGAACACGAGCGTTACAATATCCTCGCCATAGGACACTTCTTCGTAGGTGACTTTGAAGGGCAACAGGCGCGGAATCGCCACATAGTCAAAGTCGCTGTCAATCATCGCCTGCATGTGATCGCGCAGCGCCGCGTTCAGATAGGCGTTTACCGTTGCGTCAATCTGCGGATACGCCGCCACCCACGCCGGGAAACTGACATCCATGTGGATGCCACGCTGCTCGATAGCCGTGTCGCTGTCTGTCTCATCTTGCGCAGAGTCTGGCAGCGAACTCGCCAGCACGCGCAGCGCCAACTCGCGGATGAAATCGGCTTCGGATTCGCCGGCAAGCGCATGAATTTCGATCAGCATATCACCGCGCTGTTCCAGCAGGGCGACGCCATGACCGCCGAACATGCGCAGCGGCTCGATGATCGCCACGTCGCGCCCGTCACCGAGGTCGAGCGGCTGCGGCTCCCCGGCTTCACTGATGCCGAAACGCCGGAACAGGCGGGCCGCATCCGGGTTCTCAAGGTCGGCGCTGACCTGTGCAGTCGCCAGTGCGTTGAGGCGGATATACTGCTCGCCGTTGTCGAAGCTAATGCCCATCGGGGATAGACGGCGGGCATAGTTTTCGACATTAGCGAGGTGGTGAAGAATGCCGTTTTCTCCCGCTGCTGCAAACCAGCCTTCTGGCACACCGAAGGTTAGATCAATCTCACCCGCATCGCTAAACGTACCGAATGTGAACGGTTGTGGATTCAATGGGATGTCGGCGGCGTCCTGCGCCATCAACACAGGCGGCACGAACAGCAACATCAAGACGAACAGAATCGGCTTAAGACGGTGCATTTGGTATTTTCCTCTATAATGAATGTACGTCTCTACCCCTTGCGGCTCTCACGCAAAATGCGCTCAAATTCGGGCGTGACACCCTGAATCTCTTTGACGATTGTTTCCAGCGCGTCGGGGTCAAACAGGCGGTCGGCCTCGGCATCATCAACATCAACCGCTTCCAGATTGTCGAGGATGTCAAAGGCATCGGCATCCTTATTAGACCGGACAATACCCTGTTCCGCCGCGCCGTCCCAGTCCATCAGATCACTGCGTGACAACGGCGGTTGCATGGCATCCGCGACCTTGTCAGGGTCAAAGGTCGGCAGTTCAGATTCATCGAGTGAAAAAATGTCGAGTGTGCCCGGTTCCAGTTCGCCGCTGTCTTCATCCTCTGCGGGAACGGGTTCGATGCCCGCGTCCTCCGTCCATTCAGATGGCTCGGATTCGTAGTAATCGGGGTCAGCGAGTGTCTCTAGCCCCAGATAGATTTTCATCGCCCAGATGAGTTCGGTCATGCCCTTGTAAAAAGCGTCGTCACTGCGGATATCGAGGTGCTGCGCGGTGATAAAGCCGAAGGGAATAGCCGTCTTCTCGGTTCCCCCCGCCAACAGCGGAAAAATGCGCACTTCCTGCATTTCAGCGTAGCGCATCTCCTCTTTGACCCAGCGCGACTTTTTGGCGTGTGGCGTCAGCAACACAACCAGCGCATCGGCGCGGTCGATGGCGTCCTCAATCGCGTCCATCCACGAGGGCGTGCCGGGGACGAGTGTCTCGTCCGTCCACACGACGATACCGTCTTTCATCAAGGTATCGCGGACTCGCTGCATGATCTTCGTATCCCGGCGGCTGTAACTCAAGAAGACGTGTTCCATAACAATGCACTCTGCCTGTTTTTTCGACGCTGACGCCATTATAGCGTGAAAGCAGTGTGGATAAAGCACGACGCCGGGTTTTATGAGTGTAAGATGAGTAAACGGTCGATTTCCGAAATTTACCGAAACCTTTTGTCCGTTTTCCAGACGGTATGGGTGAATGTCATTCAACGATAACGTATTGATCAAATCAGTAAGGAATCTAAACCATGAACCGTAAACCGATCCTGTATACTCTGATCACCCTGTTGATCCTCACCGTCTCTGCCGGGTTTGCCGCCGCACAAACAGACGAACCCGTCACACCCCCGACCATCCTCGAAGTTACCGGGATTATCGACTCTGTAGATGGCAGCATCATCAATGTCAAAGGCCAGGTCTTCGATGTGACGGACGCCTTGATTGACGATGATGTGCGGCTGGTCGAAGGCGAGTACGTCGAACTCTATGTCGCGCTGGAAGACGGCGAGTATGTCGTGTTTTTGGTGGATGATGTAGACGACACCGACGATGTAGAGCAGCATGTCGAGATCACAGGCGAGGTCGAGGCAATGGATGACGCCTCAATCACCATTGGTGGCCTGACGCTGGATACGACCACCGCTACCTTTGAAGACGCTGTAACCACCGGGGAACGCGCCGAAGTCTATGCAGTCTTCACGGATGAGGTGTGGACGGCGATCCGCATTGAGCGCGATACGCTTGATGACGACGATAGCGACGATAGCGACGATAGCGACAGCAGCGATGATAGCAGCAGCGACGATAGTGACGACCGTGATGAAGACTACGAAGTGCGTGGCACACTGGAAGAAATCGGTGAGGGCTTCATCGTCATCAACGGGCGCACCATCGACACCAGCAGCGCCAACTTCGATGATGACGTAGCCATTGGTGTGACCGTAGAAGTCGAATTCTACTTCGTGGATGGCGAACTGGTCGCCCTGTATGTTGATGACCTTGATGACATGGATAACGACGACGACGATTACGAAGTCGATGAAGATGACGTACCCGCCGGGA
>DAOTXA010000368.1:0-13460 GCA_034435595.1 Anaerolineae bacterium | reverse complement strand
ACCAGCAGGGCTACCGCTTCATGGCGGTGTTCCCGCTCTTTAGTGCCAACCAGCCGATTGCGCTGTTCACCATCACCTCGCACCGCGAATACGAAATGTCCGCAGAGGACTACGAAGTCTACCGGGCGCTGACGGGGCAGATGAGTACACAATTGCAGATTCGTAATCTGCTGGAACGCACCGAACAAGCGTTGGATGAAACGCGCCGCCTGTACATGGCAAGCCGCGCCATTGCCAGCGCCACCGATGCCACCGACATCTACCGTGTGGCCCGTGAACATCTGACGCGCCCGTTTGCGCAGGATGCCACACAAGGCACCGCGAAACCCGGCGTCGAAATTACCTTCAAGGTGCTGATGACCGCTACCAGTACAGGCGATTCTCCGCAGCTTGAAGTCGCCTATGCGTGGAACAGCGAACTTAACGATCTCGCAGACCACATCGGTCAGCGGCTGGATACCAAGAATCACCCGTACAAACTCATCGTGCAGGAATCGGACGATCTGGCTTTCTTTGGTGATGTCGCCGCAGATACGCCGGAAAACGCCTTGCTCGAAGCACACCCGCAGTTCCGCCAGCATTTAATCGACAATCGTGTGGCGAGTATGGCGGCGGTCCCGGTACAGTCGCGGCTGCGCTGGTTTGGCGTGCTCGTCCTCGAAAGCAAGCGTAAAGAGGTGTTTGGAGAGCAGTACCAGCGCTTCTTGCTGGCAGTTGCCGACCAGGTGAGTATCGCTATCGAGAATAAGCAGTTGTTCCTCGAAGCACAACTCGAAGCCGAACGCGCACAGACAGAAGCTCGCCGCGCCCTCGCGCTGGTAGAAGCGTCGCAGTTCGCCAACCGTATCGGCGGCGACCTCGAAGCCAGCCTCAACGAGGTCTTCGAGCGTGTGGCAAAGGCCGCCGGGTTCGACCGCTGGATGCTGGGCCTGTTGGACCAGAACCGCGAGCGCCTCGATATTACTATCGCACAGATGCCCGGTGTCGAAACCATCGACGGTGTGAGCTACAACCTTGATACGCATATCCCGATGGTGGATTCTGCGCTGGATAACGCCTGCCTTATCTTCAACGCGCCCGATACCTACGAGCGCCACCTTGACGCCGCAGCGGAGACGTTCTCGCTGTTTTTCGGCAAACACATCGCCGCACCGGTTTCGGTTGGCGGCAAGGTGCTTGGCTCTATCGCACTCGGACGCGGCCCCGAATCTGAAGATTTGGACGCCCGCGACGAAGAACTGGTCAACACACTGGCGGCACAGGTCGCCGTCGCGCTGGAAAACCGGCGTCTGTTTGCACAGGCCGAAATCGAGCAGCGCCGCCTGCGCTCTATCGTTGACACCATGCCCGCCGGAATCATGGTGCTGGACCCGCACACGCTGCAACCGATTTTGCACAACGATCAGGCCGAGGTGTATCTAGGCCATACCATCGACCCTCAAGCGCCTTTCGACATCAGCACCTATAATCTGTTCCGCACAGGGACAAACCTCAACTACCCGCAGGAAGAAATGCCGATCTTTATCGCCCTGCAAGAAGACCTGCCGGCCTTCAGTGACGATGTCGCCATTGTGCAGGAAGACCGGCAGGTTGATCTGATGGTCAACGCCGCCCCCATCCACGATACGGATGGCAACACTACCGCCATCGTCGCTGCCTTCCAGGATATTTCCAACCTGAGAAGCCTCGAAAATACGCTACAGGAAAACCTGCGCGAGACGGTCGCACTGTACGAAGCACAGCGGCAATTAGCCGGGGCAGGCGGTCTTGACGAAGTGCTGGATGTCGTCCTCGAACAGCTTTTCTTGCTGCAACCGGATGACGGTGTGATTATCTCTGCCAATGGCTTCACCGATGATGACGAGAATCCGCCACAGGTCGAGCGCTACATGATGACGCCGCTGGAAAGTCTCACACCCTTCCTGCCCGTCCTTGACCCGTATGATATTGTCGTTGTCCACGATATCGACGCCACGCAACTGGATTCAGCGACACATGCGGCGTTTGCGCTGCGCGGCATTCGCAGCTTTATCAGCGTGCCCATGCGCACCCGTCAGCGCTCCCTCGGCTGGGTGCTGGCAATGAATGGCCCTGAGAATGTATTTTCGGCAGAGCAGGAACGCGTCCTCAGCCAGTTGGGTGACCTGACGACTACTGCCGTCGACAACCGCCTGCTCATCACCAGCCAGCAAAAGACTGTGAACGAAATCGGAGTGCTGTACAACGCCACCGCCACGATTAGTCGTACCGGCAACCTCGACCAGCTTGCGGTCGTGATGCAGGCTGCGGTCGCCTCAATGGAACCGGCAACCGCCTGTGCGTACCTCAACCCCGGCATGTATCAGGATCACGAAGGCGTGTATCCGCTGTTCACCCTGCGGGGCGAAGACCTTGACGATGAGGTGTTGCGTGCCGTCATGCTCGACTATCGCATTCCTGAAACCGGATTGTTCATCGAGGACATTCACACCGTTGAACAGCCGGACGAACTAACGGTCAAGCTGCGTGATGCAGGCGTTCAGGCCATCGCCGCGACCAACCTGCGCGTCAAGGATCAACCGGGCGGGCGTATCTTCCTCGCTTTTACGCAGCCACGAAAATTCACAGAAAGCGAAAACCGCTACCTGAACACCGTCACCGACAGCGCCTCGGTTGTGGTCGATAACATCCTGCTCTTCGACCAGATTCAAAGCACGCTGGAACAGACGAGTATTCTGTATCAGGCCAGCCGCGCCCTCACCGACGCGGTCAACGAAGCCGATATCCTCGATGTGGTGGTCGATTATCTCATCCACCCGCAGACCAATCAGGCCTTTGTCGGTCTGCTGGAAGGCAAGCACTGGGATTCACCGGGCGCGAGCATCCGTATCGCCGCCAGTTGGACTGCGGATGACTCGCTGGAACTCACCGGCCTGTCAATGGGCCGTGACCAGTTCCCGGCATGGGATCTGCTGGCAACCGATGGCATCCTCGCCATTGACGATATTGAGACTGATGATCGCCTCGGTGATGTGGCGCAGATCGGGATCGACAGCCTGGGCGTGCGCTCGGTGGTCGTGATGCCGCTGCGTGTCGCCAGTCGTGCTATCGGCGTCATCTGGCTGGGCACAAGCGAGCCGCAGCGCCACGCCGAACGCGAACTTAGAACTTACCAGTCGTTCGCAGAGCAGGCGTCACTTTCGCTCGAAGCGTCCTACCTGCTCAGTCAGACAGAACGCCGCGCCCGCCAGTTGCAGACCTCGGCGGATGTCAGCGAGAGCGCCAGCCAGATTCTTGACCTTGAAGTGCTGCTACCGCGAGTGGTCGATCTCATCAAGCGCTCGTTTGAGTACGATCACGTTCAGGTCTTCCTGATGGATGAGCGCGACGAATGGGCCGTTCTGCGTGCCAGTACGGGCGAAGCGGGTGAAAAGCTGTTGAGCCTCAATCATCGCCTTGCCAAAGGCTCCGGTTCCGTCATCGGACAGGTGACCGCGCAGGCAATCCCGCAAATTGCGCTGGATACCGCTGACGCCGATGTGGTCCACGAGCCAAACCCGCATCTGCCGATGACACGTTCAGAAATGGCACTACCGCTCATCATCAAGGGTGAGGTTGCAGGTGCGCTTGACGTGCAGTCGAACTTGCCCAACGCCTTCAGCGAGGAGGATGTCTCTGCGTTGACGACGCTGGCGGCGCAGATTTCGGTTGCCATCGACAACGCGAACAACTACGCTGCGACCCAGAAGCAGGCAGAGCGTATGTCCTTCCTGTTCGATACGACGACTGCCGCCGCATCTGCCGCCGCAGAATCGCTGGATGAAGCACTGGATACGGTGACAAAAGAACTGTTCCGCACCTTCGAATCGACCACGGCGATGATCTATCTGCCGCAGCGCTACGTCGATCAGGAAGAGAATAAATACACCATGCTGACCATCGCCTCACTGGTCGGCAGCGACCAACCCCTGAGTGAAATCGAGCAGATCAACGTCGCGGACAAGAGCAACCTTCTCAGTGTCGTTTACCAGAGCAAGGAACCGGCTATCGTGGATCGCATCAGCGACGAGGCACGCTACCTGCCGGTGGCAGAGGTCGCCAAATCCGCGATCATCGCGCCGCTGAGTACGGGTGTCGCCATCGCTGGCATCATCGTCATTGAAAACAACCGGGAATACGCCTACGATGAGGACGCGCTGCGATTGTTGCGTGCACTCGCCGGTTCGCTGGCGGCTATCGTCCAAAGTGCGCAGTTACTCGACCAGTTGGTCACCACCAACGAACAGCTACGCGAACTCGACAGGGTCAAGAGCGACTTCCTCGCCAACATGAGCCACGAGTTGCGCACACCGCTGAACTCGATCATTGGCTTCAGCCGCGTCATGCTCAAGGGCATCGACGGTCCGCTGACGGAAATGCAGGAGCAAGACCTCACGACCATCTTTACCAGTGGTCAGCACTTGCTAACGCTCATCAATGACGTGCTGGATCAGGCCAAAATCGCTTCCGGCAAGATGGAAGTCAAGCCGGAGTTATTCGAGGTCAAGCCGCTGGTAGAAGCGGTCAAGTCCATCGGTATCGGCCTGGTCAAAGACAAGCCGGTTAACCTCAACGTGGAATATGGCCCCGGTCTGGGGCAGGTCTGGGGCGACGAGACACGCACGCGACAGGTGCTCATCAACCTCGTCTCTAACGCCGCGAAGTTCACCCAGGAGGGCCAGATCATCCTGCGCACCTACAACGAAGTGGACCCCCGGACAAACGTCAAGATGGTCCGCATTGACGTGGTAGACAGCGGTATCGGTATCGCAGAAAAAGACCTGCCGCTGCTGTTCGAGGCTTTCCGTCAGATCGATTCTTCGCTGACGCGCACCGTCGGCGGAACCGGCCTCGGTCTGCCGATTGCCAAATCACTGGTTGAAGTGCAGGGCGGGCAGATGACCGTGACCTCAGAGGTCAACGTCGGCTCAACCTTCAGCATCACCATCCCGGTAGAACCGCCGCCCGTCGATGAAAGTGCCGACGAAGATGGCGAGGATGACCTTATCACGAACGCGCTTGAACCGGATACACAGCAGTTTGAGCGCCCGCAATCCAAGCCGACCAATCCAATCCCGCTAATGTCAAAGGCGACGGCTACGCAACCCATGGCTGCGATGCCACCCCGACGCGATATTGTCCTGATTGAGGACAACCGCGACATGGTTGACCAGTTCCGCCGCACACTCCAGCGCGAGGGTTTTGAGGTGCAAACCGCCGATCATCCCGCCTATGCCGAAGCCATGGTCGGCAACCTGCGCCCGTCGCTGGTGGTGATGGACGTAAACTTCGCCGGGGGTCAGGGCTGGGAAATCCTCGAACGCCTGAAATCACGCGATGACACAGTCGATATTCCGGTGATCGTGGTCAGCCTTAGCGATGAAAGCGACCGCGCCCTGAACATCGGGGCCTTCGCCTTCGTGCAGCGACCGTTTTTACCGGATGATCTCGTATCCGTGGTGCTGGAAGCGGAAACCGACAACGCCATGCAGCGCGTCCTCATCATCAGCGACGATGTGGACGAGGTTCACCAGATCGAAGAACTGCTTAAGCTGGAGGATCGCTATCGCATCTATGCCGGGACCGGAGCCGAGGGCATGTCACTGGTCGCACGACGCCGCCCGGACCTGATCGTCATTAACCCGGCGATGGTGGAAATGGATGGTTTCTCACTGGTCGCAGAACTGCGCTCGCACCCGGAAACGGTGACGATCCCGCTAATCGTCGTGGGCGAGGGCGATCTGCAACCGCAAAACGGCCTGCTAGAAGGCATCAGCGTCATCGAACGCGAAAGCCTGAGCAACGGCAGCAGTCGCCAGTTCCTGCAAGAGGTCCGCGCCCTGCTGGGTGGATAGTCTGCATAGTAACCCTTCACAATTCGCTACAAAATCAGGTGTGCTGCACGGTGGCACACCTTTTTTGTACCCCGCACCGGGCAATTGATAGGCAAAATGTCATATAAAATCAAGGCTTCGGCGGGATTGTTAAACTTGTCAACGAATTGTCAGTGCGACTCATAGCCTCAATAATAAATTAATTTAAGTTTGCGCAAAATCGGCGTAAAATGGGCTTTTTCCGTTGATATTGCATAAATATTGTGTTTCAATTGAGTTTGATAATGTATGGAGTAATGCAAACTTCAACACAATTTGCTTGCGAAACCACAAATTTAGCCGTTGTAACGATGTTTCAAACGTAAAAAATTGCGAAAAACATATGAAGAACTGAAGAATTGAGACGAAACACACCATTTATCATGTAGCATTCATTTTAGAGACACAGCAAATCATTATCGTAAATGGTTTTGGTTTTGAGCGAGGAGGCTCTTATGTCGTATTTCACCAGGGAAGACCATCTGGCGCTGCTCTCGGCAGATGTCAACGATCACTACGACGAAAGCGGTGGCGTACAGGGCATTTATCGCCGCTTGCTTTCTCTGCATAAATCAATCTCATCGCGCCTGCACAAACACGGCGTTGAACTGCACCCGGCCTATCCCAAAGCAGTCGCCGGAAATTCTGCTGCGGCTAGCAGCGATGATGTCGTAATGTCGCTGGCCTACATGCGCCCGCCATCCAATGCGCGGACCATTGAGGGCATCATGGGCCGCGATGAACTGACCACCAGCGGCGAAATCGACCCGCGCCGCCACCCGGTCATCGAAATCCGCCTCACCCCACACGCCTTCACTGTCGAACTGGTCGTATCTCCGATGGCCCGTCAGGATCAGAAGAACTTCGCGGGCAAGCTGTTCGTAGATGAACATCGCGCCGCCCTCTTTGAAATGCTCTACGATTCTGACACCGAATATGTCCTCGGCTTCTGGAATGGTCTCAACGTCGATGACATGCACATCAACACCGGGCATCTGCCGCCGGCGCGTGTGCTGCATGAGTGGATTGGGACCTTCGCCGCCGGACGTGACTATCTGCGTATCGGCGCGTGGTACGACGCAGGCGACGAGCGCCTCAACGAGCATAACATCGTCAACGAAGTCTACCAGCGCGTGCGCGAACTCTACCAGATTTACGAATTCATCGGGTGGACCAGCAACAACGACTTCATCCAGTTCTACCAGCGCACCCTGGCGAAAGTTCGCTAGACACGCTCCATTTTCGACGCACATCACAGTAAACCGGCGCAGCAACCGGGGGGACACGCTACAAGGCGTGTCTTTTTGATTCAGAAGTCGCCCAGGGCTGAAGCCATAGGGCTATGCCAGGAAACAGCCCACCGGCAGGGGATCAAATGTATCGTTATTCGGGTATTTAGCCCCGGCCTGGCTTTTCGGGGCCGGACGTTTTAACGCCTGGTGGAATGGTGGCAAACGAAGAACACTTAGAAACCCCACCTCTAACAGGATTTTGGTGGGATAGGGGGTATGTCACTGACCACTGAAAACCGATCTCCAACACATCTCTTGTAGAACAAACCGCGCCCCAGACCTATAACCAGACGTATAGAATGAACGGAACACACAGAGTAAAGGGGATGCGTGATGATCTCTATCAAATGCCACGTTTTTCTGTGGTCGTGCCGCATAGCCGATTGTGAAGCAATAAAGGCAAGAGTTTTTGGCGTCACCTTTGTATACAAAAGCAGCAAAACTTGTTGCTGATTTGCGAAAAAAAGAGCTACAAAGCAGGCAACGACTTCGTAGCTCACAATACTTGACGAGTCTCGCGGTTTTAAAGACCGCGTAGCTTGCCACGTTCATCCGCGTTCAGGATCAAACTTCGCGGAACCCCCGGCTGGCGTGTGACCAGCCCCCATGCTTCAAGCCGGTCCAGATAGCGCACAACGGTTGACCGCGATAGATAGCACGCATCCGCGATTTCATCCAGACTGGGGGCGAAACCGTTTGCGTCGTAATAGTCACGGATGTACTCATACACCTGTTTGGTGTTCTCGTTCACAACGCGCTCACGCTGTGACGGCTGACGATGTAATGACATCGTGTCCTCCTTTCGTGTTACAGAAACTAAACCGTCCGTCTATCTTACACGCAAGTAGAACAATTTTTCTATCATCTAATCTTCGCATTCAATACGTATCTGATTGGAAATCCGTTTCACAAACCGGAACCGCACGAAGTCATTACGCTATTGCGCCGCGAATCCACACACAGGCGCGAAGAATGCCGCCCACAGAGAAAAACAGTGCAACACGTATTGTGAAAACATCTTGAGCGAAAGCCCTGACAAAAAGAAGCGCCCATGTCATTGATCGATAGGACCACACCGCAACGTGACTTGTAATCAAATCACGAGTCATGGTATAATTGAGAAATATTTCACAAATGAACTGTGTAGTAGCTGTAAGTGGATGTGAAAGGCGGTTGGTAATGGCGTATTCTTTGAGCACACAGGAATATCTAGAGAATCTGGAAGTAACCCTGGATGGCGAGCGGCTGTTCGCAGACTATGCACGCAGCCGCTCGAATCGCTGGCTTTGTGCGATCCTTTGCAGCGGCATAAGATTGACCGGGCTGGGCATGTTGGTCGGTGCTGCCATTCTGAATGTACGTGGCGATGGCTTCGGCGGCTTCTATATGTCGGTTTGTGGATTGGGGCTGTTATTCGGCGGGTTGATCGGATTGCGCCCACTGCAAAACGCGCCGGTTCGCATCACCCTGAACGGCGATTCGCTGCGGTATCGTGACACCTACACCGGGGAGATGCGATCCTTCCCACGGGATGCGTGCCTGAAGGTCTGCTGCGGGCGCAGTGATGGCATCTGCTCAATTTTCGTGATGAGTTGCGACGATCGCATGGAACTGCTCGTTGGCGATCTTCCACGAGAGATCGTGCCGGAGTTGGTGCGGGCGCTGAATATTCACCTTTGCCAACCCGAAAGCCATGATGCAGACACCGCAGACACCACCGCCTGACTCGCAGTCGTCAGACCACACAAAAAACGCGCCTGTGTTTGCTGTGACGGGCGCGTTTCGATTTCAGCTTGATCTCGCTCGCTCGGTTGACGGGTTGGTTCCAACAAGCGTAAAAGGTGATGTTAAGCCCGGTAGTAGCGGTCGAGGGCGGCGCGGGCGTCCGGCGTGCCGATGCGCTTGAGGGCATTTGCCGCAGCGATGTATACGCCACGCTCGTAGCCATGAATCTGTGCCAGACGATTGCGCCCGGTCTTGTATTCGCGCAGCACCTTGATCAACCCGGCGACACCGCCAGGGTCGGCGATTTCGCCCAGTGCATCGGCAGCCGTCGAAGCCACCAGTGGATTTTCGTCTTTGAGCAGGTAGCACAGGGGTGTAACGGCGCGGCTGTCTCCGATGACCCCCAGGGCGCGGGCCGCATTGATGCGAATGTCATCGGGGCGGTTGATGAGCGAATTGATTAACTCTGGCACCACCGACGGATCACCGGTTTTCGCCAGTTTCTCCGGCGCGAGACGCCCCATATCACGGTCGATACCGTTGAGGTAACGAATCCACTTTTGGACATATTTTTCACTATAAGCCATGGACAACCCCCCGCCAGAATTTTTCATGCACCTTATAGTAATCATCATAGTACAACTTCTTTTAATCTGCTAATCACCCGTCGGGTTTTCACATAAAATTACGAAACTCATTCCCGGCATCAACGTGCCACCAACCTGCCGGATTGCAACTCTGTGACGGTGTATACGTATAAGATAAGTAACATTGATGTTGAGCGTCGCGGAGGAAGGCAAACATGGGCAATTTTTGGCGAGCGGTTACAACGGCGTTTATCTGGTTGATGGCATGTGGGTTCGGCATTGCGGCGGTCAACGCGACGAACAGTGACTCATGGATTGTGGTGCCAGTGTTGCTGGCGACACTGCTTGCAACCGCAGTGATCTGGATTAGTGAGGCGCTTGGGGCGTCGGCGAAGGCACGGGTAGAAACGCGTCACCTGACCGGGCGCAGTGATCGAAGTGCCGCTGGCAAGTCCAAGCGCGAAGAATCCGACAAATATGCGCTGCTGCTGGAACTGATGGACGAGGACGATCGGGCCGAGTTCAAAGAAATGCTTAAGCGGCGTGCCCTGCAAGACATGCGCCTTAGCGATGACGGTGAGTTCTTCGCGCCGACGACACTGAAATCGCTGATGCAGGATGACGAGGACGACAGGCATAATCGCCGTTGACCTGGGTATGAACGAATGTTGTCCTCTACAACAACGCAAATTGCGCGGCAGGGGCGGCATTCTCGCAGCGTGCAGGGGAAATTGTCCAGTACTATTGTGGTGAATATTTCAAGCGAAGGTCCTGAAAAAAGAACGGGGCTTTCTTTGAATCATTTTCTTTGAGTCGTTTTGCAGATTACGTTTTGCCCGCGTTCTGATCGCGTGCTAGTCATCCGTCCTCAACCGTTCCAGCAGGCCAGAATAACGGCGGGCGACCTGATTGTTCTTAACGGCGATGCCGATGGCTTTGCGGCTGCCGACCAGCACGACCATCTTCTTGGCGCGGGTGATGGCGGTGTATAGCAAATTGCGCTGGAGCATCATGTAATGCTGGGTCATCACCGGCATAACCACCACCGGATACTCGCTACCCTGACTGCGGTGCGTGCTGATGCAGTAGGCGTGCATGAGTTCTTCGGCCTCGGTCCAATCATAGTCGATGGGCCAATCGTGACCAACAAAGGTGATCTCGAAGCGGTTCTCGTCAGGGTCCGCACCGTAGATGCGTCCCACATCACCATTGAAGACCTCTTTGTCATAGTTGTTGCGCGTCTGCAAGACTTTGTCACCCACGCGGAACACGCGCCCACTCAATTTCTTCTCGTACATGGGTCTGCCGTGCTGCGTCGGTGGATTCAGCGCCGCTTGCAGGCGATTGTTCAGCGCATCCACCCCCGCAGGGCCGCGATACATGGGCGCAATCACCTGCACCTCGGTCAGCGGATTGTAGCCGAACTTATCGGGGATGCGATTTACGACGACATCAACCAGCAGGTCCCCGGCGGCGATGGGGTCTTCTGCACCGAAGAAGTAGAAGTCATTGGACTGGTTGTCGGTGAAGGGCATCTCGCCGTTATTGACGCGGTGGGCATTGACGACGATGTGACTGCCCTCGCCCTGCCGGAAGATCGTATCCAGCCGCGTGACGTGACCGATCTCACTGTTGATGACATCGCGCAGCACATTGCCCGCGCCCACACTCGGCAACTGGTCAATGTCGCCGACGAGCATCAGATGCGCGGTCGCTGGCAGGGCACGCAGCACCGCATAGAACAGCATCAGGTCGATCATCGATGCCTCGTCGATGATGAGCATGTCAATTTCCATCGGTGTATCTTCATTAAAGGCGAAGCCCTCGGCGGGACTATAGCCCAGCATCCGGTGGATGGTGCTGGCGGAGCGACCGGTCGCCTCTTGTAGGCGCTTGGCGGCACGCCCGGTGGGAGAAGCCAGCGCATACTTGAACCCCAGATCGTCCAATGCCTCGATGACCATTTGCAGGGTCGTCGTCTTGCCCGTGCCAGGACCGCCTGTCAACACGCTGACCTTGCTCGTCAGCGCCGCTTTGACGGCACTCTGCTGCTGGCGCGTCAGTTCGACATCGTTTTGCTGTGCGATCTCCGCGAGAAAACCAGGCCAATCGGTATCCTCAACCTCATCCATGACGATTGAGTCGCTGTTGGCGAGGTCTTTAAGCAGACGGGCAGATTTCGTCTCTGCGCGGTAGAAAGCGGGCAGATAAATGGCGGTGGCGCGTTCGCCGTCAGGACCCGGCATGATTTCTTTATCGAGATCGCCGGAAAACAGGCGGATGCCTAACTGATCCTCGACCAGATCGCGGGCGTTTTCGATGCGCAGCAGGTCTTCAACCGTATCCATAAGCAAGGCTTGCGGGGCGTAGGTGTGACCTTCCTGCGCCAGTTTATCCAGCGCATAGGACAAACCGGCATATACCCGCTGCGGAGAATCGGCTTCCAGACCCATGTTGCGGGCGATTTGATCGGCTTTGAGGAACCCGATACCGAAGACTTCTTCAACGAGAATAAAAGGATTTTCGCTGACTTTGTTGATCGTCATCTGCCCCAAATGAGCGTAGATGCGTGCCGCCATTTTGCTGCTGACCCCGTAATTTTGCAGGAAGATCATCGTCTGGCGGATGGCCTGATTATCTGCCCAGGCATCGGCGAGACGGTCGGCGAGGTTCTTCTTCAGGCCGGGGACTTCGTGCAGGCGTGCCGGTTCACGATTGAGGATATCCAGCACGCCGACGCCGAAGTGGTCGATGATCTTCTCGGCGGTTTTCGGGCCGATCCCGGTCACGATGCCGCTGGATAAATAGCGTTTGATCCCTTCGAGGCTGTTGGGCTGAATGGGCGTGACGGTTTCCACGCGCATCTGCCGCCCGTACTTAGGATCATCGACCCAGCGCCCGGTGAATTCGACGGCCTCCCCCTCGGCAAGCTGCGGCATCGTGCCAACGACGGCGACGGTTCCGTCACGACTCATAGAGGAACCGGGCAACTTCTTATCCGGCGTTACCTTGAGGACGCTGTAGCCGTTGTCCTCGTTATAGTAGGTAACGCGTTCTACAGTGCCGGTCAGGGTATCGGGTTGGTTATCGAACATAGGCGTGCATGAGGACTCGTAAACGAACGGATTGTAGAACAAGTATACGACAATCCCTCCCCGACGACCAGACAGGCGCGTTCAGGTTGTACTACCCGCAGTTTGACGGGTGTAGCGTGCCTGAATGTGATGGCAGGCGGTGCGCAGCAAACCAACCGTGAATCCCTCTGCCGGGCACGCCAGCGACGGATCGAACACGTAGGTGGTTTGGTCGCTGATGCGCACGCGCAGCCCGACGCGCCCGAATGCGTGGTTGATGATCTGCACCAGCCACTCGTCATCGTGCACGTTATAGCGATGCGCTTTGGACGAAACACGCACCGTCTGGAACAACCATTCATGATAAATCGCCGCGAATGTACTCGGCTGTTCTCTGGTGCGGTTGGCGCGGACGACGTCGAAGCTGATGGTGCGCAGGATATCCTCGAAGTTGGACCGCGCAAAATTGATTTCCGACTGACGCAGACCGACCTCATCGTTGATCTTGTGCAGGCCGCGCTCGAAGGCGGACGCGACGTGCCCCGGCAGATCAAAGAGGTCCAGTAATTCGGCGCGGCGGGGGATGGCGTCTAGCACGCGCTGGCGCAAGCGGGTCAGGTTGCTGCCAGCGTTTTCGAGAGTGCCGAGTTCGGTATAGTCTTTGGGTTCAAAATGATTGACGCCAAAGGTCTCTGGTAGATCATGTTCGGTGCGGAACGACCGAATATCGGTCAGGGTGCGTGCTTGACCGTCAATATGCAGGCGAATCGTCACAATGCTATCCCTGTTGCTGTAGTTTAATCAATGTTGTTTGTCGTTTGGTACAGCCACAAAATGGCGTGGTCGATATTTTGAGCAGGCGGGTCGCAAGAATGTGCAAACCTCCGGTTT
>DAOTXA010000367.1:0-5589 GCA_034435595.1 Anaerolineae bacterium | reverse complement strand
TCGTCGTCGCTGTCGTCGCTGTCGTCGCTGTCGTCGCTGTCGTCATCGCTCATATCCACTGGATTGACCGTGATCGTCACGATATACGCGCCGGAGTTGTCCTCGGTTGGGTCGTCGTTGATGAAGAACTTGAGTTCGCCGTCATATTCCGCAGTGAAGGTCCCGCCACTACCGACGCGAAATTCGCCGCCGCCACCGCTGATAAGGCCCATCAGCGTGCCGATGTACTCACCGGGGAAGGGATAGCCGAACTCATCCTGATCCGCCTGCGTGACGATGTAATTCGCACCATCCGGCCTGTAGATGCTAACCTGTTCACAATCGGTGTCTGCGTCGATGTCACCCGCCGCCCGCTGCGCCTCGCACTCCACCCATAGATCGACTGTGCCGGTCGCCTCAATGGTGAAGGTATCACCCGCCTGCACTTCTACGCCCGAATAGGTCCAGTCATAAATCGGCTGTACGGTCACGGGCATGTTGACCGCGTCCGGCAGCAGGTCCAGCGGGACGTTGCGCACCACGTTAAACTTGTACGGGACGGGTTCGCCCGGAGCCTCGCCTTCGGGGATTTTCGACCAGTTCCCCGGTTCGACTGTCACCGATTCGCCCTCCGCGCCAACGTCAATGGTCCCTTCAAAGGTGCTGACTTCCAGCGCACCCTCGCCGTCGTCATCTTCCACAATGGTGATGTAGCCCGTACTGCCGACGGTGATCTCTACACCATTGACGAGGAAGTTGACGCTGGTTCCGCGTGGGGCCTGAACGAGCATTCCATCGGGCGGAAGTTGATCACATTCCAGTGCGCCAAAGCCAGTACTGATGCGGAACGCCTGCATGGGTGCGGTGAACTCGTCGCCTTCGTAAGCTCCGGCTTCGATCTCAGTCTCGCCAAACACGACAAAGCGCACGTTTTCACCGGGCAGCGAATCGGGCAGGTTGACCTGTAACGCCATTAGTGCGATGCCCCACTGTTGGGCAGTTTCATCAAAGGCAGCGGTGCGCAATGTGCTGATTCCCGCCAGGGCGGTGATGTCGCCCGGTAGTGCGAACATATCCGCGAGTTCTGCCTCGCCCTCAGCTTCGACGTTGTCATTGCCATAGCAGATTTCGTTGCGGCCTAAATCAGAACAGACTTCGGCAGCCTGCAACAGTGCTTCTTCCACAATCACCGGGCATAGATCGTCTTCTGTATCTTCAGCATCGCGTTGGGCAAGCGCCGGCGTGAGGGTAAGGGCCAGCAGTGCCAGCAAAATCAACGAACTTTGGAGCAACGTGCGTATGTGTAATTTGCGGGGTTTCACGGTGCAGCCTCCAATGTTGCTATTTTAGTTTGATCAGGACTTTCACTTAAGATGTTTCTCACAATATATGTCGCACTATTTTCCCCTGCGGGCGGCAAGAATGCTGCCCCTGCAAAAATGTAAAACACAATCAGGGGTGCGATTCTTCGCGCCCGTGTGATAGAAAGCGAAAGCTCTCTTGATGATACGTCCGGTTGGGCAGACTGGCAAAAGACAGTAGTGTACAGGGGCGACCTACCATACCGTTCCTACGCTAGATCAATGTTCGCGGTCAGCCTCAAACAGAACCCGCTGCCACGCGTGACACAAAATCAGCGCTGATCGTGAAGACCTCATCGCGGTCCCAATCCTGCGTGAGGATATGCCCGCTTTTCTCCATAATGTGCTTCTCGACATAGCGTGCATTCGACAATCCGCCTGCTATGCTATCGAGATTCGAGAGAGGAACGGTTTCATCTTGGCGGGCATAAATGAGGCAGGTCGGCGCGGTGATCGCCGACAGACGCCCGTCACGCATCAGCGCCATAAGTTCGTAGAGTTCGACCACGCACTGTGTGGCCCATAGATCATAGCGGACGCGCCCGCGATTACGCTCGCCCCGGCGCATTTGCTCTGTGCGCAGGCGGTGCGGGAAGTCGGTCTGGTCGGCGGTGACGAATTTGGGCCGAAACCGGGCAATGCGCCGCATCCGGTCGGGGGAGTCGTCGGGCAGATGCAGGGGCGCAGCCAGCACCAGCAGCCCGTCCACTTGCACGCTGGACGCCAGATACAAACTCAGTAGCCCGCCCATCGACAGGCCAGAGACGATGACCCGCTGACAGGCCGCCCGCAGCAAATGGTAGCCATCCAGCACAGATGTGACCCAGTCGCCCCGGTTAATGCGCTGGAGGTCACGATAGTCGGTGCCATGCCCCGCCACACGCGGACCATAGACGGTGAAGCCCTGTGCGCCCAGATGCTCGCCCAGCCAGCGCACCTCATCAGGGGACGCACCGAGGCCGTGTGTCACGAGGACGCCGGTTTTGCCGTTTTCGTCGCTACCGGGGAAGAAGAACGGTTCTGCACCCGGCATGATGGTGGGAAGTGCTGGTTTTTCAGTCATGTGGGTGAGTCTACCGGATGCGTGGCGCGGCGGCAATAAATCCGGCGGAGTGTCGCAAGAATCAAAAAGCGGGGTGATGATCCCCGATTTTTATGTTGGTGTGTCAGGATGCAGGGTGAGGGTTCGACAAATCGCTAGCCGCGTTACGAGGCTGCTGACGAAGACCCCTTCGCCGTGTCGCTTTTGGCGGTGGTTTCGGTCTTGGTTTCGCTTTTGGTGGCTTTGTCGCCATCAGATTTGCTCTCGCCGCTGTCGGCGGGCTTGCTGGCGTTTTCGCTGGTGTTCTTCGGCATGTTCAGGCTTTTCTTCGACCCTTTGCTATCGTTGACGTAAAAGCCCGATCCCTTGAAGATAATGCCCGTGGATTGCACCACACGAACCACATTCTGTCCGGTGTCCGGGTCGGTGGCCAACGGATCGTCGCTGAATTTTTGCTTGTATTCAAACGTCGTGCCGTCTTCACGGCGATACATATAAACAGGCATTGCATCCCCTCGTTTGAGAAACTCGATTGTTGCGAATTGCTGGTTTTCCATTTTATTCGACGTGTCGCGCAGGTAGAATCTTACCGCACTCTAATCGTACCGCATAAATCATACCGTATTTTGTGCCAAACAGATGCGTTTGATGAAAGATTCTGATGCAGTTTTTATAATATTGCCAGATGAACGACCCTATTTTTTATGAAAAATATAGCAAACTTTTGACACCTTTTTGCCGTATAATAAGTCGTGCATTGCGCAGCATTGTATCGTAATGGCATAAAGAACCGTTGTGCACAGTGCGTAGGTTCAAACTATTACTCATAAATTGTTGAAGGGAGAAAGTCGGGTACGGAACCCGGCGAACGATCATGAAGATTCTCATCATTGGTGGTACTCGGAACATGGGCTACTATCTGGCGATGAAGGCATATGAAGCCAACCATGCCGTTACGATTCTGAATCGTGGCCTCTCGCCAGATAACCTACCTGAAGATGTGGGTCGCCTGCGCTGCGACCGCACCGACTTCCACCAGATGCGTCGTGCGTTGACCGGGCGCGATTTCGACGTTGTAGTTGATATGACACTGTTCAGACAGCGCGAAGCAGAGTCGATCATCAACATTCTTGACGGGCAGGTTGGGCATTATATCTTCGTCAGCACCGGGCAGGTGTATCTGGTGCGCGATGGCATCCAGCGCCCCTTCCGTGAGGCCGACTATCACGGCCCCGTCATCTCTGCGCCAGAGCTGAACACTTATGATTATGAAGAATGGCTGTATGGCATGGATAAACGCCGCGCCGAAGATGCCTTTTACGAAGCTGCTGCCCAGCGCAATTTTCCCTTCACTGCGCTGCGTCTGCCGATGGTCAACAGCGAACGCGACACTTTCAATCGTTTGTATGGATACGTGCTGCGCATTCAGGACGGCGGGCCGATCCTTGTGCCAGATGCGCCGGAATATCCGCTGCGCCATGTTTATGGTGGCGATGTCGTGCAGGCGATGATGCGCCTGATCGAAACCGGCTCCACCGAACACCGGGCCTTTAATATCTCTCAGGACGAAGCCGTTTCACTCGAAGGCTTTTTGACGATTATCGCCGATATTGTCGAACAACCGCTGCACCTGACACGTTTCCAGCGCCCGAAGTTGGAAGCACAGGGCTTTTTGCCGGATTGCTCTCCCTTCAGCGAATCGTGGATGTCTGAACTTGATAACACGCTCAGTAAAGAGGTGTTGGGGATGCAGTACACGCCGCTGCGCGACTATCTCCGGTGCATCATCAACTATTACGATTCCACCTATCCGGCGCGACCGTCCAGTTATCGCCGCCGCCACGCAGAAAAGCTGTTCGCGGCGAGTGCGTAAAGACATATCACCACGAAGAAAGAAGAACACAAACAGAAAATCCTCTATACTTTTCTTTCTTCGTGGTTGATCCTGGAGTGCATCAGATGCGCGTCGCCCAAACCCTGTTTTTCCTGTTGATCCTCAACTTCACCGTTTTCCCCATCGCCGCGCAAGATGCCGAATCGACGCCAGAAGCAACACCGGAGCCAGAACCCACCGCCTATGACTTCTCGCTAATTGACAGCTTCGGTACGGGCGAGTTCACGCTGACCGTTCCGTCGGAGTGGGTAGCATCCGCCAGCGGAACCGGCGCGATGACACTGAACGGTCCACCGCTGCCGGGGGGTGGGCGTGTGACCGGCTCGTTGCTGCTGATCCCCAAAACGATCTTACCGGAATATGATATCGCTGAGGGTGCCCCCTTCGGAGAAGTGTTCGAAGCCTTTGCCGCAGACGGGACCGGATCGCCACAGGGAGTGAACATCGCCGGATTCACTGCGCTCGCGGGGACGCAATCCGGCATTGATGGCGAGACACGCTCGCTAACGGTTGTTGTCAATCAGGGGCGATTCGTGTGGGTGCTGTTGGCAGATGCCGATGGTGACATGTCGCGTGATGTAGATTTGCTGCTGGGACTGCTCAATACAGCGAATTATCGCCCGTATGCGGTGCAACTTCCGCGCACCGTCGAATCGCCCGATTCTACCAATAGCGGCACGATCATCGTGCGCTATCCGGCGGAATGGTCGGCGGAACGGGGGACGGTCGGCGTTAACCTGGGCAACTCAGAGCGGGCACTGGCGAACGTCAACCTTGAGTTCATCCCCCGGCGTGGCGAAGTCGTGGGGACGATCACCGTATTTCCGCGCCGTTTTCTCAGTCAACTGGGCCTTGATCCGGCGACGGCGACGGCGACCGATCTATGGCCCGCCGCACTGAATTTGCTGGTCGGTCCAGCAATTGCCGCACAGCTAGCCGACACTGAAGAGACGACCATCGGCGGGCGTTCCGCCGCGACGCGCCGCTACCAACTCCGCGAACCAGAGGGAACCATTGAAAGCCGTGTCATCGTCATTGACGCGGGTGATGCCTTTGCGCTGATGGTATTCACGGCGGCTGAAGGGGAAATCACGCAGTACGATGCCGCTCTGTTTGCCATTGCCGATGCGCTGCGCTTTGAAATGATTGCTATGCCCGAAACGGTCGTTGTACCTGAGTTAACCCCCGAACCCGAAGCGCCCACGACGAGATCGGTCATGGTTGGGCGTGGCGGCGAGTTGTCGCTGACGGTCCCGCCCGGTTGGGCCGCAGAAAACGATGGTGGCGCAATCATGTTCGCGGATCGTGCATCT
>DAOTXA010000366.1:0-24820 GCA_034435595.1 Anaerolineae bacterium | reverse complement strand
CGGCCTGCTTCATGGTCAGGATATGCTCGGCTTCTAAATGACCGGCTAATCCTTCCTCATTGAGCAGCACATCAACGTACCCGGCTTCGAGCGCCTCGGCGTCGGTGTGCGGTGCATTGTCGATCATCGCGTGAATGGTGTCGGCCTCGACACCACGCCCAGAAGCGATTTCATCAACAAGAATGCCGTACTGTGAATCAAGTAACCAATCGATTTGTGCGCGGTTCTCGTCGCTGATGTCACTTTCAGTGAATTGTTCGAGTGCGCTTTTGTACGGCGAAATCGCCACGGACTCGAACTGCACCCCAATCGAATCCAGCGCGTCTTTGAGATACATGGCCTCGCGGCGCATCCCCAGCGTCAACACCGAACCACCGGGCTGCATCACGATTTCGTCACATGCACTGGCGATATAGTAGGTCGCCAGATCGTGCGATTTGGCGTAGGCGATCACGCGTTTGCCGCGTTCTTTCAGGCGTAAAATGCTACCGCGCAGCGACTGCAAATCCGCCATCGGCATCGCAAAGCCGCGCAGATACAGAATCACGCCCTGCGGACGCGGATCTTCGCCAATGCGGCGGAACTGCTTCTCCAGGTCGGTCAAACTCACCGGCTGTTGCCCGGTCAAGCGCCGCCAGATCGGAAACGGCTCTGGTAGAGCGGGGATCACTTCCGGCAGTGTCACCAATACATAATCCAGGTCTTTGAACTTGGCGCGTTGCTGGTTCATTTTGTCAAACAGTACCCGCGCTATGCTGCGCAGGAGTTGGTTGGTACCCAACAACTTGCTTATTGAAATTTGAGTCATCGTGCTAAATCATCCATCAGGCTATCAACTTGGGTAGTATAATGGGTTTTGTGGCCTTTCCCAAGAAGCACATTCTCCAGCGTATTCAAATATTTGTGGAAGGGCAACGATATTACAATCGTGATATGATGGAGAACGTCAGTCAACTGCGACGAGAGAACACGCAATGTCACAGAGGGACATGGCATCACTTCAGGTGATCTGGCAACATCTGACAAACCTGCTAATTGAACCCGTTCCGCAAAATGCGCCGGAGCGTGCGCGTTCACGTTTTCTGGCGACGGTTCTCATATTCTTCATTCCAGCGGCGGTTCTGGTGGCAATCATGCCCCAGTTTACCGACCCGGAGTACGTCTTTTCCGAAGATATCGGTTTTTGGCCTAGCATTGCGACGTTTGCCGGCTTCGCGGTTGCCTATCTGATGTGTCGGGCCGGGTATTTCTTCGCAGCTTCGCGCCTTATGCTGACGATCATGATTGTTATGGCTTACTTGCTGGCAATCATCGACACAAGCGGAAATTATATCGGCTTGCTTGGGTTTCTTTTTGTCCCGGTGTTGCTGGCATCGTATCTGGAGTCAGCGAAGGTTACTGTCTATATGGCAGTAGTCAATTTGGTCAGCTTGCTTCTGCTACCCTCTTTGTTCGACCATATCACGTTAGAATCGATCCTCAACGGGCCGTTCAGCATTGGTTTGCTGATGTCTGTGTTCATCGTGCCGATGACTTATTATCAGGAAAAAACACGGACGCAACGAGAAAAAGAACTGGAACAAAGCACCGAACGCTTTCGTCAGATCGTGGAACTTTATACAGACAGCGTCGCCATCGAAAGTGATGGCATGTACATATACATAAACAGACGCGGTCTGCACATGTTAGGGGCGAAAAAAGCCTCGGAGGTGATCGGTCACCCGGTATCAGATTTCGTTCACCCGGATTACCGCAACGAAATTTCTGCCAGACTGGTGCGTCATGCCGGTGATGACGCCATTAGCTACGTATCGATTGAGCGTATGATCCGGGTTGATGGCTCGCCGATTGATGTTGAAATCTCCGCAATGGCGACAAGCTTTGAGGGACGTGTCGCCACGCAGAAAATCATCAAACCGATTGGCGATGTGCGGCGCACCCGTCGCGTGGCTGGACGATACCGGCAGGTCGTAGAGGCAATTGCCGAAATGGTGCTGGTCCTCAATCGCGAGGGCAAAATCCTGGATATGAATGCTGCTGCCACAACGCGTCTGGGGTATCTGGTGGGCAACAGCATCAACACCGTGTTGACAGATGAAAATCGTCCGACGATTGATCATGTCGCCGAGATCGAGGTCAAGGCGTTAACCGATACCGGCAGTTTGCAAACCAGCCTGCTCGACAAAGCGGGCAAGCCGATCCCCGTCAGTTTGCGCTATATCAAAGACGCTGACGGTGGGATTATCGTCGCCAGCGACCAGACCGAACGCCGCATCACCCATGAGGTCATCCAGCAAGCCGAAGAACGTTTTGCCCGCGTGTTTAACTCGAATGTGATTGGCATCGGCATCAGCACGTTTGCCGAAGGCCGTTTTATCGATGTGAATGACTATTTTCTATCATGTCTTGGTTTCACACGTGATGAAGTCATCGGCGCGACCGCCCGGAAATTAGAGATTTACCCGGAGGGCGATGACCAAATGCTGGAACGTCGGCAGGAATTGCTGGATAAATTAGCTCAAACCGGCGCGGTCCACAATCACCGGTTTCAACTTCGCACGCGCAGCGGCGAACTGCGCGAGATGAATTCAACCCTTGAACTCATCAATCTTGGCGGAGAACAATGTATCTTGAATTTGATGCAGGATATCACCGGACAGGTTGAGGCAGAAACCGCCCTTTCCGAGAGCGAAGCACGTTATCGCACCGTATCTGATCTGATGTCTGATTACGCTTATTACATCAATGTCACCGAAAAGGGTGACATGATTGTTGATTGGATCACCGGGGCGTTTACCAACATCACCGGCTATACCTATGTCGATGCAGTAAACTGGAACCAATGGCTAGAATTCGTGCATGAGGACGATCTACCGTTGGTGCGCCAGCATACGCGCCGCCTGCTAAAAGGCAAACCTGGCTATGTTGAGTTCCGCTTACGAGCGCGAGACGGTTCTACGCGCTGGATTCACCAGTCGGATCGCCCTGTTCTTTCGCAGAATGGCACGCATCGCGTCATCGGTATTTACGGAGCCTCGCAGGACGTGACCGGGCGATTGGAAGCAGAAAGCGCCCTGCGCGACCACGCATTACAGCAGGCTGTCGTTGCTGAATTGGGCCAGAGCGCACTGGAACGCGGCGAAGACGGAAGATTGCACGAAGAAGCGGTGCGGCTGACTGCCCATGTCCTTGACGCTGATATGTGCCTGTTGTGGCTGATTGACGACGAGGACGATCAAACCCTGATTTTGAGAGACAGTGCCCTTACAAACCCGCGTGCTATCCCCCTGCAAACTACGCGCCTGAACATAAAAGACAACACACAGGCCAGTTACACGCTGCAAGCGGGCGACCCCCTCATCATCGGTGACTTTCTTGAAGAAGAACGCTTTAAAGACTGCGAACCCGTCGTAACGACCGGGGTGCGCAGCAGCACAAGTGTGGGTATTTACGGGCAGGAATCACGCCCGCTGGGGGTCATCGTCGCGCATTCGATGACGCCGGACTTCTTCAACCTGGACGACGCCAACTACTTGCAATCGATTGCCAATGTCATCGCGGCCTATGTTGAACAAAAGCGTGCAGAAAAAGCCGAACGTACACAGCGCCAGCTTGCCGAGGCCATGCGTGATACGGCAGCCATCCTTAATAGCAGCCTTGATCTGGACTATATCTTTGACCGGATGCTCGAAAATCTAGCCGCATTTGTCCCCTACGACACGGCATCATTGATGGTCCTCAACAACAAGGGTGCACAAATTATCCGGCACCGGGGATTCGAACAGTTCGGTTTGGCTGCGACCGCGCTTGAACGCGTTATCGTGCCCAGAAAAAATATCTTTTTGGATGTGATGCTGAAGCAAGGCGAGGCGGTCGTCATCCCTGATGTGCATGAAGATGCGAACTGGTTCCCCATTGCAGGGACGGAGTTTATCCGGTCATACGTAGGTGCGCCGATCCACTCGCAAGGGGAGGTAATCGGCATCATCAACGTGGATAATAAGACCCCCAACACCTATTCGAGTGTCCACGCCGAGCGCTTGATGATCTTCGCACATCATGCCGCCATTGCACTCAGCAATGCCCGCCATGCCGAAGAACTCGAAATCCGCGTCAATAAGCGCACCGCTGCACACGAACTCGAACACAAGCGATTGCAGACCGTACTTGACGCCAGCGGCGAGGGCATCTTGTATACCGAAAACATGCAAATTCTTTACGCCAATCAGTTGCTTGCTGATCTCATTGGCTCGTCTGTCGACCAGATCATCGGCAAGACGCCTGACGAAATCGTCCCCATTAAGACCGCTGACGGTCAAAGCCTTGGCTGGGTCGCTATTCAACAGCAGTTGATTGACGAACCGGTAATCCGTCGTGAAATTGTGCTGACGCGCAATAACAACACCGAGTTCGACGCCGGACTGACCATCTCGTACTATGGCGACCCCGACAAATTGATGCGCATGGTCGTCATCGTGCGTGACATTAGCTCTGCTAAAGAACTCGACAAGCAGAAAACGCGCTTCATTGCCGACGCCTCGCACGAACTACGTACACCGCTACAAACGATGGATACGCTGTTGTATTTGCTGACCAAAGACGAGGAAAACTTCGAAAAGCACGCCCGTGATCTGGGACAGGTAATGGACCACACGTCCAACCTCGTCAATGAATTGCTCGATCTGTCGCGGTTTGAAAGCGGGATGATGAAAATCAAACCGGTCGATGTGATTTTACAACGTCTGGTGGAAGAAACGACGCAGATTCTAGGCCATATTGCCCGTAAGGAGCAAATATCGTTGACGGACGAATTGCTGGAAAAGCCAACCCATGTGTATGTTGATTCGGCCCGGATCAAACAGGTGCTACACAACCTGATCGGCAATGCGATCAATTACACACAAGAGGGCGGTTTCGTACATGTCACGATGCGCCAGGACACCGAATGGACGACGATTTCTGTACGCGATAACGGTACCGGTATCGCAGAAGAAGACCTTGAAAACATCTTTGAGCCGTTCTTCCGCGCTAACAAGGACAAACCCGGAACCGGCCTCGGGCTGAGCATCAGCGCTACGATTATAAAGCTGCATCACGGCAAAATTACTGTCGAAAGCGAATTGGGGGTTGGCAGCACCTTTACAATCTGGCTACCGTCCATCTCGTCTGCAAAGCGCTTTTTATAGACCACCGCGCCGCCCTGCGTAAGAACCCGCATTCCCCGCCTGTCTGATGGATACATAGCTTACCAAAACACTGCGCGTGCCACTTCATGCACCGCGCAGGATTTTGCTCAACTGGAAGGAACCCGATTATGGATAAAGTAACCGTCAAACTGGGCAGCGGATATCGCACCGGCGCCACATCCCGCGAACACGTCTGGCACGCTGATCTGCCGGAATCGAGCGGCGGGGGAAACGCCAACGGCACACCCGAAGAAATGCTGCTGGCTGCGCTCGGTTCATGCATGGCGCAAACCGCTAAACTCTACGCTACACGCAAGGAATGGCCGCTTGAAGGTGTGGATGTAACGCTGGAAGTACAGCGTTTTAACGCCGGGGACTACGACGCCTACGAAGGCGACGAGCGCTTCATCCATGAAATCCGCGAGCATATTGTCTTCCATGGCCCGCTGGACGATGCACAGCGCGACCGCCTGCGCGAAATCACAGGTAAATGCCCGGTGCGCCGCATTATCAGCACGCCGAGCTTTTTCGTGGACTTCGAGAACGCTCCACAACCAGAATAAGTCGATGTGACAAACGCCGCGCCCCCACAATGAGGGGCGTTTTGATTCAAGCGCCTACACGATTCCTATGGCGAGTCTGCTACAATAGACGGATGAGAGAACAGACAAGCTGCGGAGGCAACTTCATGAGTGCTACTTATGATCCTGCTAATGATTTGAAAGAAGCCGTCGCAATGGCGAATGCGCTGGTCCCCTATATTCACGAAAGCGAACTTTATGGCAGCACCGGGGGCGGGTTCTTTAGTCGAATGCCACGCCTGACTGTCGGCGGCCTGCTGATGCGTCTGCGGCGTCTGGATGCACTGCGCGACACCCTCAACGATAGCCAGCAAGCTGAACTTCAAGCCGCCATTGACCGCAACGAAGAAGTGTTTCGCACATGGCGCAATCACTACGAAGGCAAGCTCGAACGTGAGGCGACATCACGCTTGAACGCCATGAATGCCTTCTTTGATGAATGCGCCAGCAATCCACGCAGTTGCAGCGGCAATTATTCGCCAGAAGCATCGCGTCGCACCATTGTGCAGGAACTCATCATAGCGATGAAGGAACGCAAAATGGACCCCTCCAATATTGAGAAACTGGCCCGCGCTGCTGATAGTCGCCTGCAATCATACACTCGTCCTGCCGATTTCATCTGGGACGAGCAGTTAAGGTCCGTGTATCCGCGTGCGGACTTCTGGTGGCTTTACCAGAAGCCGCCCACTGCCAATAAGTAATCGGCGTCCATGATACGCGAAAAAACGCCCCTTGCGATAAGGCGCTGGACGGCGGTGCGTGTGTTGCTGCTGGCAACCCTCATCACCGCCGTCTTTCGTGCCGCAATCATCAGCGTGGACGAAGCAGAGACACTCTACATCGTCCGCGATAGTATCGAGCTTTCACTAGCTGACGGTCCGCGTACCCTGCTCAACAGCGTACGTGCTGAACTGACTACCACCTTTGACCGCGCCAACGCCGCCAGCCGCGACCCGTTCTACCATCTATTGCTGGACGTGTGGACTTTCGTTGCAGGTGACCTGCTATTTAGTGTCCGCTGGTTCTCGCTGCTGTGGGTTCCAGTTGCACTGGCGCTGCTGTGGCGCTTGCTCCATCGCTACAAAGTCTTATCGTGGATCGGGCTGCCCGTCATTGGCTTTACTGCCGTCCTCGGTGTTCCCGAAGCGGGCTGGTGGTTGTTCCTGATCGGTGTCGCCATCACTGTGATTCGTATCGCCCTCGACCGGGTGACACTCGACATCGAATATGAGAGCCGAGCCGTTTTGTTTCGTATCTCGTCATCCATTGGCCTGACGATGATCGCCTTGTGGATATTTGTCATCACTTTTACCAGCGTCATCTCACGCCCAAACTGGCAGCAGTTCCCCGACCTCATTGCCGAACAACGTGATCAGACACAGCCGTTACTCGTAACTTATGATGCAGTCCATCCCCTTGCTGCCATTGATCATGAACCGCAGACGCATTTCACCACCGGGGTTGTTATCGAAACCGGCTGGCGCGAGGACCGCGATCCTGCCGAAGTGGTTGCGACGCTGGCGGATACACCTGTTGTGTGGGTGCTGCGTGATTCGCCCGAATATTATGCAGCGCTATCCGCAACGCATACGCCGATCATCGCCCGCGCCGACGAATTCGCCGGAATCGAACTCGTGCGTTTTGAACTGAACACGCCGGAGCCGTAAGCCATGCCGCGTCTGTTCATCGCCATTGATCTGCCCGACGACATCAAGACACAGCTTATCGCGCTCAAAACGGATATTCCCACTGCACGCTGGGTCAAACCCGCACAGATGCATCTCACACTGCGTTTCATCGGTGAGGTGGAAGACGTGAAAGCGGGTGTACTTCAGGCGGCATTGCAGGACATATCCGGTCACGCCTTTGATTTGTTGCTGAACGGCGTTGGACGCTTCCCACCCGGTACCAGGAAAGCGCCGCGTGTCCTGTGGGCGGGGATTGATCCACAGCCAGAACTGGACGCTCTGCAAGCGCAAATCGAGCGGGTGGTGCGCGAATGCGGCCTACCTCTGGACGATAAGCCGTTCAAGCCGCACTTCACGCTGGCACGGCTTAAAACACATAAACCTACCCCACAGGCGGACGTGTTTCTGACGGCAAATGCCGATTTCAGCGCGGGACCCTTCGCCGTCCAAGCCTTCGCCCTCATCGAAAGCGAACTCTCACCCCAGGGACCGCGCTATACTACACGTGCAACCTATCTTCTCGGCTAATTGCCTGTAGACACAGCATCCTGCGCCCCTACAATGACTCAAACCCTGTATTCACCAGAGGACTCTGCCTGTGATTAAATCTCTACTTGCGCTGATCGTGACCGCCGGACTCTATGCCCGCTTCGTGGAACCACGTCGCATCGTGGTAACGCGCCCGCATGTGGCGGTGCTGCCCCCCGGCAGCGCATTCAACGGTTACCGCATCGCGCAAATCAGCGACATTCATATGGGCAGCGGCATTACTCGTGAATGGCTGTCAAGCGTTGTGCAGCAGGTCAACGCGCAGCAGCCGGATTTGATCGCGGTGACAGGCGATTTCATCACCTATCGCGCACACTATGTCGCCGAAGATCTGATCGTCGCGCTGCGCGGTCTACACGCGCCAGACGGCGTGGTCGGCATCCCCGGCAACCACGATTACAAGAAAGACGGAGCCATCGACAAGGTGCGGGGCGTCATGCGTGATAGTGGCATTCATGATCTAAGCAATACATTTACGACTATCGAACGCGGCACAGATCGCCTGCACATTGCCGGGGTGGACGATGTCGCCGCCCGTCGCGCCCGCCTTGATCTTGTCCTCGCGGCCCTGCCGGACGACGATTCACCCGCAATTCTACTGGCCCACGAACCCGATTTTGCCGATATTGCGTCTCCAACCGGGCGCTTTGCGTTGCAGCTTTCCGGGCATACACACGGCGGACAAATTCGCCTCCCTTTTCTGACGCGCCATATACTGCCCACACACGGACGCCGCTATCCGCGTGGACTCGGTGATGTGTGGGGGCTGCCGCTGTATGTCAATCAGGGATTGGGTACGGTCGGCCTGCGAATGCGCTTCCGCTGTCCGCCAGAAATCACTGTGCTAACGCTCAAATCACTGTAGAGAGACGACGGCTTGAAGGCAAACTTAACGCTATGGACCAACACCCGCGCCTACAATGAAATGAGGGGGACATCTCATCAAAGAAATAACCGGGTGTGCTGGCGCGATTGCCAGGCAACCCTAAAATATACATAGAGATCAACTCATATCGGGGTGTCGACACACATGATTGACGATCAACTCATTGACATGCTCATTAGCGACAACGTCGCAGAGCGCAAGCAGGCGGTCAAGAAGCTGGCGCAAAGCAAAAATCGTGAGGCACTGCCGTATCTGGCAGATGTCTTTCAAAATGACGAGGATGCCGAGGTGCGCGAACTGGCACGCAAGGGCGGCATTTATATCAAGCGCAACGTCCCTGAAAGTTCGGCCCCGGTGCAATCGCTGTACGCCGATGACAACGAGGAAGACGAAGAGGAAGAAGTCGCACCGACAAGCGCACCGCTGCCGTCAGAAATTCACGTATCGAAGGCGCAGGCGGATAAAGCACAGGGCTTTGTTCAGCAAGCACTCGACCAGCATATGCGCGGCGACAACGAGAAAGCATCACAGTTGCTCAACAAAGCACTTCAAGCCAATCCACGCCTGATGCATGACGGCTATACTATCAGCCTCGCCGCAACCGTGACCGGAATGCCGGGACCAGAGGCGATTCAGTTGCTTGCCCCCACTGGCGACGAACTCCAGAAGCGTAAGGCAACATCACCCACAGGTGGCGGCGATGCGAATCGCCCAAGCGGTATTCAGAGTTTGCTGGCGGTTGGCGTGATGATTGCCGCTACGGTTGTGCTGGTTGGATATTTGCTGTTCCCGTGGATTGACATTAGTAGCGTCCCGGCTTCAAACATTGAGGGTTCGCCTTCATTAGGGGACGCCTGGGACACGCAAATTGAGGAATTTAATCTGATTTTTGAAGGGGCAGATGGCGAACTTCCCGATGAAATTAACGATGTTGTAAATGCTTTACGTGCCGTTCACTGGGATTTATCCGGTTTGAATGCCAGCCTGCTTACCAATGGCATGAACGATGTGATTGAGTCCTTTGGCATGAATCGCATCGTTGACCTAACTGCGGAATTCGGCGTTGGTTTAGGTGATCTTGGCCTACAATCTGAATTGGATTTGTTAAGCCAACCCTTTGAAAGTGAGGGGCTTGATCTTGCGTTATTTCTTGTTCCCGTTTCAAGCGTCATTGCTCTCATTCTCGCCATTACGCTGATGATGCGGTCTTCCATCGCATTGTGGATCGTCTTAATTCTTGTTGGGTTAAGCTGTATCGCGCCGATGGTGTACTTCTTTACAATCGGTGAAGCCACCCTGCGCGACAAAATCGACTGGCTTTCGTTCCTTGAAATCACACAGCCGGACCAGAGTTTGCTTGCGCTCGGTTTCTGGGTGTCTTTGATTGGCGGATTATTGCTCATTATTCTCCCGTTCATTGCTATTCTGTCGGTCCCGGTGGAGGATAACAGCCCCGCCCCGGCTGCTGATCGTTTGTGACGATCCAACCATCAAAATGCAATAGGGCGACCATGTTATGATCGCCCTGTTTTCGTTTGCACACTTAATCAGCGTAACCGCTCAACAATGGTCCCGGTTGCCATACCACCACCGCAGCACATCGTCTGTAGACCATAACGGGCGTCATGTTCGTCAAGGGCATTGAGCAGCGTCGTCATCAGCCGCGCCCCCGATCCACCGAGAGGGTGACCGAGTGCAATTGCGCCGCCGTGTACATTGACCTTCGTCAGATCAACACCCGTTTCCTTTTCCCACATCGCCACAACAGACGCGAACGCTTCGTTGACCTCGAAGATGTCGATAGTATCCAGTGACATCCCCGCCCGCTTGAGGACCTTCTCTGTTGCCGGAACCGGCCCCGTCAGCATCAGGTGCGGGTCACTGCCAACTGTCGCCATTCCTACGATGCGGGCGCGTGGCGTCAGGCCGAGTTCACGCGCTTTCGCCGCCGTCATGACCAGCGTTGCCGCCGCGCCGTCACTGATCTGGCTGCTATTCCCGGCGGTAGTGACGCCGCCTTGCGTAAATACGGGGTCAAGATTGCCCATTTTCTCGCGCTCGACATTGGCGCGAATGCCTTGATCACGCTCGACCATGAAGGACTGATTATCGTCGTCACAGCCTTCTACGGCGAACATCTCGCGGCGCAGAATTCCGGCTTCGGTCGCTTTTGCCGCCCGCATGTGGCTTTCATAGCCAATGTCGTCCAACTTTTCGCGGCTGATGCCCCACTTCTGCGCGATTTCATCGGCGGCGACGCCCTGCGGGACCATGTTGTGCGCGTCCATAATGCGATCTGTAAACGGCTGTTGACCCATCAGCGTGCTACCCATCGGGATGCGTGTCATGCTCTCGACACCACCCGCGACTACGACATCCGCCTGACCGCTGGCGACCATCGCCGCTGCCAGATGCACCGCTTGCTGGCTGCTACCACATTGAAAGTCAATGGTTGTGGCGGGGATTTCGATGGGCAGTTCGGCATCCAGCACGACGTTGCGAGCGAGGTTAAAGGTCTGTTCTGCCGCCTGACTAACGCAGCCCATAATTACATGATCGACCAGCGCCGGGTCTACGTTGGCACGGGCCAGCACTTCGCACAGTGCCAGCGACCCCAACCGGACCGGGTGAATATCCCGCAGCCACCCCTTACGGCGTCCTAACGGCGTGCGAACGGCATCCAAAATCACTACATCTGACATAGAATCCTCTATTCAACAATTTAATTCATGTTCGATTTTGTGCGCTTATGATACCGTATTGCTCTACACATCGGGAACGCACGAAATCACAGCAAAGGAGTCAGCAATGCGTCATCTATTTGGCATGGGAGACAGTATCTCTCACGGCTATCATCCGTATCTGGAAAAGTTGCTGCCGCCAGACATCGCTTACACGCGACAATCCGGCGAACCGGGTGATCCTGACAACCCGACCGGGCATAGTGCAAATAGCGGCAATTCGTCTATGGTGCTGGATTATTTGACGCGACGCCTGCAAGAACAGGATTTTCAGCCGGACTATCTTCTACTCAACTGCGGTCTGCATGACCTGCGGCAAGACATCCATACGAAAGCGTTTGCTATTCCGCCGGAACAGTACAGAACGAATCTGATGGCAATTTGCGACGCACTGGAACGGCGACAAATCGGCCTAATCTGGATCAATACAACGCCGGTCGATGACGAAACACATCGTAAGCATATGCAGGAATTCCAGCGCCGCGACGAGAACGTGCTGCGCTACAACCAAATCGCGGAAGATGTCGTCTCTGATTTTGCCGCGCTGACCATCGACTTGTACGCCTTCACGCATATAGTCGGCGCGATTGGGGTAACACTCTACGCGGATCATGTGCATTTCGAAAAGGAAGTGAGTCGGTTGCAAGCCGCCTATATCGCCGGAATGTTGACCGCATTTTTCGATGTTTAGCGCCATCTTTACAGGGGAAAATCATGACGACACCGCAACATATTCTGACGACGGTTGAAACGGCAATGGACGCGCTTATCACCGCGGGAAAACCATACAACGGATTGTTTCCATCACTGCTGGACCGTGAAAGCGGCCTGATGCTCGATGAGCTGCCGACCGCAATCCCCGGTCAACGGGACAACGACCGCGCCCACCTCGGCAGCAATTTAACCCATGATTTCCCGCTGCTGCACACAATGTACGCGCTATCCGCCAGTGAAAACACCCCACGCTTTGCTGCTGCTGCCGACCGTTATCTGGCGTATTGGGCCAAACACTGTACACAGTCGCCAAGTGGTTTATTCCCGTGGGGCGAGCATAGCTTCTGGCATCTGCGCGACCATCACCCCGGTGCATCCTACAATCCGGGACACATCGCGGGTGATACCATCGTCCACGACCACCTGCGCCAGATTCCGCTGTGGTTGTGGGAAAAGCTCAACGCGCTTAACCCCGATGCCGTACAGCGCTTCGCTGATGGACTGGACAATCACTGGACGGCAGGCGAACCCCGCGAATATATTCGGCACGCGCTGCTCAATGCGAAAAATCAGCACTGGCCCCGCGAAGGGCGTTCCTGCGATTTTCCGCGTCACGGCGGATTCTATATCCTTGATTGGACCTTCGCCTATTTGCAGCATCCGCGCCCAGAACTGCTAAATCAGATTCACGCCATGCTCGATTACTGGTGGCAGAAAAAAGGGCCAAACAGCGAATGCATGGTCGAAAGCCGCACGCCGCCGGAAATCACGCAGCACTATCGAGTCTATGCGCCGGGGCAAACCTTATCGCTTGCGGTCAGCCTGTTTGAAACCGCCGCCCTGCTCCAAGCAAATAACACACTGCCCAATCTACAGAAAACACTGCGTGAACGAGCAAGCGTGTATATCAACGGTTATCTTGCCGCCCCGCACGATCCGCAAAACGGCATATTCGTCTCTCTCTATCACTCGGATACCGGCGAACTCCATACACAGAGTGCCATCCTCGGCGGGGTCTATGGCGGTGACATCGCCGCGGCAACCGGTGTGATTATGCTGCGCGGCGCACAGTTCGCGTCAACAGAACAACGTGAAGCCTTGCTCGACCATGTGCGGGCAATGGGAGAGGTCTATCTACAGGCCACTTTCCCCGCCGTCAGCGAAATCGAGCGCGGCAGCATGCCAGAAATCACTGACAACTACACACAGTTCAACGGGCATCATTTCGTCCGCGCCGCCGATGCCGGACACACGCTGAATCTACTATGCGAGTTATATGTCACTACCGCACAAGAAAAATGGCTGGACGGCGCGTTATCATGGGCGGAACGCTTCATCGATATTTACTGCGATCAGGCGATTCCACGCGGGGCCGCTAACATTGCGTGGTATGAATCGCAGTTAGGATCGGCCTATTTGCTCTATGGGTTGACGCGGACGGCGTTCCTCGCTCGTGACGGTGCATCTGCCAGCCGCGATACGTCGTCGGTGCTGCCGCCGGATTACACGCAGCGATAAATTGACGTTTCCAGAAGAAACCCTTCAGATAGCATAAATTTGCTTGAGCCTCACGTTGCGTGATGGTCTACGCTGTTTCCGTATCGACAAAACATAAGGAGGCAGCAATGGCTTTTACAACCGAACTGATCCGCAGTGACCGCGACCTGCATATGGTCATCAACGCGGCGAACGACGAAAAAGAGGCACTTTACATTGAGCGATTTGTCAAACCCTGGCAGCAGATGATGCAAATGGTCACCGGACACGTTCCTAACGGGGGAGATGATCCGCTGGCAGGCGCACGCATGTGGGGATGGTTCATGCCCGATCAACTGGACAGTGCGCCGCCCGAACTGGTGACAATGGAAGCAGCTAACGCGTGGGAAATCGCCGCCAGTGCCATGCAAACCGCTGCCAGTGCCTTCGCGCCCTACGCAGATCGCATCCCATTCGATCATGTCGAGGGCTGGCTACTGCCGACCGATCCGACTCGCGCACAGCCGGAAATGCGTGGATTCGCTGGCGCAATTGATTGGATGCAGCCGCGTTTCGTCATACAGTTCCACGACCCGTCTCCGCAGATGCTACCCGCGCTGCCGGGGGGCATCATCCACGAGATGAACCATCTGGTGCGCTTTAAGGTCTTTCCGTGGGATATGGCGAATACCAGTGTCGCCGATTACATCATCCATGAAGGAGTCGCGGAAGCCTTCGCCGCCGAACACTTTGGCGAGGATACGCTAATTTATGGCACAATCCTCTCGCCGGACGAACTGGCGACCGCCCGCGAGATCATCGGCGCAAATCTAGACAAAAGCGGGTTCAACGTAATTCGCGGATACATCTTCGGTGACAGTATGGCAGATCAATGGGGATTCGAGAAAACAGGCGTTCCCACATATGGCGGCTACGGCGTGGGCTATCATGTGGTCAAAGCGTATATCGAGCACACCGGAAAATCCGCGACTGAAGCGACCTTTATCCCGGCAGCGGAGATCATTGCACAGTCGAGATTTTTCGAGGATTAACCCGTATCACGCGTAGAGATGTGCAACAATGGCAACCGAACATCGTATACTGTCGCACATTCTCTTGTCTTGCTGCTCTGCACCAAAGGACATTCAATGACCGCTATACAGCCTTATCACCAACAACTGCGTGATATATCTGCACTCAACCAGACGATCACGCTACCGGACAGTCGCACACTGGGCTATGCGGAATATGGCACGCTAGACGGGTCGCCTGTGTTTTACTTTCATGGCGGCAACGGTTCACGGTTAGAAGCGCAATGGTTCTCAAAAGCCGCAGAGCAAAACAATATTCGGCTGATTGCCCCGGATCGCCCCGGTTTTGGGCTGTCGGATTTTCAGCCGAATCGCAAAATCACAGATTGGAATGCGGATGTGCTGGCGCTTGCCGACGCGCTGGGCATTGAGCGGTTTGCGGTGTTTGGTCTATCCGGCGGAGGTCCGTTTGTAGCGACTCTCGCCCACAACAGCGCCGACCGTCTGACCCGTGCTGCACTGGTTAGTTGTGTCGCGCCACCGGAAGCCGAGGGTAAATTCAAGGGGATGTGGTTCCCGGTGCGCCTCGTCTTCCTCACCGCCCGTTGGATACCCGGTCTGAATCGCTTCATGTTGAACCAGATGGGAAAGTTCTACACCGACCCGGAGAAGATGCGCAGCACCATGATCAAGGGCATGCCAAAACCCGACAGTGAATTCTTGACGCGTGTACCGTCCGCGGTTGATATTTTTTCTGCTGATGCGACCGAATCGCACCGGCAGGGCGTTGATGGCGACGCCTACGAATGGCAACTATATATCAGGGATTGGGGGTTCCGTATTCACGATATTCGCATGGAAGTCGGATTGTGGTACGGGCGTTATGATACACAGGTCACCCCGGCAATGGGTAAATTCTATCGTTCAACACTGCCCAATAACGTCTATCAAATGGTCGAGGACGGCGGTCACTTCTCAACCATCAACAACCACATCGACGCAATTTTCGCCTATCTGACGGCCTAGAGAGTCTATCTAAACGATTTACAAACAAAACTCTTACTCTATTATGCGGACTCTTATGCTTTCTGCGTGCGCTTCACCGCTACGATAGACTCAAACGCCTTCGTGACATTGCGTGGCACGCCACATTGAAACGGTCACGCTGTAGAGGAAATCGCATGAAAATGAGTGTCACCGTCGCCGGGGATGTCGATGTCTTGAAACTTCACGGACGCTTCGACGCCTTTGAATACACTGAGGTCAATGACTGGCTCAACGAGCGGCTTGAAAACGGCTATACCCGTCTGGTGATCGACCTGAACGGGGTGAACTTTATCGATTCGACCGCGCTCGCCACGCTGGTACGCGGCATGAAGCACTGCCGTGAAGCCGGGGGCGATCTTGTGCTGTGCAATTTGCAATCGGCAGTGCGGATGATTTTTGAGCTAACCCGTCTTGATAGCGCCTTCCGGGTGTTTGACGGCACCGGGGCCGCTGTCCGCAACTTCAGCGCGTAACCCGTCCCCAACGCAAACCGGGACGGCCTGTATGAGTCGTCCCGGTTTGATTGTTTGATTGATCAACACCCGCATCTTACTCGGTGTCAGCAAACTTGCGGCGATAGAGTCCGCTCGGCGAGTCATCGCCGGACACGCCATACACCGCTGCGAACGCCTGTTTGAACTCCTCGGTACGCCAGCGATTGACGATATCGTGTCGCCGTAACTCCCGCGTTTGACGAGCCAGTTCGACGCCCTCTTTGCCCCACTGCGCCCGAAAGCGGAAGTACCACAGCAGCATCAGCCCGGCTGAGATTGTGTAGAACGTGTGCAAAAACCAGATCGGCCCCATTGGTAGACTTACAACGTATATCCAGTGAAACGCATTCCCGAAATTGCTCAACAGCAGCATGGTCAGGCTATACGAGCGCAGGTCTTTCGTCCGCAGCGCCTTCACCAGCATTGGAATGTTGCCGCCTGCGAAAACTGTTGTCGAGATGACTCCCGCTATTGTTGCGGTGTCCATGATGTTGCCTTCCCTCTGATGTGTTGCCGAATACAGCGTTTTATGTCGTTATGGACCGTAAGGTTCTGTGCAGTGACGGGTTTTATGGTTTGATATTCTGATTCAAGCGGAAGAAGTTGGTCGGGTCATACTTGCGCTTGAGTTCGACCAGGCGGGCAAAGTTATGCCCGAACGCGTTCTTGACCTGTTCCTCTGAATTCTCATAGAAACCGGGGAAGTTCAGGTATTCGGCGTCGGTCGCATAAGGCTTGACCAACTCGAACACCTTGCGATTCCACGCGATATTTGCGTCATCGTCGGCGGCTTCTTCCCAATTCGACTCAATGCCGAGCAAAAACGCGGCGCTGCGATCACCGAATGCTGTCTCGTCCGCTCCGATACGCGCCATTGCGCCACCAAGCTGCCACAGATCAAGCGTGGTGTGCGGCGACGGATTCTCATTCATCAGGGTAATCAGCAGGTCAATCGCGTCATCCGGCAGCGCCGCCATATAGCGCGATTTCCAGTAATAACGCATCCCATCGGGATAGTCTTCCTCGAAGAAATTCTGCACGGCGGTATAGGGCATTACATCGCTGAAATCGGCGACCGGGTCGGCGAATTCACGCAGCGGTTGCAGCAGACGCTCGCCTTCGTCAGTGGGGCCATCGTAGTAGGCCAGGAACACCAGCGACGTCTTACCATGCCACGCTGCCGGGAAATCTTCGGTTGCCGGGACCGTGGCCAGAATCGCAAAACTACTAATTTCATCGGGTGCGGTCGCAGCCCATTCACGGTAGAACTGTAAACCAGCTCTGGCGATGTCACCGGGATGGAATACCGACAGAAAATAGCCTTCTGGCCCGACCTTGTGCAGCTTGTACTTGAACGAGGTCACAATGCCGAAGTTGCCGCCGCCGCCGCGAATCCCCCAGAATAAGTCGCTGTTCTCGGTTTCGCTGGCGCGGACGAATTCGCCATCCGCCGTGACCATATCGACGCTGACGAGGTTATCTACACTAAGGCCGTGTTTGCGGCGCAACCAGCCAAGCCCACCGCCAAGAGTCAAACCGGCGATACCTGTTTCTGCAAAGACGCCGCCAGGAGTCGCCAGACCGAACGCCTGCGCTTCCCGGTCTAAATCGCCCCAGACAACGCCGCCCTGCGCAGTCGCCGTCTGCTCGAATGGATCGACGTGAATACCTCTCATCGGTCGCATGTCAATAACGAAGCCACCGTCTGCAACTGCATTCCCGGCGACATTATGCCCACCTCCACGCACCGAGACGCGCAGATCATGTTCGCGGGCAAATTTGACCGCCGCCATCACATCAGCCACACCTGCGACCTGTGCGATGAGCGCCGGACGGTTGTCGATCATGCCGTTCCAAAGCGCACGCGCTTTGTCATAATCGGCATCCTGCGGGCGGATCAGCCGACCGCCGAGTTGTTCTTCAAAGGTGGCGATCACGCTATCATCAATACCCGTTTCTGGTGCAATACCGTTCTTGGTGGTTTCGGGTGTGTATGTCATCTATCGTTACCTCACGTTGCTTACGATTAGTTACTGAATTGCCCTCACCCTATCCGGCAAGCGCATAGGAAACGCCGATTCTCCGCAGAGACTTGCGCCCTATGCAACGCAAAGCAGAAAATTCCGTATACTGTTATACGATATGAAATTGATAACATCTGTAATCACATGGAGAGATCGACATGACTGAAAACACAACCAAACGCCCGGAAGACTTCCCTTGCGTGCAGTGTGCCATGCGCCTGAAGGCTGAAGCGAATCCGAGGAGCTTTAGCGCCCGCCTGTGGAAGTGGCACACATATATCTGCCCCGGCTGGAAAGCCTACCAGCGTGCGCTGAAGGCGCAATCATGACGTTGTCAGTAATCCATCACATCCTCACCACAACTCAAAAAGCACCCTGAAAACAGGGTGCTTTGGTTTAAGTTCTCTAAATGGGTACGATATTATTTTATATTAAAATATAAAATAATAATAAATTAAATTCATATTAAACCTCAAGTTGCGGAAATTGAAATGTTGAGTTTGAATTCTCAAAAGCAATTATGCAACATGGATAAATCACACCAAAATCAGCGGATTAAGTAAGGTCGTGCACCGTTCTCACGTCTATGTTACGAGTGGATAAATTTTAGAAGAGATCGAGGGAATTATGGCAGAAGCCATCACACTCACCGACGCAAATCTGGACGAAACACTCAACGGCGACAGGCCGGTGGTGCTGCTGCTGACGAATGGCGATGGCCTGCGTGCGGATTTCGCAACCGCGTTCAAAAAGGCAGCCGGAGAGAGTGACGACGTAATATTCGCACAACTCGACCCGTCCGGGAATCCGCAGGCGGCTGAACGCTTTCAAGCAGGTAAGAAACCGCTGTTAATCGGTCTGTGTGGCGGCGAGGTCATCGCACGGCGTAATCGTCCGTGGGGGACCGATGTCGATTCCACCGTCGAAATGCTAAAACAGAATTCCAGCCCTGCACCTATGGAAATCACCGAGGTCGCCGGGGATAACGCAGCAGATGTTGATGCTGATGAAACACCTGATAACTCAAACACCCAAAAGGAAAACACGCTCATGACCGATAACAAACCCGTCGCTGTGACCGACGCCAACTTCCAGGCCGAAGTGATCGACTATCACCTCCCCGTCGTCGTCGATTTCTGGGCCGAGTGGTGTGGTCCATGTCGTATGGTCGCCCCGGTCCTCGACAAACTTGCGGAAGAGTTCGCCGGCAAGATTCGCATCGCCAAAGTCAATGTAGACGAGAACCCCGGCCTTTCGCAAACCTTTCAGATCATGAGCATCCCGACGATCATGATGCTCAAGGAACGCAACATCGTCTTTAGCCAGCCCGGTGCGCTGCCAGAACCTGCCCTGCGTGACCTGTTTACCCAGTTGGTCGAACTCGAAATTCCGGAGCAGGATGAGCAAGACGAAGCCGAAACCGCTGACGAAACCGCCAACTAAGCGGATTCACAACCAGAACATCAAAAACACCCGGTCTATGAGGCCGGGTGTTTTGATTTAACAGATGCAGATGTTAATTTTCCTTAATCAAAATATCCCAAATATATCCCAAGATTTAAACTTTTCCCGCGAAAACCCACCCATATTTCCCAAATTTACGGCATATATCCCCAACTTGCTGTCGCATATCACAAGTATCCCACATCATCTATGCTGGCGATTCAAACTGCGTCCCGTATAATGGCGGCGCGACTATTGCAAAAGACAGAGAAGCGATTCTATGACCGACACCTTGCCCCGTCTGCTGCTATTCGATATTGATGGCACGCTCCTGCGCACAAAGGGTGCCGGACGCCATGCCACCCGCGAAGCCATGCTAGAAGTTTTCGGGACGGCGTCACGCATCGACACACACGACTTCGGCGGCAAACCGGACTGGCAGACACTCATCGAACTGCTATCCGATTACGGCTATGACGAGGCGCGGGTCGGCGAATATATGCCCGCCTTCGAGGATGCCATGAGCCGCCATCTGACCGAAGCGGTCAAAACGCGGCCTGCTCACACACTCCCCGGCGCGATGGAGGCGATCCTCGCTGTTCGCCAGCGCAACGAACTGATTCCCGCTATTGTCACCGGGAACACGGGTAAAAGTGCCGCCGTTAAACTGCACGCTGCCGGATACGATCCTGACTGGTTCGTCACCGGGGCTTATGGCAGCGAGTCGGTGGATCGAAACGCCCTGCCGCCAATGGCATTACAACGCGCTACGGCAATCTGTAACTGCGAACTATCGCCGCAACGGACTTTTGTAATCGGCGATACGCTGATGGATATTCGCAGTGCGCGGGAAATGGGCGCGGTCGCGGTCGCCGTAACGACCGGGTTTACCACACGTGAGGTTCTCGCCGCCGCCGAACCCGATTATCTGCTGGATGATCTGCGCGAACTGCTGGAGTTGGTGTAGAAAATGGAACTACGAAGAAAGAAGCCCGTGAAGGGATGATAAATAAGTATATGCGTCATCCGACAAATAGATAAATGCATCCAGATACGCAAAGATTGCCTGTTCGATTGGTTGTATAGAATCAGACGTATAGAAACCTATCCTTCTTAATCGTGCCGGTGTACGGATGACCTTGAGGATGTCTGCCGGCAGCAGCAAGAAGAATCTCTCCTTATCTTCTTTTTTCTTCGTGGTTTGCCATTTCCAGCATTGACACATATGCCGACGCCACCGCTTCGGGGTCAAGTCGCGCCTTGGCATAGGCACGCGCCGATTGTGCAATGCGTGCATGTTCGGTGTCATCGTCCAGCAAACGCGCAATCGCCGCTGTCAGGCCATCTACATCCCCCGGCGGAACCGTGATCCCGCCGCCGGATTCGGCGATCATCGCCGCGCCTGCACCACCTGTTGCCGCCGCCACCGGAACCCCACACGCCAGTGATTCGTACAGCTTGGCGGGGATCGTGCCGCGATACAATTCCACGTCACGCATGATCCAGTAGGTGAGGTGCGCCGCGTTCCAGACCAGCGGCATCTCGTTGTGATCTACCCATTCGACCCATTTCACATTCGGCAGATCGCCCTGCTTCAGACGCTCACGCACAACATCCGCCTGACTGCCGCCACCGACCAGCACAAACGCGACATCATCTCGCTGACGAAAACGTGCAGCAATGTCGAGTGTAGCGTCAAAGTCATATTGTGTAGCGAACGTGCCGATGAAGGCGACCAGCCGCCTATCGCCTAAATCGTATTTTTCGCGGAATGCGGATGTATCCAGACCCGGTTGGAAGCGTTCGAGGTCCACGCCGTTATAGATGACACGAATTTTGTCATCTCTGCCAATATACCCTGTGATTTTCTCCGCCCATGCCGGACTCATCGCCGTAATCCCTGATGCACCGCGATAGGTCGCATCGACCAGTGTCCGCGCCGCCCGATAGATGGGATGTGTTTCGGTTAGCGCACCGACCGACAGCAAATGATCGGGCCACAAATCAGAGACATTCAGTACATACGGCACGCGCTTTAGACGACTCAGCAGCACCCCGGCGAAACTGGTAAACACGGGTTGCGCCTCAATCAACACTACATCCGGGCGTTTGACCGCAAATCCACGCAGCGACGTAGACAGCATGAAGGTCATCTGGCTGATAAGTTTTCGGCTGATGCGGGGGCTTTTGGTGGCGAATAACCACGACCGGATCACGCGCAGGCCATTCTGGTCTTCAACAACGGCGAACTTCCCGCGATATGCTTCTGTGATTTCCCCGCGTGGATAGTGTGGCATCGCTGTCAACACTGTCACATCGTGCCCGCGTGCGTGCAAAATGTGTGCCAACCGCGAGAGACGCACCGCCGCCGCACCGGAATCCGGCTCAAAATAGGTCGTGACCAGCAGAATGCGCATGATCGTCTCTTTACTATTTCACATCACAGGTGGACGCCGTGTCTCGGTATAGCCATCAAAAAAGTTATACTGCCGCGACAATTCGACATAGCGCCGGTTAAAGCGTTCGATCACACTGGAATCAGTCAGGCTAAGGCGCATGTCGTAGGCGTCTTCGTGGTTGTCGTGATAATAGCCGCGTTTGGTATCCACGACTTCAAAACCGTATTTGGCATAGAGGTTCTGGGCGACGGTATTGCTCACCCGGACTTCCAGCACAATATAGCCAGCCGCAAGCGTGATTGCACGCCGGATCATGCCTGCCAGTACCAATTCGCCGAATCCGGCCCCACGTGCGGCGGGATGTGTGGCGATGGTGCTGATATGCGCCTCGTCCATGATGCGCCATAATCCACCATAGGCGACAAGCTGCTGCGTGTGGGGCACCCCGTTACCGCGATTCAACCACGCGACCACCCGACGCCAACCCGCACGCTCTGCCGGACTCGCACGTTCCAGCACGACCATGTGACTATATGCGGATTCGCCCACCTCGTAGGCGTAGGACCGGGCTGACCAGGGAGCCGGAAACGCGGCGCGGTCGATCTCCACCACCTGCCCGATATCGCGCAGAGTCATATAGCGTAGCGTCAAGCTCATGGGCTGCTCTCCGTCTTGATATACACCGGAGTCACCTTTGAGGCCGGGAACACGCTCCAATCGTCTGCTGCGTGAAGCTGTTCCCACGCGACCTGCGCCAGATATCCGGCACGTCGCAGACGGGCCACCGGAGGCGCGAGCTTAACTGGAACACCGGCATTTTGTGCGTCGGTGATGGCGTCACGCCCGCGATCATCAATCTCGCCGCTGATATACGCCGAACCGTCGATCTCCGCGATCAAGTCTGACCAGTGCATCAGACGTGGTTCGGCGCGACTGACCCAATGTCCTTTGCGCCAGCGATATGACTTGACGATCACGCGTCCGCGCCCTGCCTGCACGACCGCCACCAACGCGTGCCCGGTCTCAAATTGGGGTTGACCTGCCGCCAGTGTATCCAGCGCAGAAACGCCAATCAGCGGCAGCGCATGATAAGCTGCCAGTCCCTTCGCCATCGCCACGCCAATACGCAAGCCTGTAAACGACCCCGGCCCGGTGCTGACCGCCAGCGATGATAAATCGTCTATTTTGACCGCACACGCGTCCATCATCGCCGTGATCGAAGGCGTGAGCATGGTCGTGTGGTGGTTGCCAATGCGCATACTCTGCTCGGCGATCAACGCATGACCGTCGTGCAAGGCCAAGCTCATGAAACGGGTAGCGGTGTCGATAGCTAACAGCATGGGCAAATTTCGCCTTTGTCACGAAGGGAAATAAACATCGGGGAGCAACATCAAGCCTTCTGCATAAACAGAAATCCGCGCTCATCTTTGATCGTTTTCCACGTGGCAGGGTCTTTCTCAAAGGTGTCACGCATCCCCGGCAGATTTGATGTTTCATCAGCGATCAACACATATCCGCCGTCCTTTGTCGCCGCACACAACCGTGATAACACCGTCAATCGTGATGTTTCATCCAGTAGCATATGCAGCGTCCGATCAACAACGATCACATCGTATTCACCAGAAGGTTCATACTCGCACAGATCGGCGACCACACCCGCAATTTGCAGATTTTCAGCTTTCGCATCTTCGAGTAATTGCGCGATTCCGGTTGAAGAAAGATCAACCCCGGTTACACGATGCCCGAGCCGCCCAATGTGCAGCGCGTCTCGCCCCTGCCCGCACCCCACATCCAGTACAGAAGCATGTTGCACTGGATAGTTGTCGAAAAAGTCGACGAATTCCTGCGTCGGTGCGCCCAGCACATGTCGCTCACTTTGATACAGTTTTTCGTAATCGGTGGGCATGGATGACTCCAAATATTATACCGGTAGAGGATGGACTACTTCACGCCATAGGTCAACTCGCGGAAGCGCTCAATCAATCTGCGGTGACGGTCGTCCGTGCCCTCAAAGGTCAGACTGCGCCGCGTGGTTTCCAGCACACTCAGGTCCACCCACAGCCGCGCCTGTGGCAGTACATCTTCAATACGTTCGGGCCATTCCAGCACCACCGGGCCGTTGCCGTCGAGAATATCGTCCAGGCCGATGGCGTCCGCTTCCATTGCACCACTAAGCCGGTAGCAATCGAGATGATAGAGTCGCTGTTTATCTTGTTGACGGGTGTACTCATGGACGAGGCTAAACGTCGGGCTGGTGACCTGGAGCGTGGTCCCCCACCCTTTGCCGATCCCGGCAGTAAACACAGTCTTGCCTGCACCCATATCGCCGGAAAGACAGATAATATCACCCGGTTGCAGCAGCGAGCCAAGACGCATCCCCAGACGTGCCGTCTGCTCTGCGCTGTGGCTGATGATGTCGATTTCGCCTTCTCTGAGGATGGGCACAACGAGGCTCCGAGGCACGCTTATCCATACAAACATTATCGATTATACAACGCGCCCTGATGCATACAAAGGGCGCTATTAGCGGCGGGAATCAAAACAGGCGGACACCATCGCCC
>DAOTXA010000365.1:0-3104 GCA_034435595.1 Anaerolineae bacterium | reverse complement strand
AGATCGGCGTCGGCAGGGATGCCCTTACGCCATTCGAGCGTGAATAATTCCGCGCCAGAGAAGCGTAACAGCCCCGCAAAGCGTGACATACCGATACTCGTGCGATCAAAGCGACTGGCTTCGCCGTTGGCTTCGGAAAAATAGATGTTTAGGCCCGATAGATCGGGCGCGGTGCCCATGATGTCCTGCGCGTATGCCGGAATTGCTTCGCCCGGCGCAAAGCTGACGGCGAACCCGACAAGAAATAGCAAAACGGCAGCGGCAAGTAGACCAAAGCGTTGCATGTGATAGACCCCCTCTATGAATCTTCGTGGATTGGCATTGTAATGCTACAAGGAGTGTTTGCATTAAGTATGCGCATCTCAGGTATTTTAGCAACCAGATGCGCCGCGTATATATAAATTATTACCAAATTTTTGATTTATAGAATTGTGTTATCGTAAAATCTATTGACCTACACAGGGGGGATCCAATGTCACGACCCAATATTATCTGGATTTTTGGCGACCAACACCGCGAACAGGCGCTCGGCTATCGCGGTGATCCCAACGTCACCACACCAAATATCGACCGCCTCGCCGACGATGGCGCGACCCTGCGCGGGATATCAGGGTTTCCGCTGTGCTGCCCCTATCGCGGCGCATTGATTACCGGACGCTACCCACATCACGTCATCCCCGGTCACGAGTATCCATTACCCGAAGACCAGCCAACCGTCGCCCAACCATTTAAAGAAGCGGGTTATCATACTGCCTACTTCGGCAAGTGGCACATGGACGGCTTCAACGAACGTAACGGACGCGCCGCCATGCACATCGTCCCGCCAGAGCGCCGTGGAGGATTCGACACCTGGGTGGGTTACGAGAACAACAACGCCCAGTATGATTGCTGGGTTCACGGCGGAGAAGGCGACGATGCCTTCCATTACAGGTTGCCCGGATATGAAACGGACGCCCTGACGGATTTGTTCATCGACTATATCAAGTCACAAGGCGAAAATGACGAACCGTTTTTCGGTGTGTTATCAGTGCAGCCGCCACATGGACCCTATGTCGCGCCGGAAGAATGGATGCGCGGGCATACACCCGGCAGCGTGCAGTTCCGCCCCAATGTGCCGGATGTGCCGCGTATCCGCGAACAAGCGATGCGCAGACTCGCCGGGTACTACGCCATGATCGAAAACCTCGACTGGAACTTGGGGCGAATCCGCGCCGCACTCCACGAAGCCGGACTCAGCGACGACACGCACATCTTTTTCTTCTCCGATCACGGCGACCTGCACGGATCACACGGGCAATTCGCCAAGATGTCGCCACTGGAAGAGTCGATTCGTGTGCCGATGGTCATCAGCGGCGGCAGACGGTACGAGGACAAACGCGAGGATTCCGACCATCTCATCAACCACGTAGATATTGCACCGACCTCGCTTGGCTTGTGCGACATTGACGTGCCCGATTGGATGCAGGGTACCGACTACTCCAATTTGCGGCGACATGGCGAGACGGTCGCAGACGCGCCCGATTCCGCATATCTGCAATGCGTCATTCCCACCGGGCATCGAGACAGTGTAGATCGGCCCTGGCGCGGCATCGTCACCCGCGATGGCTGGAAATATACTGTGTTAGAAGGCCAACCGTGGCTGATGTTCAACCTCAACGAAGACCCGTATGAGCAGGTGAATCTGGCGTTGAACCCGCGTTTCAAGGCCGAACGCGCCCGGTTGCAAGAGCGTCTGGCGACGTGGATCGCGGATACCGGCGATTCGTTCGATCTACCGGAAATTTAGGCCAACTTAACGCAGCCCTCCGAGGGTTCATAGACGTTCGTGCCGCAATCTACCTTGTGAATCTCGTTATCCTCGCATATTGAGGGCGATTTGTCCGAATCGCCCTCAATCGCCCCCAACTTCTGAACTGCAATGGAACCAAATCGAACTTTCCGGCGTCTTGTACATATCACCCGTACAATAGAGGACACGGAGGACTAATGAGAGGAAATCATCCCATGCGACACATGCTAATCATTTGTATCGCCCTGCTGCTGATAGCAGGGAGCGTATCCGCGCAGGAAGACGGTGACCGGGGCGACGGCGATGCGCCACTGGCCCCGGTCTTGATTGATTCGGCGTTCGTCATCGACCTCGGCGGCGAAAACCCGCAGATGGTCGTTGAAGGCAGTCTGGGGACAGGCTGCGATCTGCCTGTCATCGTCGAACAGGTGCAGGACGACGACACGCTAACGATTACGCTGTATCAAGACGTAGGACCAGAAACGATCTGTCCGGCGATCTATGTGCCATATAACGAGACAATCCCACTGGAAATTGACCCGGCGGGCAGCGTGACCCGCGTCATCGTCAACGATTTCGAGGCGCTGGATAGCGGCGTCTCTCAGGATGCGCCGGAAATGCCCGTTTTCCCGGTGGTGGAATCAGTGCGCTTTGAACCGGTCGCGCAGGAGGATGACGCGGAGGTCGTGCTGTGGCAGTTGGTCATCACCTGTGCCGACGGTGAACTTTGCAGCGATAGCCCGACGGTCACCCAATATAGTAAACCAGGCCACCTCGTAGTGACGTTCACCGAAGGCGGCATGGGCAGCGAACTCGTCGTCCCGCTGGAAAACCCGGTCGAACTGGACCCCGAATGGAACGAGAACCCGTTATTCGCCAACAGTGTCATCGTAGAAGTCAACGAATTTATCGGGCAGGCGAGCGCGGATCAACAGGTTACGCTGGATTCTTCAGACGGTACAGAGGCGACCTATGCCAATAGTTTCGCGCAGACGGGCAGAATGCAGGTCTTACCCGCTAAACGTGTCGATCTCATGGTAGACAGTGTTTTCCCACAGATCGAGTCGTTCGGTGAAGTCATCCTCGGCATAGAAGCGACCCAACCGAATGGTTGTGAAATACCTATTCTATCGCGGCAAGACCCACCCATCGGCGACGAGCTTCAATTGCGCGTATACGGGGTTACAGTGGGGGAAATTGACATCTGCCCCGCTATGCTGATTTCACACAATCTCGAAAATTCGTTGGCAGGGCCGAACGATGACGATACATTCCCGCCCGGATCGTACCAGTACGCAGTCAACGGCGTGGCGGG
>DAOTXA010000364.1:0-2526 GCA_034435595.1 Anaerolineae bacterium | reverse complement strand
AGTGCGTCCTGTGTGGATTGTGAGTTGATCGCCTCAGTGGTGGCCTGCGCATCCAGTGTATCCTGCGTCGCCTGTGCGTTGACGGCGTCAGTCGTGGATTGCGCGTCGGTAGTCGCCTGTGCGTTGATCGCCTCGGTGGTCGCCTGCGCGTCCAGTGCGTCCTGTGTGGATTGTGCGTTGATAGCCTCGGTGGTCGCCTGTGCGTCCAGTGTATCCTGCGTTGCCTGTGCGTTGATAGCCTCGGTAGTCGCCTGCGCGTCCAGTGTATCCTGTGTGGATTGCGCGTCGGCAGTAGACTGTGCGATGATCGCACTTTGGGTCGCAGAAGCATCCAGCGCGGCCTGTGCGGTGCCCGTCGACAGCGCGTTGGCGGTTGCCTGTGCGTTTTCCGTCGCCACGAAGTCGATGGTCGGCGTCGGTGTGACGGTCGGTGTCGGGGTAGCGGTGGCGATAAACGTCACGTTGAAGGTCACGCTCGCTGTCGTCGATGCGCCGCCTGCGTTGCTCACTTCTGCTTCAAACGTGTGTGCGCCAGGGCCAATCTCAAACAGAGGCACATCGTACACATAGGGCGATTCGATCAGATTGGCAGCTTCGACACCATCTATCAGGATGCGAACACTCGTGATAGCGGTCTGACTCTCTGCGGATACGGTGACGGTCGCCACATCGCCAGGAAGATAGCTATCTTCGAAGCCCTGCCCTTCGTTGATGCCGCTGATACTCACAACCGGCGGCAGCGCGGCGACGACGAAATTCCCCGTCGCATTGCTGGCGACTCCGGCCTCATTAACGACATCCACAGATAGCGTATTTGGCCCCGGTTGTAGCAGCGCAGGATCAAGCGTGATGCGATACAGCCCGTCTTCTTCGCCGGGGGTCAGCGTCTCTGCGGGCAATCCGTCGACAGTGACGGCTACACTGGTCGGGAGCGTCTGCCCACTGATGCTGAAGGCAACCTCAACCGGTTCGGAAATTTCGAGGCTGTCCAGTTCCGCCGGGAACTCAACCACACTCGGTAGTGCGGCGATTTCAAGATTCGCGGTCAGGTTGCCTGTATCGCCATCGGCATCGGTCGCTTCGAGGACGACTTCCAGCGGGCCGGGGGCGATGGTCACCGGATCGACATTCACGCTAACGACGCCGTCTACCGGCTCGACCGGGATACTGTTTAACACGACTTCTTCCAGTGGATCATCGGCAGCGACAGTAAAATTCAGTGTTACGGGTTCGGAAATCGGACCATCCGGCAGGTTATCTGCGCGGACGATTGGCACCGGGATGGGCGCACGCAAATTTGCTGTGACGGTTTCGGTTTCGCCTTCGTCGGTCGTTGCCGTGATGTCCAGCGGGTATTCGGTACCGTCCAGTGGTACATCGAAGTTGAGTGTCAATACATATTGGCTGCGCAGACGGGCAGCCAGTTCGCCATAGATCGTGGGCAGTTCATCAGGCGATGGCGACTCTATAAAAAGGGTGTTGGTCCCAGTGGAAAGCTCAAGTAGATACGTGCGATCTGCACCGAATCCGAGGCCAATAGCGTACACAGGCACACTGGCAATACGGGCCGCTTGCAGTGCGTCTCCACGTAATGCACGGCTAGCCGGATTACCCAGTTCGTCGCCATATTCTGCACCGTCACTTAGCAGAATGACCGCACGACGTTCCGTCGGTGCGCTCGCCGCCAGTTGGACACCTTCTAATGTCGCATCATATAGTGCCGTCGTCCCACCCAGCAGCAGTGAGTCAATCGCATTAAGCAACACACCGACATCGCCGGTAAAGCCCTGAACGAGGTTCACACGGGTGGAGAAGGTCATAATAGCGACCTGATCGTTTTCCCGCAGGTTGTTGACGAACAGACGAGCGGCATCTTTCGCCTGCTCAAATGGGCGGGTTGCCATACTGCTGCTGACATCAATCACGAGAACTGTGGATAGCGGCAGGTTATTGTCGGTCACGCTTTCGACGCGAACGATTTCAGCAAACTCAGCCGCTTCGCCAGACAGCGTAAAATTCTCTACACCAAGTCCGGCAGCCGGTTGACCGAGCGTGTCGAACACATTGACAGTGATCGTCGCATCTGGCAAATTAACGGTGTCCACGCCGCTGACTTCCAATGTGGGCGCGGTTGGCTCATCCTGCGTGAGAACGAGCGTCACTGGAACAGCAAGTATCAGCAAGGCAGTGAACATGAATAAGAGTTTTTTCAAAGCAGCCCCCCTCAAGGTGAATGCAGAGAAACCAATAATCAACTCTACACTTTTCTGTTAAAGAATGTGCGGTATTTCGATTAAATTGTCTCCAATGAAATCACTTAATATGGTAGCGTGTTTGCCTGTGTATGTCACGCGGATGATCGCGTTTGCGTCAGATCGGGCGTTTATCACCACCGGTTTTGTGCTATAATGCCGCGCTGAACGTCAGGGGGGTGATTGTGCCCCGGTGGGTGCCCCGGTCTTCAAAATCGGTGGCAGGCTGCGTGACAGGCTGCGGTGGGTTCGACTCCCATTCACTCCCGCAAGA
>DAOTXA010000363.1:0-2074 GCA_034435595.1 Anaerolineae bacterium | reverse complement strand
TGTCACTAGCCCCCCTCACACCAGCCGGTGCCGGGGGAAGAGCTAGAATCGCTCGCTTGTGATATGTACTCCCTCCTCGATTCCGGGGAGGGGTGGGGTTAAGCCTTTATTCTTTCGCCTTATCGTCTTTCCCAGCCTGTCCTGCCGGGAATTCACCAATCGACACACCCAGTAGCTTGCATAACCGCTCGATTACGTCATCGTAAACGACCTTGCCCCGTTCCACGCGAGACAACACCCCTGGGCTGATCCCCGTGCGATTGGAAAACTGCCGCGCCGTCTGCGGACCGCGATATTCCCGCACCGCCTTGCCGAACTTCTGGCGGTCATACTGAAGCGTCGTCAGCCCCTCATCCTGTTCCCGGTCAGACATCGTTCGCCCTTCAAATCTCGCCTGCATAATCCTCACATTATAGCAGACGCACCCCGCGCCCGAAGACAGCCAACCCGATGATCTGGCCCGATCCAATCGTTTGCGTATGATTCTTGCTTCGTGTTCTACTGAATACAATATACATATATACAAAAAGAAAGGATGTACCATGAGCATTACGATTGCCCTTGTTGGAACCGGTGGCATCGCCAACGCACATGCGACCGCCGCCGCCAACATCCCCGACGCTGAAATCACCGCCTGCTGCGATCTTGTCCGCGAAAAAGCCGACGCCTTCGCAAGCAAATACGGCATTCCCAAAGTTTACGACTCAATGGCAGATATGCTTAACAACCAAACGTTCGACCTCGTGATTCTGGCGACCTTCCCGGCGAACCATCTCGCAGAAATCCAGCAGGCTGTCGAACTTGGCGCACGCGGCATCCTCTGCGAAAAAGCACTGGCGATGAACGGCGAAGAAGCCGACGAAATCCACCGCATCGCCCGTGAAAACGACGTATTCCTCGTTGAAGGGCTAATGTATCGCCACCATCCACAAATCCAGAAAGCCAGGCAGTTGATTGACGAAGGCGTCATCGGTGACCTGTGTGTGATGCAGGCGCAGTTTTGCTCGTATGCAGAGCCAGACCCCAATAACTGGCGGCACGTCAAAGCACTGGGCGGCGGCTCAATGGCAGCCAAAGGCGTTTACCTGATCGACGCCTTTAACTTTTTCGCCGCGCACACCTTGCAGTCAGTTTTTAGCCGCGAAACCATCCACGCGGAAAGCGGCGTTGAGATCGGCGTCAATGCCACCCTGTTCTATGCAGATAACGTCGTCGGGCAGTTCAACAGCAACCATTACGCCTGCTGGCGTGAAGATATCAAACTCGTCGGTCGTAAAGGCACAATTATCATCCCCCACGCCATCGTCACCCGTGCGCAGCCGCGCCACATTGAGGTACAGCTTGGTGGTGCTTATGAAGATGAACCACGCGAGAACCACCGCTACGAATTTGACCCCGCAAACAGCTATCAACTTCAGCTAAAGCGCATCGTACACTGTATGAAAACCGGGGATCGCCCAATCGTCCCGCTTGAAGACAGCGTGTATAACCTGCATACAACCAGCGCACTCCTCGCTTCATCCGAACGCGGGCAGGTCGTAGACTTCACCTACGAAAGAAGCACACCATGACCACGTCGCCCGCACTCGACATTCAACTGGCGGCGATGAGTCTGGGTTGGGGCAACCCGAAAGGCCCCGACTTCGTGCCATTTCTGCGTGAAGTCAAGCGTGCCAGATACGACGGCATAACCGGGTTTGCCGCGCATGAAGATTTCGGCTGGACGTGGGACATGCTCGATGACGCGCACGGCTTCGCCAGCAAGCTGACGGGCGAGGGACTCGCGCTTGCCAGTGTCGATATTCCCCTGCACATGGTCACGCTTGATGATGTGCGCCGTGTCTGTGATTTTATGAGCGCACTCGACTGTGATGCGCTCGTCGGCATCAACAAATGGCGCGACCGCGACTATGGCGAATTCGCCAGTTGGCTGAATCAAATTGGCGCAATCGCCCGTGAGCATGACATTCGACTGTATTTCCACAACAACACGGCGGGCATGGGCGAAACGCGGGCAGAGGTCGAGCGTGTCTTGCGGCTGGTGGACCGTGACCTCGTCCATGCAATGGTCGAT
>DAOTXA010000362.1:0-6472 GCA_034435595.1 Anaerolineae bacterium | reverse complement strand
TGCGCGGTAAAATCATTCACGATATTCGCATAACGAGCCAGCGCCGCCTGCGTATTCCCCGCATTAAGTTGAGCATCAGCCGCAAGCTTGGCAATCGACGCACGATACGGCACATTCTGCGCAAAACTCAGGATCGCGTCGTACTGCGCCACCGCCTGATCGACGCGATCCGCCGATAGATAGCGCAGCGCCATTTTCTCGTGCAGCAGCGCCCGCGCAATCGGCACAAATTCCGTACTGCCCGCGACGGCTGCGTCATAGCTCGCCAGCGCCGCGTCAATTTGCCCCAGATTGATCTGCGCGTCGCCGATACGCTCGTGGACGTAGCTGTCAATCCAGCCGGGACGCAGCGTTAAATATTGCTGGAAGTCGTTGATTGCCGCCTGCCAGTTGCCCAGACCGAGATAAGCATCCCCCCGCAGGAAAAACGCCTGCTGCGCACGGAAATCTGACGGGAAACGGGTAATCAGCGTTGTAGACGCATCCACCGCTTGCTGGAACAACCCCTCGCGCAGGGCCGCCTGCACCATACCAAAGGCCGCCGCTGCCCGCACGTCTTCCGGCGCATCAGACCGTTCGATCAACGGACCGAAGTTCATGACGGCGTTTTCGTAAAAGCCATCCAGCAGATCACGGTTCGCCACCTGAAGTGCCACTTCCGGCGGGAATTCCGGCGTAGGCGGAGCGGGAACCGGCGTCTGCGTCGGTGGGGCAGCAGAGGTTGGTGGTGGAACCGCAGTGTTCGCCTGCGCGACGCCAACACCATCGCTCACCACTTCGGGCGCATTCGTCACCACAACATAGGTCACGTTGGCATCGCTGCTGCCACTGCAAGCCGCCAACACGATCAACAACAGTAGAGGCACAGCAGGCCATGCCCCTACCAACGAATTTGAAAAATTAGGTAGGATTCTCATACCGGAATTATGGCAACCCACGCGGGGACTTGTCAACGCCGCTCGCCCCACGCTCACCCTATTCTTCTATAAAAACGTCACCATCCGGTAAGTCACCATCCGGTGACAGGTCACCCGCCAACCAGGGCAGGCCGTAGCCTACGACCAGATGTCCCGCTTCCGCCAGTGCATTGGCGAGTTCGTCCGGCGTGCCGAAGGTCCACCAGTGCGCTGCCGAGGGCAAAATCGCCACGCCGAAATCCTCCACTACCAGCGCAGATAGATCACGGCGTTTTGCAGATTCGCCATCCCGACTTAGCATCACCCGAAAACGCGACGGCGCACCACCCGACCACTCGTTATCGACATAATTGAGTAGCTGGTACTCGATGGTCCCGTTTGCGCCGTCATCAAAATCACAGATGAACCGGTACTGACCGCTCGCCCACTTCAGCGGATTGTCCACCAGATAGTACCCGGCAGCGTTGTAAGCCTGTCCGACCACCGTCACCAGATAGGTGCGGAAAGTGTTTTGCGTGTCGTTGCTCATAGAATGCCCTCAGCCGTTTTGCTAACGGCTAAAGGCTAACAGCCCAACGCCAGTTTACGCCATCCCCTCTAGTGCCGTATCGCCCGCCGGGAACATCGCCTCCAGCAGTACACGCGCCTTTTTGTTGGCGTAGGCTTCCGGCAAAATGTGGTGGATTTCCGTGATGCTGCGATGACCGAACACCACATTCAGGAACGTATCATACGGAAATGCAGAATCCGCCCAATAGATTTCCTCGTCAGTGATGTCCTTGATCTTGCCGCCCTCAAAGTGGAACTTCACGCCGCGCTGATTGTGGAAGGCGACCGTCATCTCCCCCGTGTAGCCGTTCGCGCCGGAACCAACCAGACGCCGTTCCAGCACCGGGACAATCGTCTTGAGGAACGCCACTATATCCGCCACACGGATGTACCACGCATAGGTTGAGGCGGCGATATGCCCGTTCGTCCCCGTGATCAACGTTTCTACCGCCGGATGCGCACCGTTATTGAAGTAAATGCGCCAGGGCGTCTCGCCGTTGGTGCCTGTGTGCGCTTCTGCAACGGCTTTGAGTCCGCGCATCGTGTCGTCGAAGCTGGCGAGAACCGATGACTCCGCGCCCACGACGTACTCGAAAATGCGGAAGCTGCCGAATGTGTAGCCGAGGTTATACGCCACATAACCGACACCGCGACCCTCTTTATTTACGATGATCTTGTAGTCCAGCGACATCGGCGTGTTGGCACTGCGATGTACCAGTTCAAAGCGCCAAATCGACTCGTCACGCACCAGCGACATGCGCTTGGTCGCGGTGTGACCATCATGCCAGCGCATCAAGTCGGGGATATCGGCCTCGGTCGCATCGCGGAGCGTGAACTCTGGCTCTTTGTCGTCCTTCAATTTGGGGATTGATGCCAGCGGCAGCCAGCCCATCGCACCCAGATTGACCGTCATCGCATAGCCAAACTTGCGATAATAGTGTGGGATGCCCGTCACACCCTGAATCACCTGGCCCAGCGATGCACAGCGTTCGTGCGCCGCCTCAAACTGCACCCGCACCAATCCGCGATTGCGATAGTCTTTGTCCGTCGCCACCAGTTCGATGCGTCCGGCGCTGAGGTCAATATCGTCGTAGCGCCATGTCTGCGGAATATGCAGAATCGCCGACGCGATCTTGTCGTCATTTGCCGGGTCTACCACCACCCAGAAGTCAGCGGGTTCGGTTGTTGGGTGTTCGTCAGAGAGCAAATCGTCCACCCAGGGGATCAGTTCTTTCGCGTCATCGTCCCCCGCATCGCCAAACGTATCTTTGTAGAATTCCGCCAGATTCTCCCGGTCGGATGCGTGCCCTTCATCCAACGAGCGCAAAATCAGCCCGTCTTTAAGTTCCTGTCGCATGATGTTGTGTCCCTCTTGTTGCAAGTCAATATGGGACCATTATAGTTCAGGATGGGTCAACAGGCAAGATGAGAATGGTTGCAATCTGGTAATCCCCCCCGGCGGATTCTATGCGTTTTTCATACAATTTTCGACATTGTCAATACATTACAGTTCGGTTTCAAACGTATACTATGTTTATAGGGAGGGAAGTTGGAGGAGCAGCACTATGGCAGAGTCTTTGATGTCTTTGTTACGGGATGCAGACCCCGCACACCGCAAGCAGGCCGTAATACGTCTGGTGCGCACCACCGATGTACGTGCCATCAAGATTTTGACGCATCTGCAAACCAACGACCCCGACGCTGAAATCCGCAAACTCGCCGCACAGGGCATTACCCACATTCGCAAACAACAGCTACAGGCCGTCGCTGCTCACAAATCGGAGCCAGCCCCGGAAAAACACGGTCTCTCGCCCGATGACGTGCTACAAGCGCTCGAACTTGACACGCAAACCGTTCAGGCTGCCATCGCGCCGCTGCCGCCGCTCAAACGCCGCCCGGTCAAAGAGGAGCCGGAAACAAAGCCCGTCTCCCGCGCCTACATCCGCAATCTGACGGTGTTCGCAGTAATCTGCACAATTGTTGGTCTGGGGATTCTGTACGTTGCCTTAGAGGACACGCTCAGTCGCACACTGTATATGCAAAACATCGACAAGCGCATCCAAACTGCCGAGACATTCCCCTATGGCGGTCCGCCAGTTGGCATCAGCCTGGACGGGAAAACCTACTTTGGTCGCATCTCGGAGCAGATGAGTTACGTCATTCAGGAACCAAGCGGCATTGCGCCGTCGGCAGGCTGGCCTCTGATCGTCGCCGTCCACGGGACCAATGGCAGCGCCCGCGATGGCCTCTCCTGGGTGGGCTATGAAGGGCAGCGATCCGGGGCCATCGTCGTCGCACCTACATATCCGGGGATGATGGAGTTTAATACATCCGCCCACGACATGAATGTACTGCTGACCGAACTGGAACGCTACTATCCCATCAACCAGCGAGCCAAGGTCATCTTTGGTTTCAGTGGCGGCGGGATGTTCGCCTCACTCTATACTGCCGAGTTTCGCTATTTTACCGGCGCGTCCATCGGCGGATCGCCCTTCTTTGCCGAACCACCCCGTACCAGCCCGGTCCGATTCATCGTCGTGTGCGGTGAGGACGACGACCGTCTACCCGCATCACGCGGATTCTCGCTGGCGATGTCGCAGCGCGGAACCCCCGTCTGGCATTACGAAGTCATCGAGAATATAGGACACAACGTCACAAAACAGCAGATCGACATGACCTTTGAGTTGCTCGATTATCTGCGCTATGGGTAGCACACAGATACGGTTACGTCGTGGCGGGCGGCAAGAATATCATTCTTATAGATCAGATCGCACAGGTTAGCAGGAGGCGCATTCTTGCGACCCGATGCATGGTTCGTGCGCCGTCAACTTTCGTCTTTCGCTTTAGATTTTTGCCCACATCAACGGAACCAGCATTTCAGCATCAGCCAGACCACCGTGACGGCTGATTGAGCGTGACTGCGCAAATTCAGCATCCACCACGCGCACACCCGGTCGCCCGGTTAAAATCACATCTCCGACGCGGTGCAGCGCTTCCGGGTGCAACTCACCGGGGCCAAACAACCCGGCCTCGAACGCGGCTTCTGCTTCAAGTGCGACCAGATGATCTGCATAATGCTCGTTGACAGTTTCCACGACCGACGCGGCATCGCGTGCGTAGACATAGGCAAAACGGGCCTCGCCACCCAGGGGCTGCCGCATGTTGTCGCGGATGATAGCCGCTTTCTGGTCATTCACCAGATCAACCGTATCGCTTGTATCAGCGTGACCGTGATCCGCCAGAATAAACACGACGGTCTGACCGTCTTTCACATCATCATGATCCAGCAAGTCGCGCAGTGCCGCCATCTGGTGATTCATCTCGTTGACCACATATGGCGACCTCGCCCCGTACATGTGCGACAGTCCGTCTACGTTAGGCCAATAAAAACTGACGTAACAGCGCTCTCCACGGGTGGCACGCAACACGTCATGCAGGCGCATCCACGCGTCGATACTTCCACCATGCGGATGCTGCTGTGATACTCCGCGATGCAATATCCTGGAAAGGCCAGTACCCATCAGACGATAGTCAAGCAGCAGATGTGAGGACACGCCCGCTTCGCCCAATCGCTGCGGGATGCTGGGTGCTGTGACAAACTGCTCTGCCGGATGCCCCCACGCGCCGAAGGCGTCCGGCGTGTTCTGCCCGATGTGCGGGCGGTAAGTGAGCATATCGCCCATCGCGCCGAACTCGCGCAGGTGCAAAATTGTGCCTAACATGCCGTGTACCGCCGGAACCGCCCCCGACCACAACGTCGGCAGGACGGTCGCGGTTGTTGAGGGCAGCACCGAAGTCAAGGGAATCGGGCCGCGTCCCTGCGTCAACTCGTGGATCGTCTGGCGCAGGGAGGGGCGATCGCTCATCGTCTGTGTGAGGGTGTGATAGCCGAGTCCATCGGTAATGACGACGACCACCCGCGACACTTCCGGCGGACCTTCATCGCCCCACACGACCGGGTCCAGCGCCGGGCCGGAATCCACACCAAAGGTCTGCGCCAGCGTATGCGCGAAGTTATACACCGACAGGCCCCCATAGTGTGGGAACACCAACTCATCCGCCCACGCGACGGGCAGGTCCATCAGACGGTGGGTATGAATCTGTTTGCCGACCGCGTTCACAGTCGATTGCAGGGAGAAAGGCACGCTCATCAAAAAGCCCCTGAGTTGTTTATCAGCGTAATGCGGAGATTGTACAGCGAAATTGCGAAGATCGTGTTAAGGGCCGATTGCCTGCCCTTCCCACAGCGGTTCCAGCCAGCCGCGCCCCTGACGCCGGATCATCAGGCCCAGCAAGAGCGCAATATTCCAGGCGTCGTCCGCACCGCGATGGTGTGTTCCCTCCAGCGGAATATCCATCAACTTGAGGGCGCGGGCCATGCCGACCGGCTTGCCATTGAGCATCATCCCGGCGAAATGCGTTTTGAGATTTGTATACGATTCACTAAAGGGATAGGGCACGTCGAAATCCGCGCACTGCTCGTGGAAGATGCGGCGGTCGAAGTCGCCCCAACTCATCCACAAACGCTGAGGGGCTTTAAACTGTCCTTCCAGGGCCGCACAACCCGCCGAAAAGGTGGTGCCTTCTTTTTCAAGCTGGGTCTGCGTCAGCGTGGTCAAACGCGTGCAGAAGCGGCTCATCTTCGAGCGTGTCGGCTTGATGAGGATGCTACGTTTGCTATGTGGCGTCAGATGCTCGACATCAAGCAGTACAGCGCCGATTTCGACGATTTCGGATTTTTCGCCGGGTGGTGGGGCTTTCTTCCAACAGGTAGCTTCAACATCGACCACGAGGATATGGTCGCGCAAAATAGTCATGACATATACGCTAACGATTTTCTATGATTACAGTAAACACTCAATCGAATGCGGGGTACATTCATGATACCCCGAATAAAGTATACCCCGAAACGGCCAACTTCGCCTTAATTCGAACCCCAGAACGGGTGGTCCATGCGGCATGGGAATTGCAGCAGTTATTGCGGCAGCAGACCACTTTTTTTGTGC
>DAOTXA010000361.1:0-2979 GCA_034435595.1 Anaerolineae bacterium | reverse complement strand
GGCGCGGTAGCAGCACTCGAAGCCGCCGGACTTGACGACGTGTTCGTCGTCGGTCTTGACGGTAGCCCTGATGCAGTTGCCTCCATCGACCAGGGCGGTCTGGATGCCACCGTCTTGCAGCCACTGGCCGTCTTCAGCACACTCGCCGTTGATCAGGCCAGCATCTTCATCCAAACGGGTGAACTGCCGGAAGAAGAGAAACAGTCCATCGACTGCCTGCTCGTCACGCCGGAAAACACCGAAAACTACAGCGACTTCGTGTTGTCTGAGTAATCGAATCCCGATCAGGGTAGACCGACCTCTATCCTGATCTCTTATCATCGGGATGGCTGGCTTTCTATGCCGGTCATCCCATCTGCCACACAAATTACGCCAATATTGTTCTTTCAAGATTTTGTACTTTGTTCCTGTCAGTGAAGTTTCACACATCTAAAGGATCGAATTATGCTGCGCTATACCTTGCTTCATCCACAAATCCTTGCTGCGCTTGGCGCGGCAGGTCACGGTTCGAAAATACTGATCGCCGATAGCAACTATCCTTTTAGCACCGGGGCAAATCCCGCAGCAGAGCGAGTATTTCTCAATCTTGCGCCGGGGGTAGTCAGTGTAATTGATGTGCTGCGCGTGCTGGTCAACGCCACACCAATTGAAGCTGCGCACGCCATCGCCCCAGATGATGGCAGCACACCGCCCATTTTTAAGGAATATCGCCAGATACTGCCAGATTTCGAACTACAAACATTAGGGCGCTTCCCATTTTATGATGCAGCCCGCTCACAGGATGTAGCACTGGTAATCGCTACGGGTGAACAACGTACCTGGTCCTGCATTCTGCTGACAATTGGTGTGATCTAACAAGCCGCCTGCAAACTGTCAAATTCATCTAAACAAAATGCCGTACACAGAAAGGACATCTATGCAAGTGAATGACCTGCGTTTGAAGTCCATCGATTATCGAAAAACCCTGTTACAGGCCATCTATAATGGTGGCGCAGGCCACACTGCGGGAAGTCTGTCCTGCGTGGATATTCTCAACGTGCTGTATAACCACGTCATGAACATTACGCCAGATAACTTCGATACCGTTGACCGCGACCATTACATCCAGAGCAAAGGACACTCGGTCGAAGCACTCTATACCGTGCTGGCAGATCAGGGGTTTTATTCCAACGAAACACTATTGACCTCTATCAACCGCAATGACACACACTTCGTCGGTCATCCAACACGAAAAATCCCCGGCATCGAACATAATACGGGGGCGCTTGGTCATGGGTTATCCGTTTCTGTCGGGTTAGCCTTAGCCGGTAAGCTCGAACAACGTGTGTATCGGGTGTTTACCTTGCTGGGTGATGGCGAACTCGCCGAGGGGTCAAGCTGGGAGGCTGCGATGACCGCCGCTCACTATAAGTTAGACAATCTCATCGTGATTGTGGATCGTAACACCCTGCAAATTACAGGCCGTACAGAAGAAGTCAACGCCTTGGAACCGCTGGTAGACAAGTTTATAGCATTCGGCTTCGCAGTTCGTGAATGTGATGGAAACAATGTCGAGCAACTTGCAAAGACACTGGATTCCGTTCCCTTTGCCGAGGGAAAGCCCAGTTTGTTACTCGCAAACACAATCAAGGGCAAGGGGATTAGCTTTATGGAAGACGTGAAGGCGTGGCACCATAAAGTTCCATCTGAAGAGCAGTTGAAGGATGCGCTTGACGAACTTACCATGGCGAGTGCCTTGTTGAGGGAGATACGCTCATGACCGTCAACGAAGTCAAAATGGGGCAGCCCAACCAGCAAATTTTCGCCGATACCTTGCTCGAACACGCCCGCAGCAACCATAACATTCTCGTCGTCACCAGTGATTCACGTGGGTCAGGTAAATTAGTCGCCTTTGGGCAGCAATTACCCGATCAAATCATCGAAGTCGGCATTGCAGAGCAAAACCTTGTCGGCGTCTCGGCAGGGTTGGCGGCAGCAGGCAAGCATGTGTTCGCCGTGTCTCCGGCATGTTTTTTGACCATTCGGTCATTAGAACAAATCAAGAATGATGTAGCCTATTCAGATCGCCCCGTATGCGTGGTGGGTATCAGCGCCGGGGTCAGTTACGGGATGCTGGGCAGCACACATCACTCATTGCATGACTATGCCGCGCTGCGCTGTATCAACAACATTGACATCATCGCCCCTGCGGACAACTTCGAGACTCGTGAGGCAATTCAGGCCGTAATCGATCAACCACGCCCGGTATATCTGCGCTTCGGCAAAAAACCGATGCGTGATCTACACGACCCGGCAAAAACACCCTTCGAAATCGGCAAATCGATCACAATCCGTGACGGGACTGATTTGACCTTCATCGCCATCGGCGAACCTGTCGCACGGGCGCTGGCAGCCGCCGAACGACTGGCAGAAGAAGGCATCTCATGCCGGGTCATCAGTATGCACACGCTGCGCCCCTTCGATTTCGATGCGCTGCTCTCCGCCGCTCACGAAACAGGCGCGATTATTACCGTCGAAGAACACAGCGTCAATGGCGGCCTCGGTGAACGATGCGCGAGCATCCTCATGGACAAACAGGTGCATATCCCGCTGAAGATCGTCGGTATCCCCGACGAATACACCGTGAACGGCGACCAATATTACATCTTCGACCACTACGGCATTTCCGCCACCGGACTTGCCACCACCGCCCGCGACTTGCTAGGGGTGAGCGTATGAGCAAAACGATTCTCGCCATCGACCAGAGCACATCCAGCACGAAAGCGATTTTGTTTGATGAATCCGGCGCACTGATCGACAAAACGGCGAAACCGCACGCGCAGCATTATCCACAGCCGGGATGGGTCGAACACGATGCGAACGAAATTTACGCCAATGTACTGGCGGTCATCCGCGAACTGCTGGCAAAAAACCCCGACCAACACGACAACCTGCTGTGTCTGAGCATCACCAACCAGCGCGAGACATTCGTCGTGTTCG
>DAOTXA010000360.1:0-3087 GCA_034435595.1 Anaerolineae bacterium | reverse complement strand
TATGGTGGCGCAGCGTATTTTGCCCGACAATTACCGGGACAAAATACAGCCGCACACACCACGCGCCTTATATCCCCATAGATAAATCCAGGGGCCTTACGGCGCACTTTGGTAAATCAGGCATCCTAGATCAAGCTGAAAGCTGTTTAGCACACAAGAATTTGCTGTTACAATACGCATATGACAACGACAAATTCACCCACTACGCCGCTGCCGCACCTGCTCCCCGGCGACCCTGATGTACGCCCGGTGCAGGCGACCGACGCCCGCGAACTGTTCAACATCATCGACCGCGACCGGGCGTATCTGCGCGTCTACCAGAACTGGCCCGATTACATGAACACCCTGCGCGACGTACAAGAACTCATCGCCCGTGCGCAGAATCGCCTGCGACACGATAACGGCTTTGATCTGGCGATCCGTCACAACGGCGTTATCGTCGGCAAAGTGGGATTGGTCTATATCAACTGGGAAAGTCGCAGTACCGAAATCGGCTATTGGCTGGCGAAATCTGCACAGGGACACGGCTACATCACGCGGTCCTGCCGGGTGCTGCTGCGCTACGCCTTTGCAGATCGCAAGCTAGACCGCGTGTTGATCCGCTGCGCCGCTGATAATACGCGCAGTCGTGCCGTTGCCGAACGCCTGAATTTCCAACTACAGGGGGCCATCGAGCCGAAAATCTGGCTGCATGGCAAGCGCACCGAGGAAACGCTATACGTGATGGATTTCGTCCACTGGCAAAAGCAACACAACACAGAGTAACCTATGTATCATGAGCGAACGAGTCATCCGAATGACTGAAACCTACGAAAACGAACCCCTTACGGACAATGAGACGGACGAACAGACCCCGGAGACAGCGGGCGGCCTGTCGCCCGGATTACTGCTGTTGTTGATTAGCGGCATCGTCGGCTTGATCGCCGGATTCGGAATGCTGCTAGCCGAGGACGCCGCCGGACGCGAGCGTGTCGCCGAACTGGATGCACTGCTGGCCCCGCGCCCGGTCGAAAACTGGGAAGCGCCAGAAATTACCCTGGCCTCATTGACCGGGGGAGACGTGACTCTATCCGACTATGAAGGGCAACCGGTATTCGTCAACTTCTGGGCGACGTGGTGCCCGCCCTGTGTGGCAGAAATGCCCGCATTGCAGCGTTTTATGGCAGAGGCGGACCAACACGGCGCAGTCGTCCTTGCGCTCAATGTCGAAGAATCGGTCGAGCAGATTGGCCCCTTCCTGGAGGATATCGGCGTTACCGAACTCGATATCTTGCTGGATGTCGATTCGCTGGCGTTTCGGGCGTTTCAGGTCGGCAACATGCCCACGACGTTTATTATCGACGCCGAGGGCATGGTCCGGTACTTTAAAATCGGCGAGGTCACCGTCGAAGACCTCTACGGCTATCTGGAACTGATCGAATGGGAGGTTCCCCTGCGCAGTTAGGGCAACCCGCCAACTTCTTTAGCTACTCGTCCAGCTACTCGTCCAGTGTGCCTTCTGGCAGACCCTCCGGCAGACGCGCCGGACGCTCGACGGTGCTTTCGAGCGTGATGTGCTGCCCGCTCGCCCCCGACTCATCGAACGCGCACATGGCATCCAGCACATGATAGGCCAGGTCGCCGCTGGCGCGATTGGGTCGCCCGGAGCGGATCGCATACGCCGTATCTGCCGTCCCGGTCCCGCGCTGAAGATCGTCCGTGTACGCCAGTGGAACATCTACCCATTCGCGCCCTTCTTTCAAGCGCACTGGCCCGGTAAAGGTATTGGGGTCGGGCACATGCAGCACGCCTTCTGTCCCATAGATGAACAACCCCGGCTCATAGCGGCCCGGTGTATCGAAGGTCATGGTCATGGTGCCGATGGTCCCATTGGCGAATTCCAGCACGCCGCCGTAATTGGTGGGGATTTCCACGGGGATTTTCTGCCCTTTGATCGCCTCGTTCTGCGCGATGCGTTCTTCCCATGTTGCGTTGGCGATTGCCGATACACGCTTGATTGGACCGAGCAGGTTCACCAGCGCGGTCAGATAATACGGCCCCATGTCGAACAGCGGACCGCCGCCTTTCTGGTAGAAGAACCAGGGGTTTGGGTGTCCGCGTTCGGGTCCACCTTTATACAGATAGGCCATCGCCGAGGTTGGCTGACCGATTGCGCCCTCGTCCAATAGCTTGCGGGCGGTCTGCCCGCCGCCACCGAGGAAGGTATCGGGCGCAGAAGTAACCGTCAGGCCAAGTTCGCGGGCGCGTTCCACGACTTTGCGCCCGTCCTCGCGGGTGACCGCCAGCGGCTTTTCGACATGAACGTGCTTCCCGGCTTCCAGAATCTTGAGGCTGACCTCCGCATGAACCGCCGGAATCGTCAGGTTGATGACCATCTCGATTTCGGGGTCGGCGAGCAGGGCGTCTACGGTGTCATAGGCACGCAGATTGTGCTCTTCCGCGAATGCTCTGGCCTTTGCCGCGTCAACATCGGCGCAGGCGGTGACTCTCACAACAGTGGGGAACTTGCCCGTTCCTGTCAGATAGGCCGGGGCGATTTTCCCCGTGCCGATAATACCGACGTTGACAATCTCAGCCATTTGCGATGCCCTTTTCCTGTAGATAGGCGAAACTCTTTGCGACTGCTTCCCAGGTATCGGTAGCGCAGCGGTCCATCTCGAACATCAATAGTTGGGTGTGGCCTTCCCCGGCGGCGATGCATCCCATCAGATCAACGTTGCCGTCACCGAGCGCGGTCATATCCGCTTCAACACTGTCAGCGGGGCCGTCTTTGAGGTGCAGCACAGCGGCACGATCGCCAAGCCGTTTGACGTATTCGACCGGGTCTACGCCGCCGACCTGCGCCCAGTACGTATCAAAGGTGAAATAGACATCGTCGTCCAGTTCTTCCAGCAGCAGATCATAGGCCGGACGCCCGTCAATCCGCGAGGCAAACTCAAAATGATGGTTGTGGTAGGTGTAGCGCAATCCGGCGGCTTTGGCGATGTCCTTCGCCTCGTTAACAATCTGCGCGACCAGTTTGACGCCGGTTTTCGAATCGTAAAGCTCACTTTTGATGTAGCTGAGGCCGATGTACTCCGCGCCGAC
>DAOTXA010000359.1:0-6221 GCA_034435595.1 Anaerolineae bacterium | reverse complement strand
GCTGGATTTACCACGGGCGGCGATGATCGCCGCACCGCGCTTCTGAACGGTGGTCAGGAAGTCACCTTCCAGCCATTCGCGGTCGGTGATGACCTCGGTTGCAGGCTGGCCATTGATCTTCGCGCCCTCAAAATTGGGGAACTGAGTCGTGCTGTGGTTGCCCCACACCGCCACATTAGAAACGTTGGCGGGGATAGTCCCGGCTTTGTCGGCAAGCTGAGCTTTGGCGCGATTTTCGTCGAGGCGCGTCATAGCGAACCAGCGATCTGCCGGAACATCAGGCGCGTTCGCCTTCGCAACAAGGCAGTTAGTATTGCAAGGATTCGCCACGACGAGCACGCGCACATCCTTGGCGGCTACGTCGTTGATGGCCTTACCCTGACCAACGAAAATTTCGCCGTTCTGGGCGAGAAGGTCGGCACGTTCCATACCGGGGCCACGCGGCTTGCCACCGACGAGGATCACCCAGTTGGCATCCTTGAATGCGACATTAGGATCGTCGCTGGCGATAATATCATAGACGAGCGGCTGTGCGCTGTCCTTAAGTTCCATAACGACACCCTTGAGGGCATCCATCGCCGGGGTGATTTCGAGAATTTGCAGGATCACCGGCTGATCGGGGCCAAAGACCTCGCCATTACCAATGCGGAACAGAAGGCTATAGGCGATCTGACCGGCTCCACCAGTCACAGCTACGCGAATCGGGTCTGCCATTGAAGTTTCTCCTCAGTAGATCGAATTAAAATTCAGAATATCTGCAATTACATCGCAGCAAAACAGCGACCAGACCGGGGCCTGATCGCTGCGAATGAATAGCTTATCTCAACCTAGACCTTCGGTCCACCCATAAGGATGTCTTCGGAAGCCTGGTCCTTGAACTGCTCGAAATTGGCCTTAAACATCTCAGCCAGTTCCTTCGCCTTCGCGTCGTAGGCCGCGCCATCCGACCAGGTAGAACGCGGATCGAGGATTTCAGCGGGGACATCCGGCATACTGGTCGGGATCATCAGACCGAAGAAAGGCTCCTCTTTAAACTCAACATTGTTGAGTTCGCCAGCGAGAGCGGCGTTGACCATACGGCGAGTATAACTCAGCTTCATGCGGTTGCCGACACCGTAGACGCCACCAGTCCAGCCCGTGTTGATGAGCCACACGGCAGAGTTATGTTCCTTAATCTTCTTCGCCAGCAATTCGGCGTAAACGGTCGGATGCAGCGGCATAAACGGAGCGCCGAAGCACGCGCTGAAGGTCGCCTGCGGCTCAGTAACGCCGCGCTCGGTCCCAGCCACCTTCGCGGTATAACCGCTGATGAAGTGGTACATCGCCTGTTCCGGCGACAACTTCGAGATCGGGGGCAACACACCGAAAGCATCCGCTGTCAGGAAGACGACGTTTTCGGGGTGACCACCGCGACCGGTGTCACTGGCATTCGGGATGTAGTGAATCGGGTACGAGCAACGCGTATTCTGCGTGTAACGAGTATCGTCAAAGATCGGTTCACGGTGTTCGGTCAGCGGAACGTTTTCCAGGATCGTGCCGAACATCTTCGTCGTCGCGTAGATTTCCGGCTCGTTTTCCTCACTGAGGTTAATCGTCTTGGCGTAGCAGCCACCTTCAAAGTTGAAGATGCCGTCATCGGCCCAGCCATGCTCATCGTCACCAATCAGGGTGCGCGAAGAGTCGGCGCTGAGGGTGGTCTTCCCGGTACCGCTGAGGCCGAAGAATACTGCCGTGTCACCGTCAGGGCCGATGTTGGCCGAGCAGTGCATGGGCATGACCCCGCGTGAGGGAAGCTCGTAGTTCATGATCGAGAAGATGCCCTTCTTGACCTCACCGGAGTACTGGCTGCCGACAATGATAATGATGCGACGCTCAAGGCTGACACCGATGAACGCGCCAGAACGGGTGTTGTCTTCTTCAGGCTTGGCGATGAGGCCGGGAGCCGCGAGAACGGTGAACGCGGGCACATGCGACTGAAGCTCACCCTCGGTAGCACGGGCGAACATATTCCAGGCGAACAGGCCGTGATATGCGCGTTCGCTGACAACGCGAATCGGCATACGGTAAGTCGGGTCAGTGCCACAGAAGGCATCATGCACATACAGGTGTTCCTGATGGCTCAGGTGATCCAGCACCTTCTGATACAGGTTTTCAAAGGTCGACTCTTCGGTGCCGACATTGATGTCGCCCCACCAGATATTCTCATCATGCTTGGAGCCAGGAACACGGACGAAGAACTTATCTTTGGGGCTGCGCCCGGTATACTGCCCGGTCAACACACGAATCGCACCGTCTTTCGTGAGTACTGCTTCGCCATTCTTGACCATGTGTTCGTAGTATTCCGCCGGATTCTGGTTCCAGTGCACGTGAACGGTTTTAACATCAGCAACTCGCAAGCCAACGGTTTCGAGGCCGACATTGCTGTGGACATGCTCTTTTGCGTATACCATGTATAATTACTCCTTGGTCAAATTTGGTAAAAACCTATGTTGTGAAAATCCTCACTAATCATAGAATAATGTGCTCTTCCTCTCCAGCACATTTCATACCCATCTTAGATGACGATTGTCATAAGTCAAGAAATTTTGCATAGTACTCGAATGCATAACCGGGCTAAAATCGCGTAAAATTACGCAATTATTCATTTTTCAACAATTCTAGCATCCAACTGATCTGTTAAATGGAACAACAGTTGGTGTCAGGCTCTTGACGTGCGATAGAGGAAACGGCAGAATCAATTTATAATCTAATGCGCACGTAGGAGATACAATAAACGTGGCGAACGAAACCGAAACCCAAGAAAACAACAGTGCTCATGATTCGGGCAACAATAGCCTGACGCTGGGCTTCTCGTTCCTGGCTGGGACCGGCATGGTGTTGATGATGACCGCTGCCGGCATCGGCGTAATTCAAGGCATAGAAGCCAATGATGAGATTATCGGCTTCCTGTTTGTGGTTGGAGCCGCCGCTTTTGTCGTCGGTCTTGTGACATGGATGGGCATCGTCCAGCCGTGGGCAAGTTTTGATGACATCAACGAGCCGCTATATCACGGGCATCATCACGAAGAAGACGATCATGCGACGCCGGAACTAGAAGCCAGCGAAGGGGCCGAATCCCCTGCGTTGCCCGCGTCCACGCATTAACACATGAGCCGAAACCGCATCCCCGACCGCGATCCCATCGGCGAGCCATTTAATGGCGCTTTGCTGCTGGTTGACGGCGCACATCTACTATCGGCTGAAGCCATCCCCGGCGTGAACACTGTCGCCGCAGGGATTTTTGTGATTCGCTATGGCGTGCGCTTTTTAGAGAAGCATCATCGTTCGATTGTGCCCGGTCTGCTGGCGCTGGATTATGGCGACATCATGACCGGCGAACGGGCGTGGGAACTTATTTACAAGCGCGGAAATCGCTACCCGCGTGCCGATGTCATCGGCTACACCGATATTGGTGAGGACGAAATGCTGCCGCTGAAAGTCCTCGATATTGACGTGCCACCGCAGGCGCTTGTCTATGTGGATGCAGACGCGACCATTCCGCTTGCCAAGCTAACAGCACTGATCGCGCCCGATGACGCCGCGTTACCGCCCCACTTGAATGAAGTCGTGCCAAGATTCACTTCGCTGGATGCATGGCGCGCCTCTATCATCCCCCAAAACAATGAGTCATCAGAGGACGCCGAATGACGCTCGACAGCATATTTAACGACGAATGGCCTGAAGATCATCGTTCCGGCGTGATTGCGGTGGTTGGACGCCCGAACGTGGGCAAATCCACGCTGATTAACCGGATTCTGGGGCAGAAGATTGCAATCGTCACCAACAAGCCACAGACCACCCGCAAGCAGCAGCTTGGCATCTACACCGAGGAACACGGGCAAATCCTGTTCATAGATACGCCGGGATTGCACCGTCCGCACCACAAACTCGGTGAATACATGGTCGATGTGGCGAAAGGCGCGATCAAAGACGCCGACTTGATCCTGTGGGTGTTGGATGCGTCTGAACCACCGCAGGAACCGGACACACACATTGCAGAAACGCTCACGTATCTGCGCGGCGATACCCCCGTGATTCTGGCGCTAAACAAGACCGACGCCATTCAGGGCGATACAAGTGACGCCACACTCCCGCACCGCGATTTGATCCAGCATGATCTGGCGCTGCCCGTAAGCGCGAAAACAGGCGACAAGGTGAGCGATCTCGTGGCGGAACTGCTGAAGCGCCTGCCGGCAGGCCCACGTTACTATCCCGCCGATCAGGTCAGCGAGACGAACATGCGCTTCATTGCCGCCGAAATCGTGCGTGAGAAGATCATCGAACGCACCGAACAGGAGATTCCACACGCCGTCGCAGTAGAAGTCACCGAATATAAAGAGCGCTCCGAGGATATGACCTATATCAGCGCAGTCATCTATGTGGAACGCGACTCGCAGAAGGGCATTATCATCGGCAAACGCGGTGCGATGATTAAAGACATCGGCTCCGAGGCCCGCAAAGACTTACGGGCGACGGTCGGCACCGATGTCTATCTCGATTTACACGTCAAAGTGTTGAAGAACTGGCGCGAGGACGAGGGCCTTATGCGCCGCATGGGGTATCGCGTCTACAAGGACGATGGGAAGTAGCTCACCCCATCAACCGCTGCGCCATCGCCCGCACGCGGGGATCGTCATCGTCCAGCAGACCCGTTAGCGCTGATTTTACGTCCGGGTGGTCGATGCCGCCGAGGGCCTGCGCAACCGCAAAGCGAATCTCCCACGCTTCATCAGTGAGCGTGTCGGTAAGCGTGGCAATCACACGCGGATCGTCTAAACTGCCGAGCAAATCAATTACCAGTTCACGCTGCGAAATCGAACCATACGGCAGGGCATCCACCAGCGCGTTGAAGGCGGCATCCCCAAACGAGGCATTCAAGAACGCTTCAAGTGCTTTATGCGCCGTGTTCTGAATGTCCAGCACATCGTCACCAAGACGTTCGATCAACGCTGGGATCGCCGCCGTGTCCTTAATCTGCCCCAGTGCATACACAGCTTTATAGCGGACTTTGTCATCTGGGTCGCGTGACAGTTCAACCAGCGCCGAGGCTGCCCGCGAGTCCTTGAGCTTGCCCAGCGTATGTACGATGTTGTGGCGGACGCTCGCATTCCCCACATACCCGTTTGACAGCGCGGTCAGCAGCGCATCAACTGCGTTTTCGCCGTAGCGGACAAGCGACCACGTCGCGTCTTCCTGTACATTGAGGTCAGGATCACCACACAGCACATCGACCAATGGCGCGACAGCGCGGGAATCGTCAAGCTTACCCAGCGCAAGAACGGCATCGCTGCGCAGATGAGCATCATCCACATGCAATTGTTGGAGTAAATTGTCAAAGGTCATGGTGATTACTCGCTACTCTCAAGTGTCTCAAGGTATTTTCGCCCATTCTCAACATCGCGGTTAATTTGCGCGATAAGGGCATCCAGGCCGTCAAATTTCACTTCCGGGCGTAAGTACTTCTCGAACGTAATCGTCAGCGTTTGCCCGTAGATATCGCGGTCGAAGTCGAGCAAATAGGCTTCGACAGTGGCTTCTTTGTTCATGAACGTAGGGCTAATGCCCACATTGGTCATCGCCATAAAGCGTTGATCGCCCAGTATGGCCCACCCGGCATAGACGCCATTGGCGGGGATAATCTGCTGATCCCATACATCAATATTCGCTGTCGGAAAGCCGATACTACGCCCACGCTTCTTGCCGTGAATGACTTCTCCGGCAAGCGCATAACCACGTCCAAGCAGATCGCGGGCCGCTTCGACTTCGCCAGTTTCTAGCAGCCTACGAATGGTCGTGCTGCTGATAACGGGTGAATCGCCGTTGCGTGCCTGCACGAGTTCGATGGTGTGAACCTCGAAGCCCTTTTCGACCCCCTGCTGCGTCAGATAGGCGACATCACCCTCACGCTTATAGCCCAGCGCAAAATCTGCCCCAACCCATAGCTGGCGCAACTTCAGGTGCTTGACCAGTAAATTAACAAAATCAGCGGCGCGAATATGGCGAATATTGTCGTTAAACGGATGCGTAACGACCAGATCAACACCGAGATCAATCAAGTACTGTGCGCGTTGTTCCGGCGACGTGAGATAATACCGGCCTTCGAGTCCACGCAGGACGATATCGGGATGCGGGAAGAAGGTCAGCACCACCGCCAGACAATCGTTTGCGCGTGCCTCTTTAAC
>DAOTXA010000358.1:0-5986 GCA_034435595.1 Anaerolineae bacterium | reverse complement strand
TGTCGTGCAGGGGTTATATTCGCTATCAACTGTTGTATTTCCCGGAACGGTTGCGCAGGCAGTGCGTGCGCAACAATCCAGCTATGTTGAAGAAGGGGGACGCCGCGCCCAACGGCAACGCGATCATCTCTACACAGATTCGGTCAGGTCTATGTGGGCGGACTTTCTAATCGGGCTGTCTGGCACCATGCCGACCAGGGTAATCGCACCAAAATAGTTTTTCTTATTGCTACTTTCTTTCGCGAAAGAAAGTAGCAAAGAAAGCTAACTTTTGTATACAAACCTCGGCTTTTTGTCCACTTTTTTTAGAAAAAGTGGTAGGGTTCGGGACGAAGTCTCGATAATTTGATAGTAATTAGCCGTTAATTGATTTGATGCGATTACCCTGCTATGCCGACTTGATTCAACGTCAGGCGGCTACTATGCTCATTGATGGTGTAGTGTGACCGGTGAGCCTGTTGTATGACGATGACGCTATATCGTGTGATAACTACCGGTATTTGTGCGTGCCCAGACAACAGTTTGAAGAGTACTTTTCAAAATACATCCAACATTTTGTTGACCGCTGAAGAAATGAGATTTCGAAATATCCTGTATCCTAACTCATATCAGGTGGTGCAGGATACCGCAGGCTGTACCACTCGCCCCGCTTGGATTAGGGCAACGGATATGATCGGCTAAGGAGTTGCTAGTGAAAACCTATCAGATACCGAATACGGATTTAGAAGTATCCCGGTTAGCTTTCGGGACAATGCATTTTGGCGGATCATGGGACAATGAACCGCTATCGGACGAATCTAAGCAGCGTGCTGACGCGCTCATCCATGCCGCTGTTGAGCATGGAATCAAGTTGATTGACCTGGCGGACATCTACGGTCGTGGTAAGTCTGATATGGCAGTGGGGGAGGTCATCAAGAATAATCCTTCTCTCCGCGATAAGGTCTTGCTACAGGCGAAGACGGGCATTGTGCTACCGGACGAGCTGTTTCCGGGTTCAATCCCACACTATAATTTCAGTTATGAGCATATCGTTCGTCGCACAGAGATTACTTTGCAAAACCTCAACACCGATTACGTGGACTTGCTGTTGTTGCATCGTCCCGATCCGCTGGTTGAGCCAGAAGAAGTCGCACGTGCTTTTGATGATCTGCATAGCAGCGGTAAAGTCCGCTACTTTGGTGTCAGCAATCACACGCCGATGCAGATTGAGTTGTTGAAGAGATATTGCGATCATCCGCTGGTTATCAATCAGTTGGAGATCAACATTTTGCACAACGGGCTGATTACAGATGGCATCTTTTCAAACATGCAGGCATTGCCGTATTCCAGCGCCCGCGATACGTTGGACTATTGCCGTGTGAACGACATTATGATTCAGGCATGGTCTCCGGTAGCAGGCGGTAAAATATTCGCACCTGATGAGAACGCTCCTGATAATGTCAAGGCCATTGGACGGTTAATTGCAGAATTGGCGGAAAAATATCAGACATCAAAGTCAGCCGTCGCGCTGGCGTGGCTTCTGCGCCATCCAGCCCGGATTCAGCCAATTGTCGGATCAATGAAGGTCAATCGAATTGCGGAAAGTGTGCTGGCAGATGATGTTGAGCTTTCGCACCTTGATTGGTACCGCCTACTGGCGGCGGCGAATGGGACGAATATTCCGTAGATATCGTCAATACTGTTTGGGCTGCTTCTTCTTCAATTTCAATCGAAAATCGAAGCACTCGGCGTGAACAGTAGAGAAAGGGGAAAAGGTAACTGTATATGCACTTTTCCCCTTGTCCGCTGAGTCTCTGCCCGTCGAGGAAGAGGGTAGACCGCAGGTTTGAAAAGCCGTTTTAGAAGTGCGTGGTGGCTTTGCCGCCCCCCAGTAGTTTTCAAATAGCTTCTGAGAGTCAGGGTCGAGGAAGTATAAAGAAATACATTTCCACTAATTCCGGTAAAACCAGCATATTTCTATCGCGTGGGTTATGCGAAAATGCAATTGCTTCTACACATGCGCCTCGTTTTTTACTCTGAAACATTGATATTGGAATGCGAAGGTTTCAAACTGACAGCGGCTTGCTTATCCGGTATTCGCGATAGGAAATTTGATGAAAACAGGAGAGAATTTCCATCAACGGTGTTGCCGTGCCACCGTCAGTGTGGGCTTGTACCATGAAGATTTGATTTCTCGTTTAGCACGATGTGGTTAGCGTTGCTGGCACCTGCCCGAAATTCCTTTGTGTCTGGCCTATTGATTGCAATCGTAGTTGGGATAGTCAGTTGGTATTTAGGCGGTCTGGTTCCCCGACTTGGTAGCGTGACTATTGCTATCATGCTCGGTATCCTGGTTGGCAATGTGCTGCTGGCTGAAGATGCGGGTGCCGAGGGGCTTGAATTTGCAGAGAAGAAACTTCTGCCGATTGCGATTGCTCTGCTGGGTGTAGAGTTGCAGTTTCTGACACTTGTTGCGCTGGGGTTTAGTGCGCTGGTTGTCATCGTAATTTCAATCGGGACTTCCATTTTTATCAGTATGTGGCTGGGTAGACTGCTTGGGTTCTCGCGTACTGCCAGTGTGTTGATGGGTGCGGGCAACGGCATCTGTGGCGCATCGGCGATTGCGGCGACGAGTATCGCCATTGACGCCGATGAAGCGGAGACAGGCATCTCGATTGGTGTTGTCAATCTACTGGGGACAATTGGCATATTTCTGGTGCCATCGTTGATTCGGGTCTTCTCGCTTAGTGATGTGCAGGGTGGTTTGCTGGTTGGTGGCAGCTTGCAGGCTTTTGGTCAGGCTGTTGCAGCGGGTTTCTCGGTCAATGATGCTGTCGGAAACATCGCTACAGTCGTTAAGATGGGGCGGGTTTTGATGCTGGGTCCGGTCGTGATCTTAGTTGGTGTGTGGATGCAATCAAAGCGGGACCTTAAACAGACCAGTCTGGCACACTTTCATATTCCACGCTTCATTTTAGGCTTTCTGGCGATGAGCGTGGTGGCGAGTTTGCATCTTTTTCCAGAAAGAATCATCGTCGCTATAGCGAACGTTGGCGACGCTTTGCTGATCGTGGCTATGGCAGCCATTGGAATGCGCATCCGGTTTCGATCTCTGTTGAATTCGGGGATGCGCTCGCTTTTGCTCGGTGTTTGCGTTTCGCTCATCCAGATCACCACACTGATGATGATTGTGCTGCTGCTGGCATGACCGGGATGGTGTCAACATCATTGTGGATGTAATAAATCACAAAGCAATACGATACGGTACAGCCACAGAAAAGCAGTAGGGTACGCGAGACATTTCGACTCACGTACCGGTTACTTGAGAGAATGTGTCATCAACCAATATGATGATAGGTGTTCCATCCAAAATACGTTTCAAACGCTTCTTGCAAAATCGCGCCGGAATGCGAGGCATTCATGGCTGCGTGATGTTCAAAGCCATTCTTAACGATGTGGCGAAGTAAGCCCTGCAAATCTGCGACTTCGACCAGCGCTCTGCTGCCAAAAGTCTCCATCGGATCATCAATGAACTCGCCATCACCGACATATGCTTTGATGACACCGTTTCGGTCATCTGTGGTGATGCGTGCGTAGCTGAACGGTCCTGCTGGCGTGCGCCCCTGTACAATACCGAAGGTGTTGTCATCACCGAGTGTTGAGCCGAGAATTGGTGCATAGCTCATCTCGAAATCGTCTTCTGGGAAGAAGCTCTTCGCCCAGTTGCCGCAGTGGAATAGCACACACTTGTTTGGGTCGTCGGCATAGTTATTGTTCCAATCGACCAGGGCGCTTGGCGTGCCAGAGGCCAACTGTAAAGCGTACATTGATACAACCCCGGTCACGTCAACTTCGCAGGCGCTCGGTAGCAATTGTTCGCTCATCATGCTCATTAGTGTGCAGACGTTGACGCCGTAATTGAGTTGCAGCGAATCCCAGCATTGGATTGCCGATGCGGTGATGTCGAGTTCTTGCATCCAATCATCGATGACGACGCCGATTTTCGCCATTTTGAGCAGCGATGGTGAGGGCACGCCATCCGTCTTCACATAATCCATGATACGGTCAATGCGCTCTTTGACGCGATTGTCGTCGTTCGCCAGCTTGCGTGCGGGGCCGAACACGTCGGTGAGGTCAATGGTCTGCACGCTCATGCCAACAGATTGAAGTAGTTTTTCACTGTAGCGTGTTGTGTTGAAGGCATTCGGGCGTGCGCCGACCGCACCAAGTCGCGCATTGCGCAGTCCTTTGACCACACGGCATACGCCAGCGAACTTGCTTAAATCTGTCTTAAATGACTCGCTTTTTGGGTGAACGGTGTGCAGGCCGGTGACGGTGTAGTCATAGCCGTATTGATACAGGTTGTTGCACGCGGAGATTTTACCGCAGAAGGCATCACGCCGCCGCGATGGGATAAGCTGATCGACATCGTCGGGGTACGCCTGCACGAGGATTGGCACGTTTAGGCCGGAAAGTTTGATCGCCTCTGCGATGCCCTTTTCGTCGCCGAAGTTGGGCAGACACACCAGAATTCCGTCAATGTTGTCACGATGTTGCTTAAACAGATCGGCACATTTCTTGGCGTCCTGCCATGTCTCGACCGCGCCGAGTTTGGTTGCATCTTCGTCAAGGATAACCGGGGTAATCTTGAATTCGGTGAGTACTTCGAGGATGTCTTTTCGCCCTTCAGTAATGAGCGCATCCGGGAAGAAGTCACGGTTGCCGATGATCACGCCTAGCGTAACGTCTTTTTGCATGAGTTGCTTCCTTTCAAATCAAAACGAATCAAATCAAATAAGTCACTACGGTTTAAAGGATGCGCTGGACTGCGGCTTGCCAACCAGCATAGTTTGCTTCGACCTGGGCTGTGTCTATTGCGGGCACATAGTCAGTGAAATCTGCGGCGAGTGCTACCAGCGTATCGAGCGAGTCATGTATGCCGGTTCCCAGCAGACCAGAGAAAACGGCCCCTAACGCAGACAGTTCTGGCAGGGTGGAGGCGCGGACCTGCAAGCCGATCATATCCGCTGTGAACTGCATCAGAAAGGCGTTTGACACCGCGCCGCCGTCTGCCTGTACCGTCTTAAGTTCGACGCCGCTATCTGCTGCCATCAGCGAAAGCACATCTCGCACCTGGTAGGCGATGGATTCGAGCGCGGCGCGGATCACATGTGCCCGTGTGCTGGACGGCGTCAGGCCGAGGATTGCGCCCTGCACGTCTGCACGCCAGTAGGGGGCGCTGAGTCCTACAAACGCCGGGACGAGATATACACCGCCGTTATCGTGAACACTGTTTGCGAGCACTTCTGTTTCTGTCGAATCATGAATCAATTCAAGTTGATCGCGCATCCAGACAACCGTCGCGCCGGTAAAGTTGATGATGCCCTCAAAGGCGTAGGTCGGTTTGCCGCCATAGACCCAGCCGACTGTGGTGACGATGCCGTTGTCAGAGCGAACGGGTGTCTCGCCGATATTCAGTAAAACGGATGAACCGGTCCCGAATGTGACTTTTACGCCACCGGGACGGAATGCGCGTTGCGCGAACAGCGCCGCCTGCGAATCACCCATGACGCCACAAATCGGAACCGTTGTATCGAGCGCTCCGTTGCAGTCGGTTTCGCCGAAGGTGGCTGCGCTCTCGCGGATTTCTGGCAGCGCCCCACGCGGCACGCCGAACAGCGCACAAAGTTTGTCGCTCCAATCCAGCGTGTTGATGTCATACAGCAGCGTGCGGCAGGCATTGGTGTGATCCGAGGCGAACACTGCACCGTTGGTCAGACGGTAGATAAGGTAAGTTTCGATGGTCCCTAGAAGTGCGGAGCCATCTACCAACCGCGCCTTGATATCTGGTTCGGCGTCGAGCAGCCATGCGATTTTCGACGCTGGAAAATATGTGTCGATCTTGAGTCCGGTACGCTCTGCGACTGTCGCTTCGTGACCGGCCTCGCGCATTTCCGCGCAGATCGGTTCTCCCCGGCGACACTGCCAGACAATCGCGTTGTAGAGC
>DAOTXA010000357.1:0-6432 GCA_034435595.1 Anaerolineae bacterium | reverse complement strand
CTGTCGTTTCTTCGTAGCCTCATGGCTTCAGCCAGAGGCGAAACGATAGCTGAAACCTAATCGTCGTCGCGGTCATAGTGCTGGTCGCGGGCGCTGGGGTGCATCATCAGCAGCAACTTGTACGATTTCACATCAGAATCGGAGTTATCATTGCTGTGCTGGTCGAACTCTTTCATGAGGTCCATCAAGCGGTTGCTGAACTCGTCGGCCTGTGCCTGCGTGAGCTTCAAGCGGCCCTGCGTCATCAACAGGCGGCGATGGTGCGGCGCGTCCTTATCGGTATCGACCAACCCGGCGCGGATACTCTCGCGGGCGTCGTTCTGCGCGTCACCGAGGACGGCAGTCAGCATCGCCTGCACGCCTTCGTCAAAATCTGGCGAACCGGGCGACAGCAAGCCCCACTGCACGCGATACATATGTGCGGCGGCCTGATAGTGCTTTTCGATGATGCCGGAGACGATACGCGTATCTACCATCGCAATCAAGCCGTGTTTTTCCAGCAAATTGAAGTGATAGTAGAGCTTTGTCGGCGGCTTTTTGATCTTCTGGGCGATCTCTTTGACCGTGCCGGGAGCGGCGAGGTATTCAAGAATCCTCAAGCGCATAGAGTCGGCAAGGACCTTTAGCGTTTCCAGATTATCAATGATGAATTCTTCGGCGGGTTGAAATTCTTCCGTTACGTTGACTGTTTCATTAACCATAGGGATTTGGCGGGTTCGTGTAAGCGAATGGACGGTTGCACTTCAATACTGTACCGCAAATTGATTGGGAATATCGAGTACAACCTTTGAAACAAATTATAATACTCAAATTCTTTATAAGGAATGATGAATTCTTAAATCGAACCTTAATTCATGCTAAATTCGTGAAAACGATACCGGGCGAACCGCACACAGAGTAGTTCGCCCGGATATTGCACAAACATCGAAAGCGGTCGCCTAGGCTCCGGCGTCGGCGTCATCATCCAGCGTAAAGCCGATCTTGATGGTCACCTGCCAGTGAGCGATGGCCTGACCGTCGATATGACCGCGTGTTTCCACGACCTCGAACCAGCGCATGTTGCGGATAGTCTGGCTGGCACGGGCGACGGCGTTCTCAATCGCCTGCTGCATCCCCTCCGATGAGGACCCGGTCAACTCAATTTTCTTATACACATGATCTGCCATTAGGTTTCCTCCTGAAAACATCGTGTAAATAAAGCAAGCAAAGTAGAAAAGTTGATGCAACGTATTGATCTTCTCTTCTTTGTTTACTTCTGCAACTGGTAGACGAAAGCGAGCGATTCCCCGCCCCTGATAGACCCTTGGCAAAGTTACCGGCACTTCTCAAACGGCGTCCAAGCCCTTACGCCTTTGAGCTTTCGTCCTGATTTTCCCCTCAATCTTTCATCCCGGCGGCGCGAGCATTGGCCAGGATGGTCTGTGCGGCGCGGACCATCGGCATATCGACCATGCGGCCCTCGTAGGCAAAAACACCTTCGCCAGCGGCCTGATGCTCATTATGTGCGGCGATCAGGGCTTTGGCGCGTTCGACCTGTTCCGGCGTCGGCGTAAAAACCTGCTGCACGGGCGCGACGTGCTTGGGATGAATCACCAGTTTACCTGTGTATCCCATATAGTGCGCCTGTTCGGTCGCCGCGATGAGGTTGCTGTCTTCAGCGGCAATATCGACAAAGGGCGTGTCGATAGCCTGTAAATTATAGGCTTTGGCGTGGATGACGACCGCACTCCGCGCATAGAATACCTCCCAGCCATCGGGGGTTCGCATCGCGCCAATATCCCCCGCCAGGTCCTCCGCGCCGAAGATGAGCGCTGACAATCGCGGCGTGCTGGCGGCGATTTCCCTGACGTTGAGGACGCCAATAGCACTTTCGATGATCGCCAGTACGTTGATGCTCCCCGGCATCCACCCATATTTGCGCTCGACACGATTCAGCGCTTCGTCCAAACGCAATAACTGTTCGCCATGTTCGACTTTTGGGACCACATAACCATCCGGTCGCCCTTCGATGGTGGCGTCAATGTCGGCCCGCCACAGGCCGCTATCTACAATCGGATTTACGCGGATCAACCGCTCGGTACGCCCGAAGCTGATCGATTTCAGCGATTGGCGCAGGCTTTCGCGGGCTGCGTCCTTGCGATTGAGGGCGACCCCGTCTTCGAGGTCCATGACAACCGCATCGACATCAAGCGCGGCTCCCTTCTCGATCTTGGCAGGATCGTCACCGGGCATAAACAACAGTGCGCGACGGACACGATGAGTCATAAGCGGGGTTCCTTATTGTGCAAAAATAAGCCTCTTTGCAACCATTGTATCACTTGCGGTGTCTATGCGTCGGCCTTAACCACCGTAAATCGCAAACGAGCATATCATAGAGATACATGGCTGAACAGAAGTGGACAGGACACACACAACCATGACGATCAAATCTCTCAAACGCCTTGCCCCGCAAACCTGCCCCCAATGCGGTGCAGAAGGTGAGTTCGCCATTCAGGAGAGCGGCATTACCTGTCGCCGCTGCGGATATACCCTGCGCCGCGAGTCGGACCAGCGTCCGGTGCGCCTGACTGATCTGGACCCGAATGTGAAGAAGTCGCCGCCCGCACAGGGGAAGGCAGAGCAAAATGACTACGCAGAAATCGATGCGTTTTTCGAGGAGTTGCTAGAAGACGTGCCGGATGCGGAAACGGCGAAAACGCCCGAAACCGGAGTGTCTACGCCCGGAGCCGTCGCCGATGGCCCGCGCCGCCCGTTCAAGCCGACTTACCAGCGTGCCGCCGCCCGCGATCTTGACTCGTGGAGCAGCGTGGCTTATGACTCCGCCGTTGAATATGCACGTATGGGCAAATGGCAAGACTCGCTACGTTCGTTCAAGAAAGTGCTGGAAAGTGCCCGCGACTTCGTGCCTGCGCATATCGGCATCGCCATGATTACCCACGATCTGGCGGAGGCCGAGGACCATATTACGACCGCGCTCGCCTACGAACCGGGCAACGCCGCCGCCAACCGGGAACTGATGATTATTCGTGGCGAACTGGACCCTGACGCCGCCGATATTAACGAATACACCACGCCGGAAGTCCGTGAGGCCGGGGGCGCGGTCGGCGTCAAGACGAACAATGTGCGCTGTCCCCGCTGTGACTCAACACGCCTGATTCACGATCCACTGACGGAGAACCTGCAATGCGGCTCCTGCGGGTTCGTGGATGAACAAGCCGGTGCGAACGCATCAACAGTCGGCGGATTGACGGCGGCGCTGCTTAAACGGCGCTCGCAGCCGGTGGTGTGGGAAGTCGGGGAGCGCCTGCTTGAATGCAAGAGTTGTGGTGCGCAGCGCACTATCGCCCGTGACACGCTAACGCAGGAATGCCCGTTTTGTGGCTCGAATCACGTCATCACGCGGGACGCGCTGAACAGTTTTCAGCAGCCGGACGGCATCTTGCCCTTCCGCCTGACGAAAGAGAACGCCCGCGCCACCCTTGACGCCAAACTCGGCAGTTGGACCGAGAAAATCGCCGGGTTCTTCAGCGAAAATCGTGCCGACCGCATCACCATCGAAGGCGTGTATCTGCCGTTCTGGGTGTTCGACGCGATGGTCAACGTTCGCCGCACGATCACACGTGATAGCAACAGCATCGGCTACACGCGAGATAGCAACCGCTATTCAAAGGCGATGCAGCAGAGCTATGAAACCGAGATGATCGCCGACGCCGTCCACAGTGTCGAAGTCTCGGCGGTGAACTCACCGCCCGCGAAAATGACCAAACGCCTCGGCGACTATCCGGTGGGCGAAGCGCGGCAATACCAGCCGAAGCTACTGGGCGGCTTTCCAGCAGAACTTTACGACATTGACTTTGACAAAGCCTCGCTGGAAGCGCGTTCCGTCATTGGCGAGTTGATGCGCGAAAAGCACACCATGACCGCGCAGGCCACCCGCAGCGATGTCTCGGTGACCATCTTCACCGAAGTTGGGCAGATGTCGTTCCAGTTGATGCTACTGCCCGTGTGGGTGGCGACCATCACCGAACGTGACGGCGACATCCGCAGCGCATTAATCAACGGCTGTTCCGGGCAGATGGCGCTGGGCAGGGCACGCAAACCGGGCACGATCTAAGGCGAAAGCATAGAACAAAGAGTAGACTTTCGCTTGAACTGTTTATCACAATCGCAGCGGGTCATTTTCCCATGCGGGCTGTATTCTTGCTGGTTCTACTTACAAGGCAATAGTTGCGGAACGGGCGTTCGTCACAGTAGAATTAGGCGCTGTATAAAGTAAAGCAAGGGAGAGGGAAGCAAAATGGATTTCATCGGCTCGGTATGGTACTTCTGCTGTGGCTGGATCATCATCGGTGCGCTGGCGGGCGGACTGGCGCGGTATCTACTGCGCCGCCCGGATAAAAGCCTCGTCAACGATATCATTCTCGGTGTTATCGGTGCGTTTGTTGGCGGTATCGTCGTGAGTGTATTAGGTTTTGGCGATAACCTCGATATCGGGTTCGGCATCGGATCGCTGGTGACTGCTATCATCGGCGCGGCTATCCTGATCGTCCTCGGTGACTTCATCACCGGACGGCGGCGCTAAATATTTCTCCCGCACACCCCGGCGCGAACACGTGCCGGGGATATATCCACATGCCTATCGCAGCACATGCCATCACAGTACAATCTCCATACGCTCAACACATCAAAAATGGAGATACCCCTTATGACAGACCGTTACCCTCCCATCAACGCCAAAGCGCCCGTGTTATTACACGGTGGCGACTATAACCCCGACCAGTGGCCCCCGGAAATCTGGGCAGAAGATATGCGCCTGATGAAGCTCGCCAACTGTAACGCGATGTCTGTGGGCATCTTTGCATGGGCGCGGCTGGAACCGGAAGAAGGCAAATTCGACTTCGATTGGCTGGACCGCACGATGGACAATCTTGCCGAAAACAACGCCTACGCTATTCTCGCCACACCGACCGGCGCACGTCCGGCATGGATGAGCCAGAAATACCCCGAAGTCCTGCGCGTGCGACCGGATCGCGGGCGTAACTTACACGGCAGGCGTCACAACCACTGTATGACCTCGCCCGTCTACCGGGAAAAATCCGCCATCATCAACACCAAACTGGCGGAGCGCTACGGAGATCACCCGGCGCTGATTTTGTGGCATCTGAGCAATGAATACGGCGGCGAATGCCACTGTGATCTGTGTCAGGCGAAATTCCGCGAGTGGTTGCAGGAAAAATACGGGACGCTTGACGCGCTTAACGCTGCCTGGTGGACGGCGTTCTGGGCACATACGTATAACGACTGGTCGCAGGTCGAATCGCCGTCGCCCATCGGTGAGAACTTCGTCCACGGGCACAACCTCGACTGGCGGTGCTTCACCACCGATCAACACCTTGACTTTATGCTCCACGAGCGCGATACAGTCAAAGCCATTACGCCAGATATGCCCGCCACCACTAATTTCATGGGCATTTACTATCATCTGAACTACTGGAAACTCGCGCCGCACATCGATGTCATCTCGTGGGATAGCTACCCGCAGTGGCATCAAGGCGAAGGCGCAGACAGCGATTATGATCTGGCGTCGGGCATTGCCTTCGTCCACGATATTCAACGGAGTATGCGCGGCGGTCAGCCCTGGATGTTGATGGAAAGCGTCACCAGCGCCACCAACTGGTTCGCACATGCCAAGCGCAAACGCCCCGGCGCACACATCCTGACCAGTATGCAGGCCGTCGCCCACGGCAGCGACACCGTACAGTATTTCCAGTGGCGCAAGAGTCGCGGCTCCAGCGAAAAGTTTCACGGCGCAGTTGTCGATCACGTCGGCACCGAAAATACCCGCGTCTTCCGCGAAGTCTCGCAGTTGGGCGAACTACTCGGCAATTTGCCGGAACTCGTCGGCACGACCACGCGCCCGCAGGTCGCCGTCATCTTTGATCAGGAAAACCGCTGGGCGATGGACGATGCACAGGGACCTAAGAGCGGCGAAAAGGGTTATCTGGAAACGGCGATTAACCATCATCGCGCCTTCTGGCAGATGGGTGTGCCTGTGGACGTAATCGACATGGAGCAGCCGCTAGACCGTTATACACTCGTTATTGCGCCGATGCTGTACATGGTCCGCGAAGGGGTGGGCGAGCGCATCAGCGAATTTGTCAAAAACGGCGGGACTTTCGTCGCCACGTATATGTCCGGCTGGGTCAACGACACCGACCTGTGTTTCCTCGGTGGGTTCCCCGGCCCGCTGCGCGAAGTCCTCGGCATCTGGGACGAGGAAATTGACGCCCTGCCGCCTCACCAGAGCAACCATATCGTTCCATTGCCGGAAAACGCGCTCGGCATTACGGCGAACTATCCGGTCAAAGACCTGTGCGCACTCATCCATGCAGAGACGGCATCCGTCCTCGCCACCTATGGCGACGAGTGGTA
>DAOTXA010000356.1:0-2756 GCA_034435595.1 Anaerolineae bacterium | reverse complement strand
GACCACTGCGGTCCGCAAAGAATTGTTCGCATGGCTGCCAGTCGAAGAAGTACCCATCAGCACATAGCAATTATTCAGCTTTCTTTCATCGGGGCGCTTGCACTCGCCAGAGCGAGCGACTACAATAACATTCAATCGACCTGTAGTGAGAGGGCCTGATTGCAACCAACGCAACCAGGACGCCGAAGGGGCAAGGGACGTTCGATAGAACGTGATCCGAAACTCTCAGGCAAAGGGAACTACAGGCCGGAAACGTCCTGAACGTGTTGCAGTTTTAAACGAACACCTACAGGCGGACAGAGCATTTCGCGCTGTCCGCTTTTTTGTTTTATGGTAGGAGTGCTTAGTTGTTAGGTCTTGGTTCTTAGTTTGTGTTTCTATAGAACTATGTGCCGCCAGTCGCGCAATCTCTAACAACTAACGACCAATAACTAAAGACTCTAGGAGACTCCATTATGGCTGACCTGAAATACCCGGACGATTTGAAATATGCAAAGAGTGACGAGTGGGTGCGCATTGAGGGCGATGTCGCCACCATCGGCATTAGCGACTATGCGCAGGACGCATTAAACGACATCGTCTACATCGAACTGCCCGAAAAAGATGACGCCATCGAAAAAGGCGACGGGTTCGGCTCGGTGGAATCGGTCAAGGCCGCATCCGACCTGAACGCGCCGGTTTCCGGCACCATTATCGAAGTCAACAACGCTCTTGAGGACGACCCCGAAATCATCAACAGTGATCCGTATGGTGAGGGCTGGGTGATTAAGGTCAAGCTAGACGGTGACCCCGACCTCAGCGACCTTATGGATGCCGCTGGCTACGAGGAATTCAACGTGGATCGTTAAACCAGTACGCCAATCGTAGGGGCGCGAGGTATGCCGCGCCCCTACGACATTTGAACTGTTTGTCATCGTCTTGAGAGGAATTAGATGACCCAAACCGCGACACTACTCTCCATTCAAGTTGGGGTACCGACTGAATATCCCGCCGACGATCACGGCAAGGCATGGTCGTCCAGCATCGCCAAGACGCCCGTAGACGGCCCGGTCTGGATGAGAACGCTCAACATCGCGGGCGACGAACAGACCGATCTCGTCAATCACGGTGGCGCGGATAAAGCCGTTCTCGTCTATGGTGAAGGGCGCTACCCGTATTGGCGCGATGATCTGCCTGATCTGGATTGGGTACATGGCGCATTCGGCGAAAATCTCACCGTCAGCGAATTGGACGAAGACAGCGTGTGCATCGGCGATACATACAAACTCGGCGCTGTCATCATGCAGGTAAGTCAGCCGCGCTCACCGTGCTGGAAGTTGGCGCGGCGCTGGAAGCAAAAAGACCTGACCGCCCGCGTCTATGACACCGGCTATACCGGCTGGTACGTCCGCGTGTTGAACGAAGGCGAAATCGCGCCGGGGATGTCTGTGGAACTGGTCGAGCGCCCGCATCCAGGTTGGTCGGTCATGCGCACAACCCGCGTCTTGCAAGACAAGCACAATATCACCGACGCGCACGCACTAGCCGAACTGCCGGAATTGACACAAAGCTGGCGTGAGTATCTGGCGGAAAGGTAAAAATATCCCTCACTCCTAAATTCGAACCTCTGGTCCGCACTCTCCTACCGACAGGAGAGAGGACTTGCAGACCGAAACGTTGTGAACTCACTTAACGATTTCGGTTCGGAAACAATGAGCGCGGATATTCAAAGCGCAGGCATTTCTCCCTTCTCCCCTTGTGGGAGAGGGGCCGGGGGTGAGGGGGTAAAAGTTCTTATTTCAGTCGATTTCAAATTTTCGCAGTCAAAATTAGAGTGAGCGTACATCTATGAGCTACATCCCCCATACCGAGATCGAACGGCAGCAAATGCTGGCTTCCATCGGTGTCACGACCATTGAAGACCTGTTCGAAGCGATCCCGGCGAGTCACCGCTTCCCCAAGCTGGACCTGCCGGGGCCGTTAAGTGAGATGGAAGTCGTCGCAGAAATGCAGGCACTCGCCGAAGCCAACGAACACGCGGAGGATTTCGCCGTGTTTCGGGGCGCGGGTGCATATCACCACTTCATCCCCTCGGTGGTGAACCATATGCTGCTGCGCGGCGAATTCTACACCGCCTACACGCCCTATCAGCCAGAAATGTCGCAGGGGACGCTGCAAGCCGTCTTCGAATACCAGTCGATGATGTGTGCGCTGACCGGCATGGACGCCGCCAACGCATCGCACTATGACGGCGCAACCAGCCTTGCCGAAGCAGTCACCGTCGCGGTGGAAGTCGCACGCCACAAGCGTAAGAACATCATTCTCAGCAACGCCATCCACCCGCAGTACCGCGAAGTCGTGCGGACGTATCACCAGAGCGGAGCCGTCACCATCACCGGCGATGACGAACCCGCCGACATCCCCGCACTAATTGACATGATCGACAAAGACACGGCGATGGTCGCCATTAGCTACCCCAACTACTTCGGGCAGGTGGAAAGTCCCGCCGATGTCAGGCAATTGGCGGACGCCTGCCATGATAATGGCGCACTGCTGGTGATGGTCGTCAATCCGCTGATGCTCGGCCTGTTTAAATCCCCCGGCGAACTGGGCGCGGATATTGTCGTCGGTGAAGGGCAGCCGCTTGGCGTGCCGTTGAGCTTTGGCGGGCCGTATCTGGGCTTCTTCGCCGTCCGTGACAAGTACGTGCGCAAGATCGCAGGCCGCATTATCGGTGAGACGGTCGATATGGACGGTAAGCGTGCCTATGTGATGAC
>DAOTXA010000355.1:0-4435 GCA_034435595.1 Anaerolineae bacterium | reverse complement strand
GACTCAATCAGGGCGCGGTGTCCGCGATGCACGCCGTCGAATACGCCAATCGTCACCAGCGACGGTTGTTCTAGGGCGGCATCGGTCAAATTCTGTATGTGGCGATTCGATCCAGGCATAGGGCGTCTGATTCGCGGGATTCCGGTGCGGTTTTCAGGACGGTGAGCGGTAGTTCAGGCCAAGAATACCTTATGCGGTCGCCAGTGTCCACGCTCCACTTTCATGACTGCCAGCAGCGGCCCATCCGACGCATAAGCGCGGGCAAGTTCGTCGTCATCATCCGGCACATACCCGGCAATCTCGCGCCCGTGACGCACATGATCGGCGTCCATTTCGTCCAGATGTAGCGCGGGTAGATGCGATAGCACCGTATCCGGCGGCAAGAGATGATCACGCCAGTTTTCGGCGGAAAGCAGCATATCTAGCGAGACGGCATTGTCTGTCGTAAACGTCCCCGACTGCGTGCGACGCAGCGCGGTCAGGTGAGCACCGACTGCCAGCGCTTCGCCCAGATCATAGGCGAGGCTGCGGATATAGGTTCCAGCGCTGCATTCAACATCCAGCACACATTCAGGCGTTTCGCCAGATTCATCCCACTCGACCAATTTCAGCCTGTGGATGGTCACCGGGCGCGGCGGACGTTCGACGGTTTCGCCCGCACGAGCCAGTTCATAGAGCTTTTTGCCGCCCTGCTTGATAGCACTGTACATCGGCGGCACCTGCTGAATATCACCGCGAAAAGGCGCAAGTGCCGCTTCGACAGCCTCATATGTGAGTTGAGATGCATCACGCTCGATAAGCGTCTCGCCCTCGGCGTCGTAAGTATCGGTCGTCGCGCCAAACTTGATCCGCGCACGATAGCCTTTCTGTGAAGCCATCGCGTATTCGTTGAGGCGTGTCGCGGGTCCGACACCCATCACAAGTACGCCGGTCGCCATCGGGTCCAGCGTCCCGGCGTGTCCGGCCTTTTTGACCTTCAAGCCACGCCGAATCTTGTTCACGACATCGTGACTGGTCATCCCGGCGGGCTTGTCGATATTGAGAAATCCGAACGGCTTACCCTGTGGGCTATCCCCCACGCCTACCCGCTTTCGCCTCTGCGATCAACATAGGCAAGATACGCTTACGCGCCTCCAAGAGCGGACCATCGACCGTCGCCCCGGCTGCGGGGACATGCCCACCACCGCCGACCTCAAACGCGATTTTGCTGACATCGAAGCCCGGCTTCGAGCGCATACTGATCTCGACGTTTCCGCTTTTCGTCTCTTTGAACGTGCAGGAAATCACCGCCTCGTTGGTGCGAATCAACCATTGTGACAGACCCGCATCGGTGACTTCGCTGATTCCGGCACGTTTGGCGTCCTCACGGGTGATGTTGGCGGTGATGACACCGCCTTCATGGAGTTCGACACTGGTAAGCGCGTGCTTCCACAGGTACACGTTGTTGATCGAGCGCGTATCCAGCGTGCGGGCGCTGATGTCGGCTAGCTCTGCACCGCCGCCAATCATCGCGTGCGCGATACTGAGCGTATTCGCCGTGACGTTGCTGGTGCGAAAGCCCAGCGTATCCGTAACCAATCCGGTCAAAAGCGGCACAGCAATAGCCTCGTTTATCGAAAAATCGAGGGTTTGCAGCCAGTAAAACAACACTTCAGTGGTAGAAACCGCCTCTGGCATCACCAGATGAATATCCCCGAACATGTCGTTAGTCGGGTGATGATCTACATTGATAACGGTTTTGCTGTTGGCACGCCCATACGCGCCGACCTCGCCGGTTCGTGCCTCGTCGCTGGCATCCACCGAGATCATGAGGTCCCATTCACCGGAAGTCAGCGTATCTTTGACCGTATCGGCACCGGGCAAAAAGCCAAGAAAATCTGGCACGCCGCCATCCACCGCGGCATCGGCGGATTTACCGAAGGCCGCCAGCAAATTGACCGTCGCCAGCAGCGAACCGATAGCATCGCCATCTGGTGAGACATGGGTCACTACCAGAATGCTCGACGCCGCATCTACGGCACGCGTTGCATCAGCCCAGTTCGTCATCGATTCCAAAATCGTCATATTCGTCTTTATCCTCAGGGTCAGGCGGGGGAATCTCAAGGCTTTCGAGAAGCTGGTTCATACGCTCGCCCCGTTCGAGCGACATATCCCAGTGAAAGTGCAGTTCCGGCGTGTTGCGCAAACGCACCCGTTTGCCTACTTGCCGACGCAAGAAGCCGTTGGCCCGACGCAGCCCTGCCATCACTTCGTCGGCGCGGCTTTCATCGCCCAGTGCATTGACATAGGCATCTGCAAACATCAACTCCGGGTCAAGGCGGACCTCGGTCACAGTGACGCCTTTCAGCGCCGGATCACTCACTTCGCGCAGCAGCAGTTCGCTCAGAATTATGCGAATTTGCTCTGCCATGCGTTCCTGCTTGATTGACATCGTTATTTATCCTAGCACAAATAGAAAAAGGCGGCGTCACAATTCTTCGCCGCCTTGCATTGACTCAACTGCGCGAAGTCGGTTAGCTCACGCGCTCCATGACGAAGAACTCAATACGATCGCCCTCTTTGAAGCCATCAAAGCGATCCAGCGTAATACCGCATTCGAAACCCTGACGGACCTCGCGCACATCGTCCTTGTGGCGGCGCAGCGAACTGACACCGGTTTCTTCCACGATAATTTTATTGCCACGCCGGACGCGAGCCTTCGCGTTACGCCTTGCCTCACCTTCGAGGATGTAGCTACCGGCGATACTCCCGCGAGAGATGCTAAACACCTGCCGCACTTCGGCGACACCAATAGTCTTCGGTGCGTAGACGGGTGCCAGCAGACCTTGTAGTGCCAGTTCAACGTCCTCTTTTAGCTTATAGATGACGCTATACTTACGAATATCGACGCCCTGCGCATCGGCAGTCTTGCGAGCGATCGTATCCACGTCAGCGTTAAAGGCGACAATAATCGCATTTGACGCGCTGGCAAGCATGATGTCGTTTTCGGTGACATTGCCCACACCCTGCGACAAAATCCGAACGGATAATTCCTCGTCACCGCGTCCAGCAGAAACGCTCTCCAACTCGTTGACAATTGGTTCCAACGACCCCTGAACATCGGCCTTGACGATCAAACTCAGGTCTTTGGTTTCTCCGGCGCTGAACTGAGCGAACACATCTTCCAGCGTCATGGCACGCGCCGCACCAGATTCTGCGATTTCTTCCTCACGGTCAGAGATGGTGGAGCGAGCAGATTTGTCGTTCTTAGCCCACTCGAAGGTATCACCGGGCTGTGGCGGTTCACTGAGTCCCAGCACCGACACCGGAACAGACGGTCCCGCCTCGTTGATTTGCTTGCCGGATTCGTCGAACATCGCCTTGATGCGCCCGTGCGCATTCCCGGCGATCACGGTATCACCACGCTTGAGTGTGCCATTCAGCACCAGCAGCGTGGCAACGGTCCCGCGACTGGGATCGACTTCGGCTTCGACAACGGTCCCGCTGGCATGGGCCTTCGGGTTGGCGACAATGCGCGTGTCATCAGCCACAAGTAGCAGCGCTTCGAGCAGATCGTCAATACCATCACCCTCAAGGGCTGCAACAGGGACCATCAACGTATCGCCGTCCCATTCGTCAGGGACGAGTTCGAGTTCTGCCAACTGTTGTTTGACGAGATCAGGATTTGAGTTGCGCTTATCGACTTTGGTAATGGCTACAACAACGGGGACATTCGCGGCACGCACATGTTCCAGCGCCTCGCGTGTAGTCGGCATCACGCCGTCATCTGCCGCAACGACCAGAACCGCGATATCTGCACCCTGTGCCCCACGCGCACGCATTGCCGTAAATGCCTCGTGACCAGGGGTATCAAGGAAGGTAAGAACACGGTCGTTATGCTTGGCACGATATGCGCCGATATGCTGCGTGATACCACCTGCTTCACCTTCTGCGACTGCCGCTTTGCGGATGGTATCGAGCAATGTAGTCTTGCCATGATCAACATGACCGAGGATGGTGATAATAGGCGAACGAATGACGAGGTCTTCGTCTTTTTCATCCGCATAGATTTTGCGCCATTGTTGGGTGCTTTGTTCGATGCGCTCGGCTTCGGCCTGCGCCTTTTCCGCAGCGCTGGCAGATTGCGCTTCAAAACCGAGTTCTTCAATGACAATCGCAGCAGTATCAAAGTCGATTTGCTGGTTGATTGATGCCATGATCCCATTGGTGATGAGCTTCTTCATCACCTCAATCGGGCTGGCATCAATGAGATCCGCCAAATCGCGGACACTCAGGTAATCGGGTACGAGTATTACTTCTTGTTCCTTCGCCATCGTTCCTCCATGAGGATATTTGGGAGCGACGGACGAAGGCAGGCGGCCTTTACCGCATCAGTACGACCATCGCTCACTCAGATTTTGGATTATCGTGCGACCGTAATTTCCGACGAAGACGG
>DAOTXA010000354.1:0-2642 GCA_034435595.1 Anaerolineae bacterium | reverse complement strand
CGGTCAATACGCTATACTGGAACCGTTTTCAGCGCCTCACTGGATCAACCGCTATGAGCAACAAAGACCGCGTGACCATTCTCGATATTGCTGCCAAAGCCAACGTCTCTAAAATGAGCGTCTGGCGTGCAATCAACGGGCGTCCGGGCGTCTCTGAAAAGACACGCCAGCATATTCTGGAAATCATGGATGAACTTGGATATGATGCGCCCGTCACGCTTGCGCCAAACGAAATGGAATACGTCGTTGCGCTGGTATTTGGTGATATTGAAACCCAGTATTCTGTAGAAATCATGCGCGGTATCACGGATAGCGCACGCCGCAATCGGTGCGATCTGATGCTTTACAGCCAGCACGAGAATGATCACGATACTGCCAGCATTTTGAACGATTCGGTGAACGGCGTCCTCATTGTCACGCCCTGGGAACATGAAAACCTCACGCGGACACTGCGCGGGCGCGAAGTGCCGTATGTGTTTATCGATCATTACGAGCTACTTGACGGCGAAATCTGTGTTTTTAGCACCAACGAACGTGGCGCAGTCGACGCGACACGGCATCTGTTGGCGCTTGGGCACACCCGCATCGGCTACATCACCGGGCAAAGCAATCACTTTATCTCGCAAGAGCGTATGTCTGGCTATAAGAGCGCCCTCGCCGAAGTTGATATCGAGTTCGACCCGGTCCTCGTCCGCGAAGGCAATTATGGTGATCCGTCCAGCGGACACCAGCAGGCGCAAGCCTTACTCGATCTGAATGATCCGCCGACCGCAATCTTCTGCGCCAATGACCTGCTGGCTGTCGGTGCGATGCGGGCGGTGCAAGAACGTGGTCTGTTCGTCGGGCGCGATGTGTCCATTATCGGCTTCGACGACATTGCGCTGGCCTCAATCGTCTTTCCACCGTTAACGACTGTTCGCCAGCCGATTGCACGCATGGGCGAGCGTGCCCTTGATCTGCTGTTGATGCAGATGCGTGGTCATAACGTCCCGCCCTCGTTGACCAACCGGCTGCAAACCGAACTCGTAATCCGTGAGTCGTCGAAGCGTCTGGCGCGAAATTAATCGCCGCCGTTATTCGATACGACCATCATCCACGCGTGCTTTGAACGCGGCAATCGTCTCTTTGACACCCTGCTCAATTGGTGTCTGGTAAATGGTGTCGTAAGTCGCCTTTAACGCGACATCATCTGCACCGACAGGGAAGGGCAGCGGTTTTTCGTCCCACGTGCCATTAATTCCAGTTGTGTCATTGATGATCTTGACTACATCCCCGACGCTGGCAGGTGTTGTCCCCAGATTGAAACCATGCGCACCATCAAGCGGTTGTTCCGCGCATAGGATGAACTGGCGGGCCATATCCGGTGCATAATGGAACTGCATTTCCCCGCCAAACGTAATGTGATAGTCTTCGCCCCTGGCGGCAGCCAGCATCGCTTTTGTTGGTTCCGAGGTGATGCCCTGATCGCGTCCCAATCCATAGACGGTATACGGGCGTAATACCGCGCTGCTCAAGCCATGATCCTGATAGTAGATGCCTGCCACGTCCTCATTGTTGACCTTGTACACGCCGTACAGGGTGCGCGGGAGCATGGGCGCGTCGTCCGTCAGCACACCGGGCGGATACAGTTCCGGCGGACCGTACACGGCAACCGACGATGCATACGCGACATGCTTGAGGCCGGTTTGTACCGCCGCCTCGAAGATATTTACCGTTCCCACTACGTTGACCTGTGCGCCCATAACCGGGTTCGCACGGCAGGCCGGAACTTGCAGCGCTGCCAGATGAATCACATGTGTGATGCCGTGTTGCTCGAATGCCGCTTTAACCTGATCGAAGTCACGAATATCGCCCTGCGCATAGGGGATATCGGCCTGTTCTTCCTTAGTAAGCAGCAGATCAAGGCGATGGCGGTCCTCGACGATGTCAAAGGCAACCGCCTGCTTGCCCTGTTGGTGCAGATAATAAAGCGTCCATGCCCCGATGCAACCCATTGCACCGGTGACGAGATACGTGTCAGTCATAGAAAAACCCTTGTTTGTGTGGATGACGATTCTGATGTGAATTAGACCATGAAGCAAAGGCTATAGCCAGTTTTGCGGACTTATTTGGCGATAGGGAGAGCGATTGATGATTTGATCGTAGGGGCTGCAAGTTTCTGCACAAAACAGAATAGATAGCATAAAGCCGCCGGCTGACATGAGTGCTCAGGGTGCTGTCATCATGCCACCGAACCCGAACTATGAAGAAATGGTAGCCATGTTCTAAAGCGGAAAATATATTCTGACGGCCCATGCTTCTGATTACGTGACAAATTTCGCAGGCAACTTTCCTGGTTCTAACGTTTTTGGTGGAAACGAAAATTATGCGCCTTGTCCCCTCACCCCCAGCCCTTTTTCAAAGGTAGGTTTTTTGTACTTCATGTCGCCCTGGGCGAAGCCTCAAGGCTACGACAAGGAACAGGCCCACCGAAGGGGGCCAAATGCGCCGTCCTTCGGAGTTTAGCCCCTTCCAGTGGGCTTGTCTTTTCGGAGCCGGATCGCCTTAGTCTGGCGGAATGACACGAAACGACCAACCATTAAAAACCTACCCGTGACAGGGATTGAGGGGAGTGGGGTTAAACTCAATTACCGGACAACGCT
>DAOTXA010000353.1:0-12205 GCA_034435595.1 Anaerolineae bacterium | reverse complement strand
GATCCCCGTGGGTGTGATCGTCCTGAAGCCCAATTACAGATTCCCGCCAATGGCATGGTCGTACATGTGCCGATTGAGGTGCGCGGGACCGCGTTTGGCGAAGGATTTGGCTCTTGGAAACTGGAGATTCGTCCGGCGGATGGCTCGCGCAATTTTGCCCCTTTCGATCAGGGGATTCAGCCGCTTTCTGTGCTGGGGAACCTATCGCAGTTTGATCCCATCACCTACGAAAATGGGATGTATAACGTGCGCTTGATGGTATTCGATACCTTCGATAACTTGATTCATTCGTGTCAGGTCACGGTCGAAATCCGCGATCCCATCCCGACACCCACCCCGATAGGCGGTTAATCATGGCAAAGCGACCTTCGATTGGGATCGTTGGTCCCGGCAAGGTCGGGGCGACGCTGGCACGTCTTCTGGTAAGGGTCGGATATGATGTGAAGTTGGTCTATGCGCGGCGTAACAGTGAAGCGGAATGGCTGGCGGCTTATGTCAATGGCGATGCGGTCAATACTCCGGCAGAGGTGCTGCGACGTTGCGATTTGACGCTGTTGACTGTCTCTGATGATGCGATTGCGCCGGTTTCGCAGTCTCTAACGGGGCATTGGCAGGGGAAGGCGGTCGTTCATACATCCGGTGCGCACGATTTGCACGCACTTGATGCGCTGGCGCGGCGCGGTGCGATGGTTGGCAGCCTGCACCCGGCATTTCCGTTCGCGGATGTAGAAACGGCGATGGCGGGGCTTTCTGGCGCGGCGTATGCAGTCGAAGCGTCTCATGATCTTCTACACGGGTGGTTGAATGATCTTGTCACGGCAATTGATGGACGTGTCCTTGCCATCCCACCGGGAAAGAAGGCACTGTATCACGCGGCACTGGTGATCGCCAGCAATTATGCGGTTGCGCTGTATGCGGCGTCAGAGTCGCTGCTGGTCGATATGGGCGCGGACAAAGAAGCGGTCAAAGCGGCGCTGGATGTGATGATGGCGGCGACAATCGAAAATCTGCGGACGCAGGGGGTGCCAGCCGCGCTGACCGGTCCGTTGACCCGTGCGGATATTGGGACGCTAAAGGCGCATCAGGCGGTGCTGGCAGATCAATCTAATCTGCCAGATCAGCCGGAACTGGCGACACTCTACGTCGATCTGGCACGGCTGGCCTATCCAATGCTGCGGGCACGCGGCGTAGATACCGATTTCATCGAGCGACATTTTACACAGGGCAATTCTAATCATGAGTGAATCACGCTTAACCATTCGTGATCTACAGAAGATGAAAACCGACGGTGAAAAAATCGTCATGTTGACCGCGTATGATGCGACAAGCGCTCGCGTCGGTGAGGCGGCAGGTATACCGGCATTGCTGGTTGGCGATACGCTGGGCATGGTTGTACAGGGACATGACTCCACGCTGCCGGTAACGCTCGATCACATGATTTATCATACCGAGATTGTTGTGCGAGTAACACAGAAGGCTCTCATCGTCGGCGATTTGCCGTTTATGACCTACAGCATCAGCGAAGAACAAGCCATGAAAAGCGCGGCGCGGTTGATGCAAGAGGGTCGTGCGTCGTGCGTTAAGCTGGAGGGCGGCGCGTTTATGGCCCCGACGATTCAGCGCATCACACAGGCGGGGATTCCAGTCATGGCGCATATTGGACTGACGCCGCAAAGCGTCAACCAGTTCGGCGGATTCCGGGTGCAAGGGCGGCAGATCGACGCCGCACGTCAGTTGATCCGCGATGCTGAAGCCGTACAGGATGCAGGGGCGTTCGCACTGGTGCTGGAACTGGTCCCGGCTCCGCTGGCGGAATTTATCTCCGAACGGCTGATTATTCCCACGATTGGGATTGGCGCGGGTGCGGGCTGTGATGGTCAGGTACAGGTGTTCCACGATATGCTGGCGCTGTTCGACGCGTTCTTGCCGCGTCATGCCAAGCAGTACGCGCAAATTGGCGAGATGATGCAGGGCGCTATCGAAAAATACGCGGCAGAAGTGCGCGAGGGCGATTTCCCGACTGCTGACCACGTCTTCAAAATGAGTAAGGAGACAATGGCAACGCTGCGTGAGGAGTTCGGCGAATGATACGCATTGCCGATTCTGTTAAGGCAATACGCGATGCACGCCGCGAGTTATCCGGGAGGGTCGGTGTGGTGCCGACAATGGGGGCGCTGCATAAAGGGCATCTCGAACTGGTGCGGCAGGCGCGTGTGGATAACGACCATGTCATCACAACCATCTTCGTGAATCCGACTCAGTTTGGGCCGAATGAGGATTTAGACGCCTATCCACGCGATTTAGACGGCGATATTGCCAGGCTAGAGACAGAAGGCGTGGACATCGTGTTTATGCCGAATTCGGCGGTGATGTATCCATCGGGGTATCAAACTTATATCAGCGTCGAACAGGTCACGCAGGGACTCGAAGGTGAACACCGCCCCGGTCATTTTCGCGGGGTGACAACGGTTGTGGCGAAGCTGTTTAATCTCACGCAGCCGGATACAGCCTACTTTGGGCAAAAGGACGCGCAGCAGGTCGTTGTCATCCGACGTATGGTCGCAGATTTGAATTTCCCGCTGCAAATTTCGGTTGTACCGACAGCACGCGAACCGGATGGATTGGCGATGAGTTCGCGCAATGCCTATCTATCGCCGGAGGAACGTAAGGCCGCGCCCGCGTTGAACCGGGCATTGAGCATTGCCGGGTCAGTCTATATGCACCAGACTAAACATCCACGCGATTTGCGTCAGGTTATCGAGAGACAATTGTCGATGGAATCGCTGGGTCAGGTCGAGTACATTTCAATTGCCGATACGTCCACGCTTGAAGAGTTAGAGACGCCCAGTAGCAAGCCGATTCTGGTATCGCTGGTCGTGCGTTTCGGGAAAACGCGCTTGCTGGATAATCGTCTGCTGCCGCTGAACCTGAACAATCGCGCTGGATTGACGAAAACGCTGGGGTCAGTGGAGCGAAAATAGGTCAATCCCCTCATTACCAGAAGGGGAATGTGTCTGATTTTGCGCGGAGTTTACACTTTTCTACGAATTTTCTCACGTAAGACACGTACTATACTAGTGTAAATCGTAGCAAGTAAATGGAGGGTGTGAGAACCCATGTTTGGATTCTTTGACGGTGGTTATATCATGCTGGTGCTGATCCCCAGTCTTGTGCTTTCGGGGCTGGCACAGATGTGGGTGCGTGGTGCTTATGCCAAGTGGGGTAAGACGCGCAACACGCTGAACATGTCTGGTGCAGAAGTCGGGCAGCGCATCCAGCAGGCGATTCCTGAATTGCGCCCGGTGCGCTTTGAGGGCGCGCAGGGTGAATTGACCGATCATTTTGATCCACAGGGGAATATTGTGCGTATGTCACAGGGGATTGCGACACAGCCGTCTGTGGCAGCAATGGCGATTGTCGCACATGAACTGGGTCACGCCCAGCAATATGCCGAAAAGTCGCCACTGATCTCCATACGCCAGTTTCTGGTTCCGGCGATGCGCTTTAGCCCGATGCTTTCGTATGGCCTGATTATGGCCGGCTTCTTCACCGGGGCAACGGGACTGATCCAAATTGGTATTGTGTTCTTTGCCGTAGTCGTCGGCTTTATGCTGCTGACGCTGCCGGTCGAATTCGACGCCAGCCGTCGCGGGCTGAAGCTGTTGGAAGAAGCCGGGCTGATGACCAGCGGTCAGGATCGTAACGGATCACGCGCTATGTTGACCGCTGCCGCCATGACCTATGTTGCGGCGTTTGTCACCGCATTGTTGACTCTGCTGTACTATTTGAGCCTGTTAAACCGCTCTCGCTAATGCGTGGCTGACCTGTTGAAATGCAAACGCCCGCCAATTTTTGGTGGGCGTTTTTAGTGTTGTCGTTTGTGTCAAATGACTTATGCTGAAACGCCGAGATATTCCTCAATCTTGGCAATGAGTTCGCGGCGGCTGACGGGTTTCGCCAGATAACCGTCGCATCCGCCATCAAGGAAGCGTTCTTTGTCGCCGATCATGGCATTGGCAGTCAGGGCGATAATCGGCACATCGGGGAACTCTGGTTCCATACGCAGCCGATTCGTCACTTCAAGTCCGTCTATGTCGGGCAAATTGATGTCCATCAAAATCAGGTCGGGCATCTCGCGCATTGCGACCTGTAACGCCGAACAGCCATCAGGTGCTTCGATCAACATGTAATCGTTGTTTTTTAGCATCTTGCGCACGAGACGCATGTTTTGAGGATTGTCTTCTACGTAGAGAATTTTGACCATGAGTTTCCCGCCTTCTGCGATTGCTATAACCTTATTATGGGGAAAACAGATTGGTCTGTCTATATTTTTTCTCAATTATTCAAAATTGTAACACGATTTTAGTTTAATTTTCGTTTTACTACGACCAGTCGTCCAGGTCGTCCGCTTCCTCAATTTTGTGCCGCAGGCGATAGATGCGCCCGTATTGTGGGCGAATGCGGTTGATCGTCTCGTTGATTCGGCGGCGTGTGCGTCGCCACCAATTGCGATATCGCACCAGATTGTACCCGAACTGGCGGCGCTGGCGGTTGATTAAACTGCCCTGGCGCGATTCTGGGCGCGGAATGCCCCATTTAATGACAAGCGATGCCCACGACAACCCACCGCCGAATCCGACAAAGATAATATAGTCGCCTTCGTGTACGCGCTTTTCGCGCACAGCTTCGTAGAGCGCAATCGGAATCGAGGCCGCAGACGTGTTGCCGTAGCGGTTAATGGTGTTCATGAAACGTTCGCTGTCGATTTCTAGCGAGCGTGCTGCTGCATGGATAATGCGCTCATTCGCCTGATGTGGCACGATCAATGACACATCAGCCAGGGTGATGCCCGCTTTGGCGATGGCTTCTAGCACGCTTTCTTTAATGACACGGGTGGCGAATCGAAATACCTCACCACCGTGCATATGTAACTTGCCGCGCTTAAAATCTGTGTTCAGATGTGTGTGCAGGCTGGGCAAAATCAGCAAATCATGCCCGGAGCCGTCGGAACGCATGACACTGAACAGAATGCCCCCTTCAGTTTCGCTTGCTTCAAGGACGACGGCTCCTGCACCATCCCCGAACAGGACGGCAGTTGCGCGGTCCTGCCAGTCAATGACACGAGTCATTGTTTCTGCGCCAATAACGAGAGCCGAATTTGCACTTCCAGAGCGGATCGCCTGTGCTGCCATCTCCAGCGCATACACGAACCCGGAGCAGGCTGCGCCCAGGTCGAATGCTCCGGCATGAGTTGCACCGAGCCAGTTCTGAATCAGGCTGGCGGTGCTGGGGAAAGCGTTATCTGGCGTGCAGGTGGCGACGACGATGAGGTCGAGTTCGTTGGGCAAAATATCGGTGACTTTTAGGGCCTGCTGTGCTGCCCGCAGGCCAAGCGTGGCTGTGGATTCGCGTTCGTTGACAACATAGCGCTGTTCGATACCGGTGCGGGATTGAATCCATTCGTCACTGGTATCCATAAAAGCGGCGATGTCATTGTTGGTCAGCTTGTTTTCTGGCAGGGCAATTCCCCAGCCGACGATATGCGCATACCTTGGCATGACGGGGTAGTTTGCGTTGACGGGTGGCCTAGCCTCTGCCATTTTGCGCATACCTGCTGAAGATAATCACCGCATTGTGCCCGCCAAAGCCGAAAGAATTGCTCATCGCGTACTGGATGTCTTGAGTTATGCCCGTGTGCGGAGTGTAGTCGAGATCGCATTCGGGGTCCGGGTTGTCCAGGTTGACCGTAGGCGGAACGAAACTGTTGCGGATGGCCTGAATAGTCAGCACTGCTTCGGTAGACCCGGCAGCGCCCATCATGTGGCCGTTGACGGATTTGGTGGAACTGACCGGGATTTCGTAGGCTTGTTCGCCCAGTGCGGTCTTCAGCGCGTTGGTTTCGCTGCGGTCATTGAGCGGCGTACTCGTCCCGTGGGCGTTGATGTAATCGAGATCGGTCGCGGTGAGGGCGGCATCCAGCAAAGAGAGCCGGATCGCTTCGGCTGCGCCTTCGCCATTGTCGAGCGGTGCGGTGACGTGATGGGCGTCAGAGGTCGAGCCATAACCGACGACTTCCGCATAGATATTTGCACCACGCGTGCGTGCATGTTCGAAGTCTTCCAGGAATAACATCGCCGCACCCTCGGCGACGACAAAGCCGTCGCGGTCACGGTCGAAGGGGCGGGAGGCGCGGGTGGGGTCGTCGTTGCGCCGCGAAATGGCTGTCATGTTGTTGAACCCGGCGATCGTGATTTCTTCGAGTGCTGCTTCCGAGCTTCCGGCAAGGACGGCTTTTACCCGCCCATGACGAATCATCTCGGTGGCTTCGCCAATGCAGTTGTTCCCGGTCGCACAGGCGGTCGAAATTGAAAAGTTGGGTCCGCGCAGACCAAAGGCCATCGAAATCCGCCCGGACGGGGCGTCGGGCAGCATCATGGGAATTAACAGCGGCGTCACGGAGCGTGATCCGCGTTGAAGAAATGAAGAGATGCTATCGTACAGCGTGCGAACACCACCGATTCCGGTGCCGATAATCGCGGCGATCTCGTACTGGTTTTCTGGCGTGATAGTGATGCCGGAATCGTCCATTGCCTGCTGTGCGGCGTAGAGTGCCATCTGTGTGACGCGGTCGGTCCGGCGGGCCTCGCGCCGACCAAAGATGGCGTCCGGGTCAAAGTTTTTGACCTCACCGCCGAATTTGTTCTGGATGCGGGAGGTGTCGAATCGGGTGATGGGGGCAATTCCGGTGATTCCGGCGGCGGTATTTTCCCACGCTTCGGCAACAGAATTCCCTGTAGGGCAGATAATCCCCATGCCTGTTACGACTACGCGCCGTCGCTCCACTACAACCCGTCCTTCCCTACCGTTCATTGTGGTGTTAATCGTCTAATTATACAGGGGTTTTGATGTGGTCAGAACCCTGAGCTACAGCAGGGTAGGCGTATGGTAAGCGTTGCGTAAGCGACGCAACTGCGCGTTTGCTGGGGAGCATGATCCCCTATAAAATAGTTTTAGTTTAGGTAAACCCTTTCGCAATATAACATGCAAAATAGAGAGAAATGGGGAAAGACATTGAATAAGTTTGGGAGAGTTCACAGACGACTATTAATTGGGATGCTACTTCTGTTATTGAGCATTGCACCAGCAGCGGGCATCATTTACGCACAAAATCTTCTCAACTACGGGGATAGCGTGCAAGGTGCGCTTAGTGCGCAGGCTCCGCTCGCATTTTATAATTTCAACGGGAATCAGGGCGATCTAGTATCGGTCACGGCAATTGGGCTGACGCCTGGTTTGCAACCGACTGTGTCGCTGCTTGGTCCGTCAGGGACTCAGCTTGGGTTCAATGCAAGCGATTTGATTACGATTTTGCCCAATGATGCGACAGTCACCTACCGGCTTGAGACGAGCGGCACGCACACCGTCTTAGTTGGCAGCACGAATTTTGGTACAGTCGGAGATTTCGTCATTTTCCTGAGTGCAGAAGCGCAAGAAGCGGGAACGACCGTTTCTGAAGACGGGCCTGTGTCTGCCGAGATCCAGCCCACGACCGCACAGGTATTCAATGTGGATGCGGACCCCGATGGGCCGACGGTCGTGAACTTCGCTTCTGACCCGGCGGGCTTTCTGTACACGGTGTACGTGCGCAACCCGTCGGGGCAGTTGGTTGCCACGCTGGATGGCAGCATCGTGCAGAATTCAGCATTGACGCTGGCAGCGGCTGAGGGCGTGTATCGAATTCGTGTGGTTCCCAATGGCAACACCACGGGTACGGTGTCCGTGACGGTGGGCGCTGCTGCTCCGCCGCCAGCGCCGCAAGCGACCGAAGAAGCTGCTGCGCCACCCGATGAAAACGCTTGCCGAGTTGCAGTGACGACTGCCAGCAATGTCTACAGTGGTCCGTCTACAGGCTTCGATGTTGTTGGGCAGATGACGCCGAATGAGTTCTATCTGCTGCGCGGTCGCTCGAACTTGAACGCTGCCTCGCTGGGTAGCAGCACCGATTTCTTCTTGATTGACTTCATTACACTCGCCGGTGCGACGATTGATGGTTGGATTCCGTTTGCAGCCTTTTTGATCGAAGGCGACTGCACTGAGGTCCCACAGTTCGTTTATGAAGAAACCACACCGGAATCACCGGCTCCAGTGACGACCGAAGAAGCCGCCCCTGCCGCAACTGAAGATGTCGTGCCCCCGGTGACGACGGAAGAAGTTGCGCCACCGACGGCGACGAATATACCAACCAACGTTCCTCCGCCTGCTACAACTGAAGAGGTAACGGGGCCGACACAGGCTCCGGTGGTACAGGCGACACCGACCTATACGCCCAGTTACACGGCTGTCGCCCCGCCAACGACCGCTGTTCAACCGACACAGGTTCCGCCCTCTGCTACTGCGGTCCCGGTACAGGCGACGCCGACCTACACGCCCAGTTACACGCCGACCACGCCGCCAGCCGCCCAGCTTGCCCCAGCGGACGCTCGCTTCAACAATCCGCTCAATATTCCGCTGGATAACACCGTGAGTGTGTTGGATTTCGTATCATACCCTGAAGGCGACACCGAGGATCGTGTACGGTGGGATATTACCGGGATGAATTCAAATTCGGTACTCAGCGGCGGACGGGCGCGTCTGGTCATAAGCGTATCTTGCTTCGGCGAAAACACGGATCAGATTCAGTTCTTCACGGGTGGGCAGACTTACGCCTGTGGTCAAACCATTGTGGACCGCGAGGTAACGTTCAACTCCAAGACCGGCAGTGTCGTCATCACGGCAGTTGGTGGTCAAGGGACTTACGTCCAGTGGGTATTGACTGGAACGGCGACTCGCGTCAACTAAACAACACGGGGCACGACAGCCCCTAACCAACCCTTCATCTGAAACAGGCGCGGTCCGTAGTAATGGGCCGCGCCTGTGCTAGAATAGCGCCTCTGAACGGATGCAACGCAACAGAGGCGCTTTTTACGTATGATTCTGGTCACAGGGGCAAGCGGACACATCGGACGGCATGTTGTGGCTGACTTGCTGGCGAACGATCTGCCGGTACGCGTGTTGCTGCCAGAGGATCGTCAGCGCAAGCTCCCGTGGGACGAAGACAATTTGCCAGAGATCGTGACCGGGTCGATTCTCGATGACGTGGCGCTGTTCCAGGCGGTTACGGGTGTCCATGCAATTATTCATCTCGAAAACGCGCTATGGTGGGGGCGTCCGCGTGAGTTGGAGCGTGTCGAGTTGCTGGGTACGCGCAAACTTGTCGAGGCGGCAAGGGCGGCGCGAGTCGGGCGGATCATTACTCTGAGCCAGCTAGGGGCTGCGCCGTCGTCTGCGTTTACGCTGCTTCGCATCAAAGGGTTGCAGGAAGAAGTGGTGCGCAACAGCGGCCTCGCGTACACGATCATCCGGTGCGGGATCGTGTTTGGACCGGAAGACGCGTTTGTCAACCACATCGCCATGATTTTGAGCATAAACCCCTTCTTTTGCCTGATGCCGGGTGAGGGCGAGATCGTATTGCATCCGCTGTACATTGACGATCTCGTGACGGCGATCACGCGCAGCCTTGACTTAATTGAAACGGTTGATCAAACGTTAGAGATTGGTGGGCCGGAATACATCACGCTGGTGGATTTGCTGCGTACAGTCATGCGTGTGACGAGAATGCCACGCTTTGTACTGCCGGTTCCGCCGTATGCGCTTCGGGGGCTGACCACGCTGTCCACGCGGATTTTCTCGCGGGCACTGGTGACCCAGCAGTGGCTCGATATTCTGGCGGCGAACCGCACCGCACCCCTTGGCAATACCTTCGAGACTTTCGGGTTCCGCCCGCGCCGTTTTGAGGATTCGCTGGTAACATATCTCCCGTCGCGCCGACACTTCTTTCAGGCGATTCGCTATGTGTTCAGGCGTCGCCCGCGTGAAAATTAACGTATATCGTTCGATGATGCGGTTCGCCGCTGTCACAAAACAGACTCATGACCGAAATCACCTTACAATTGATTCGCACATTGGATGATATGCAGTCCGTGGTGGCGTTGCAGCGTATATACTGGGGCGAAAGCGCAGAATCCGTTATTCCTGCGCATATGCTGTTCAGCATCGCACAATACGGTGGACATGTGCTGGCGGCAATGGATGGTCCGCGTATGGTTGGCCTACTGGTCGGGATGCTTGGCACATCTGAAGAAGCGACTCGACTCACACTGGGTCAACTGGTAGTTTTCTCCAAACGGATGCTTGTACTCCCTGATTACCGTGGATTCGGCATCGCCACCCGTCTGAAACGGAAGCAGCGCGATTTAGTGCTTGAGCAGGGGATCCAAACCGTGACATGGACCTACGATCCGTTGTTGGTGGCGAACGCCCATTTGAATTTGCACAAACTGGGCGCGGTGGCTACGAAGTATCACGTTGATCTATATGGTAAAAACGAGTCGAATGGCTTGGCCGGGTTGGGCACATCCGACCGCTTTAAGCTAGAGTGGTGGGTTGGTGATAAACGGGTCACAGATCATGCGGAGGGCCGCGTGGAAACCCGCGACATCGACACGTATCTGGCGGCGGGCGCGTTTCTGGTGACGAGCGAAACATATGAGGATTTGCCGGTTACGGATGATGTACTGGCACTGGTCGATGTGCCGCTGCACTGGCGGGCGCTGGTCAATGTTGACCCGCAGCAGGCACTCAAGTGTCGTCTGGAGACGCGGGCGATCTTCGGGCATATGCTCGCCAATGGTTTTCTGGTCAATGATTTCGTGCGTGACGAGAATCGCGGGTATTATGTGCTGCAAAGGGAGGCGCAGGTATGAACGCGATCACTGTAGAACGTATTCATTTACATGCCGTCGGTTTGCCGTTAGTCGAGCGTTTGCAGACAAGCGCCAGTTGGGAACCGTTCAAGTCGGCGATATTGGTCGAACTGGTAACGAGCGACGGTGTGACGGGGTGGGGCGAGTGTCCTACCAAGATGCGACCAAGTTATGCTTATGAGTCGATGGGGACGGCGCTGCACGTTCTGACCGAGTTTTTTGTTCCGGCGATTGACGGCCTGACGCTTGAACATCCCTCGGAAGTGACCGCACTGCTCAAGGAGATTCGCGGACATCCAATGGCGAAGTTCGCGGTGGAGGCGGCAGTATGGGATGCATTTGCGAAGGCGAATGCTATGCGCCTCGTGGATTTGTTCACGGCGCAATTGAGTCACCTGCCGGGGGATCATGTTTCACGCGGTCACGCGGTTGTAGGCGTTAGTATTGGCATTCAAGATAGCGTTGATGCGACACTTAGCATTATTGACATGCGATTGGCGCAGGGATACGGTCGTATTAAGTTGAAGATCAAACCCGGCTGGGATGTCGAACTGGCGCGTGGCATTCGTGAAGTCTACGCCGATATCTCGCTGATGCTGGATGCCAACAGTGCCTACACGCTGGCGGATGCAAAGCAGTTGCAGCGGTTGGACGACTTTGATTTGTTGATGCTGGAACAACCGCTCGGTCACGACGATATTTACGAACATATGAAGTTGCAGCCACAGTTGCAGACGCGTATCTGTCTGGACGAGAGCATTCACACCGTCCGTGACGCGATGCTGGCTATCGAAACTGGCGCGTGCAAGATCATCAACCTGAAACCGGCGCGAGTCGGCGGTTTTACAGAGAGCCTGGCGATTTACCGGTATTGTGTTGAGAACAACGTACCGTTATGGGTGGGTGGATTGTTGGAGACAGGTATTGGGCGGGCGGCGAATCTGGCGTTTGCATCGCTGCCGGGGGTGACACTGCCCAGTGATATCAGCGCGACGGACCGCTATTTTGATCCTGATTTGACCGAACCTGCGTTCAAGCTGGGTCCGCATAGTACGATTGCCGTACCGGATGCGCCGGGGATTGGTGTCGAGGTCATCGAAGCGCGGTTGGAAGTGGCAAAGCGGCGCTGGCGCGGCGAGCATCCGTACAGCATGGCGATGAGCAGGTATTTCGAGCCGGTTGGTTCGGACGATTACGAGGAGTAGATGAGATGTCGCTATTAGCGGAAAAGACGATTTCCTTTGCCGGAAGCGGTGTCATGGCGGAAGCGATGATGAAGGGCCTGCTGCATCAGGAATTGGTGACATCGGATCAATTAGTTGCGGCAGATCCGCACAAAGGTCGTGGTGAGCAGCTTGTCGAGCGCTACGGATTGCCCTCCACCACCAGTAACAGCGAAGCTG
>DAOTXA010000352.1:0-9793 GCA_034435595.1 Anaerolineae bacterium | reverse complement strand
TTTTACTGATTCTACCGGAATTGGTGGAAATCTAGTTTTTATGCCTCCTCATCCCTAAATCTCAGACCGCTTGCCCTTTGAAGATTTAATTGGGTAACGGTACGCTGTGAGATGATCTACGGCGGACGCTACGACCAGACCATGTAGGGAAGCGCTACAGCGCGTCCGTGCTGGTATTTCTTCCACCAAAAACAATTTTAGCAAAGAGTCAGACAGCGAATCCTTACGAAGCATCTTCGTGTTCTTCGTTCTGTGTGGTTAAATCTATGTTTTCGCCTGCTCGCAGCACGATCCACAACGCCGAAACCAACCCCAGCATCATCCAGAACAGGAAGGCAAAGCGGTCCCACAGTGTAATGGCATCGCCCATGCCATAGGCGAGATGGGCCAGTAGCCCCGCCCCGGTCGAGACTGCGGCGATGCGCAGGGCGTAATTGCCGCGCCGCCAGCAGACCCACACCATCCACAGCGCAGCGGCATACCATCCGGCGAACATCAGCAGACCGGGCACGCCGAAATCCGCGCCTGCTTGCAAAAACTCGTTATGGGCGTGCGGCAGTGTCCGCCGGGTGAAGGGATCGTCCTCGTTATAAGGCACGTCAAAGCCGGGGACCGGATAGCGGGTGCGGACCTGCGGCGAGCGGAAGCGATCCATCCCCACTCCGGTCAGCGGATAGTCGGCTAGCATCGCGCCAACCGAACGCCAGATGTCGAGGCGCTGTGATGCGGTGCGCTCGTCGCGGTCGTTGACAGTGGGTACGGTGAGTTCGACAGTCTCACCGGCATCTGTGCCGACATTTAACGGAAAGACATTGAAGAACAATGCCGCCTGTGCCATAAGCATGATGCCGAGTCCTGCCAGCGCGAACCAGCGTGTGAATCCACGCGGCAAGGCGAACAGGGCGATGATCGCCAGCCCGCCGAACATCCCGGCAATGGCAGAGCGACTTTGCCCCAGCATCAGCGCCAGCACCAGCAGCGCAAACGCCGCGAAACTCAGATTACGCCAGATGGATTCACCGTTGCGCCAGGGGTAAAACACCAGCCCGCCCATCAGCGGAGCCAGCCACGCCAGCGCCCCGGCGATCTCGTTGGCGTTGAATCCGCCGCCGAAGGGGAACCAGTCAAGGCGCGGTAAATAATCGATAATAAAGCGCAAATCGTCCGACTTTTCGTTCCATTGCGCGGTCATCAGGGCCACAACCCCCCAAAAAAGCCCCATGCCGACCATCACCCGCAAGGGAACCCCGGCGTGACCGTCGGCGCGGGCACGTTCGGTCATCCACACCATCAACGCGACCCCGAACAGCGGGCGGGCCAGCATCCGTATCCCGCGAGATTCAACCGGGGCGACCTGTACGCTCAACAGCCCCAGCGCGACCAGCAGCAACATAAAAGGGATCAGCGGCGTCAGACTCAAAATGCGGCGATGAACAGCGTATCTGGCGGCATATACGGGGAACAGCAGCAACAACAGCCCCATATAGTCGGCGCGGTCAATGGGCATAGCACGACCGAACTGCGCGAAAAATGGAAAATTGCTGGGAAACCAGAAATAGTAACCGGTCACCAGCAGGAGGAACGGTTCCGCACTCAATATGAGACGGGCTATCCTCATAGGCCATGCATAGGTGATTTGCAATTTGCTCACATGATTTCCTTATAATCATGTAGGTTGCACTGTAAGATGAATTGCATTATGATAACAATGTTGACATAGCGTCTACTCCCACAGTAAAATAGTTATATTGTAATGTTGGGGAAAAATTTAGACAACAATAAAATCCATTGACGCCGAAGTCAGGGAAGGCACCCTACTATGATTCATCAAGTCGTTACCAGAGTATCACTTGAGTCGTTTCGGGAAAAGTCGGCGGGCAAACAGGTCGTGCTGCTGTACCCGTGGACAAATTACCGGAACCTGTTTTTATCCCACTTTCTTGGAGACGCGAAAGACGGGCTGCTGTATTATCGAATTTCTGCCAATGTTTCCTCACAGTCTGAATGGTTAAGCAGTCTACGCGCAGAACTCGCCGACGTGCTCGGCGGATTTGGGGCGGAGTTGGGGAAGGCGATTGACGGCGATGCGGAACCCGACGCCCTCGGTGCGGCCCTGGCTGCCGACCTCAAAGCCTATGCCAATGGCCCGACAGTCCTGTTTATCGACGAGTTGGACCGTGTGCCGCTGGACGCCGACTTCAACCGCTTCGCAGTGGCGCTGGTGGATGCGCTGCCGAAGAATGTGCAGATCGCGTTTAGCTCGCGTCTGTTCAAACAGCACCCGTGGCACACCATGTTGAAAGACGGAAAAGCCGTCGTCCTCGGTACAGAGTATCGCCAGAACAGCGACCTCATGTTCACAGTTGAAGATGAGCCGCGCCCGCAGGTAGAAATCTACGCACTCGGTCGTGGCCATGCCATCGTCAACGGGCAGGAAATCACCAACTGGGACGGCGCACTGCCGCGCAACCTGTTCTTCTACTTTGTGGATAATGAACTCGTCACCCGTGACGACATTTTCGGGACCTTCTGGCCCAATTTGGCGATCAAAGAAGCGACGAATGTCTTCCATGTCACCAAGCGTAAGATCAGCGAGCGCATCAGCAGCAAGGTTGATGGCAAGGGCAACTACGAACTGACGAACTACACCAGCGGCTTCTATATGCCCAGCGACAAAGTCATCCGCCACTATGACGCCGGCGACTTTCAGGAAGCGGTTGAACTGGCGACTGTCTCCAATGATCCGCGAGAGGAAGAAGAACTTTACCGGCGTGCCGTCGATCTGTATAAAGCACCCTTCCTCGAAACGCTAAACATGCCGTGGGTCAACGACCGCCGCGCCCAGTTGCAGATGCTCCACGCACAGGCTTTAATTGGGCTGGCGCGTATTCATCATAATCGCGGTGAAAACGAAGAGGCCATCGGTCTGTATGTGCGCGGCATCAAAGAAGCCCCCGACCGCGAAGACATCTACCAGACGGTCATCCAACTGTACGGCGACATGGGCATGGTTGATGACGCCAAAGCGCAGTACAAGCGCCTTGAAACGGCCCTCAAGAGCAAGAAGATGAAGCCCAGCGAGAAGACCAGGGCGTTGCTCGAATCGCTCAACGGCAAGAAATAAGACCTTAAGGCGAATCGTGGATACATCACATAACCCGGCGATCAAATCATTATTGGACGATCTGCTGCTGGGCATTCCGGGTGTAACGGTCGGGAAGGCGTTTGGCTTCCCGGCCTATAAAGTGAGCGGCAAGGTATTCGCCTTCGTCGGTGGTGAGGGCATGGGGCTAAAGTTGCCGGTTGAGCGCGTGGGCGAATTGGTCGCACGCGGTGCGCCGTACAGCCCCTTTGAGCCGGTCGCGGGGACGGTGTGGAAGGCGTGGGTCAGCATCGACCACCCGGACGCCAACGCCTACCGCGATCACCTCACGCTGTTTGAGGAGTCGGTCGCCTTCGTAGCTGAATAGCCTGCACTATGCCGGGGCCTACCTGGTGAATGCAGGCGTCAACATCCCTCCCCCTTCCTCTCCAACGCATCACTGCGGCGTAAGGAACGGTTAACGTATCCGCCATACAGTGAAGACAATACAGACACACATCCGATTCAGGAGAGAATGCTTTGAGCAAAAACTACTCGCAGTTCGTCGCGTTAATTGTGGTGATCGTGGTCGCGCTGACGGCGGTCTTGGTCGCCGCTGCGCAGGATGATGGTGGCGAGACTTCTGGCGATGAAGAAGCCTTCCTGTTTCCCTACGAACCGGTAGAAACCATCCTCGAAGGCCCGCTGGAAATCACCGGATTCGCCAATGACGGGACCGCTACACTGCCAATTGTGACCACAATCCCGGTGGCCTGCACCATCGTGTATGGCACGACGACCGAGTTTGGTTCGCTGACATTGGATCAAGATATGGAAGGCGGGACGCACAGCGACCATTCGCCGCTGCTGACCGGGCTGGAACCGGAGACAACCTACTACTTCCGCGTGCAGGGTGTGGACGACTCCGGCACGATTTATTTATCAGACATAATGACCTTCACCACTCCGGCATTTGAAGAAGAGGAAAACAACAACCTCGCCTCGCCAGAAAACGGCGCGGAAGTCATCGGTTACAGCAGCGCCTTCGGTGGCGCAGAACCGGATGCCCGCTGGGGGGTCAACAGTGCCTTCGACAACAGTCAGAACACTGAATGGTCCAGCGCGGGCGACGGCGATGACGCATGGGTCGAGGTCCAACTGGCAGAAGCCTCACAGATCGATTTGCTTACGTATACTTCTCGCGTGATGACGGACGGCACATCGCGGGTAATCTCCTTCACCGTGACGACTGATTCCGGCGAGGTATACGGCCCGTTTGAAGTGCCTGAAGGCCAGCAGTTGAGCGAATTCGAAGTCGATTTCGTCGCGGAGACGCTGCGCTTCGATGTGGAGGAATCCACAGGTGGCAACACGGGCGCGGTCGACATCGGTGTGTTCGGCGGTCCGGTGGAATAAAGCCGGGGCCTTGTCGTCAACTCAACTTTACCGGGCGACAAAAATGTCGCCCTTTTTACCTGGTTCATCCAGACCTAAACTCAATACGATATAGTGCTTTAGATCGTTAGCTAGAAGAAAGATGAACGGGATAATTACAGTGGATTTTTCGCAGGCGCTTGACCAGCTTCAGCAGATGATCAACGATATCATCGGGGCGATTCCGTCCGTGATCGTCGCTTTGGTCGTGTTCGCGGTATTTATAGCGATTGCGAATGTAGCCAAATGGCCCATCCGCAAGCTCGCAGATCGTACAGAACGTCGTCGCAATGTGACGCTGGTTATCGGACGGCTGGCACAGTGGACGGTAATCATCCTCGGATTTCTGATCGGTTCGGTCATCGTCTTCCCCAACTTCACCTCGGCGCAGTTGATCCAGCTACTCGGCCTCAGTAGTGTGGCGATAGGCTTTGCCTTCCGCGATGTATTGCAACATTTGCTCGTCGGCCTCATTCTGCTGCTTAACGAACCATTCAGCGTGGGCGACCAGATCGCCGTTGAAGATATTCAGGGCACAGTAGAAGAATTTGGCTCTCGCGCTACCACCGTCCGCACCTATGATGGACAGCGGCTTTATATCCCCAATACGGTCCTGTATAACCATAAAGTGCTCGTCAAAACCGCACTGGAAAAACGCCGGATCGAAACCGACCTGTATCTGCCTTTTCACGCCGATATCGACAAAGCGCGACAGATAATACTCGACGCCGTAGAGATCGCGGACCACAGCAATATCCTGAGCGGGCCGCCACCGGATGTCCTGATTCTCAATTTTACACAGACGCATGTGCATGTGCGCGTCCGCTGGTGGATCAAGCCACTGCTGCATCAGATTGAGCTAGTCACGCGAGATCAGGTGCTAACGAACATCAAACGTGGCCTGGACGAAGCGGGTATCGCGTTGGGGGCGCCCGTACAACCGGTTCTCGTTCACGAGCAGAACGGGGCAGCGTACCCTCGCATCGCACAGACAGAGTCCAATCGTCACGACCAGTAAGCCGGGTTTTTGTGCGTGCTTCGCGCCTTTCGCCCTCAGTTGCGAATGCACGCCCTGAACCATCTACGCGGGAGATTTGAGGGATTCAAGACGTTGAAATCTGCATTAAAGTGCATTTTGATGCAATCGCCCTGGGCCAGTGGCTTGACGCGCATGGATGCGCTTGGTTATACTCGTTACCATGAGACGACTGAGCGCAATTTTCACGCATAACGCCCAAATGATGGGCGGTCGAATGTCAATCTGTACCCGGTTTGACAGGCGGCTTTGTTTGCGTGTCTAGTGCGCGTCAGCGAAATGAGTCTACGCACCGTCTGTCATTGGCAGGCGGTTTTTTATTGTTAGAGTCTTTAGTATCTAGTTTTTAGTCGTTGGTTGTGGCGGGATGCATCAATGTGTAGACGTGCCAGCACACCCGAATTGAACTAAGAACTCATAAGGAGCGACGACATCTTGAGCGAAACCCCGAATTCGAAACCTATTCACGTCTCGGTGGCGTGGCCGTATGCGAATGGTGACCTGCATGTCGGTCACATCGCCGGGGCCTATCTACCTGCCGACATCTTCGCCCGCTATCACCGGCTGGTTGGCAACCGCGTGCTGATGGTCAGCGGGTCAGACAGTCACGGCACGCCGATTTCAGTAGAAGCAGATAAGCGCGGCGTCAGCGCCCGCGAAATCTTCGAGCATTATCACGAGCGCTTTTTGCTGGCGCAGAAAAAGATCGGCATCAGCTACGACCTGTTCACACACACCGATACCGAAAACCACCACCAGATCGCGCAGGATTTCTTTACACGGTTGCTGGAAAAAGGGCATCTATACAAAGAGACGCAGACACTTCTCTACAGTCCCGCAGAGAAGCGCTTTTTGCCCGACCGCTATGTCGAGGGCACGTGTTATATCTGTGGCTACGACAGCGCTCGCGGTGACCAGTGCGACAACTGCGGCAACCTGATGGACGCAATCAAGCTCATCAATCCGCATAACCGCAACAACCCAGAGGACGCGCTCGAACAGCGCACCAGCGAGCACTATTTCCTCGATTTAAGGCGGTTTAGCGATGATTTACTGGCGTATCTGGATTCGCACAAGGACGCATGGCGGGCCAATGTCACCAAATTCAGCCAGAATTTCGTCAAAGATGGGCTGCACGGGCGACCGATTACCCGCGATATCGACTGGGGTATTCGCGTGCCGCTGGACGGGTGGGAGGATAAGCGCCTGTATGTGTGGTTTGAGGCGGTGATGGGCTACTTTACTGCCAGCGTAGAATGGGCAAAGATCACCGGGCAGCCGGATGCGTGGAAAGACTGGTGGTACAACCCCGACGCAGAAATCTACAATTTCATCGGCAAGGACAACATCCCGTTTCATACCATCATCTGGCAGGCAGAATTGTTCGGTATCGATGGCATCTATAACGATGGTGACCAGAAAACGCACGACGCCGATATTCAGCTTCCGTATGATGTGCCCGCCAATGAGTTCATGAACATTGAGGGCAAGCAATTCTCGAAGAGCCGCAACTGGGCCATCTGGTTGCCAGATATTCTGGATCGCTATCAGGCGGACTCGGTGCGCTATTATGTGGCGCGGACCTTCCCCGAAACTGCCGACAGCGACTATAGCTGGCAGGGCTTTCTGGATCGCACGAACAATGAACTCGTCGCCGCATGGGGCAATCTGGTCAATCGCATGTTGGGGTTCGCCTACAAGCGCTTTGACGGTATCGTGCCGGAACCGGGCGAATTGACTGATCTCGACAAAGAGATTATCGCACATGTAGAACAGGGCTTTGAGACGGTCGGCGAGAGTCTGGGGCGCACCCGCTTCAAAGAGGCGCTGGAACGGGCAATGGGCCTCGCCCGTGACGCAAACGCCTATCTGGACAAGCGCGAACCCTGGAAAACGATCAAGGTAGACAAAGACGACGCCGCCAAATCCGTTTATACGATTCTGCGCGTCATCGACAATCTGAAAATCCTGCTGGCCCCATTCCTGCCTTTTAGCTCGCAGGCGGTACACGAATATCTGGGTCATACCGGTCAGATTTTCGGTGATCTGGATATTGAGACACTTCAGGAAGAAACGCGCAGTCATAAGGCGCTGGTCTACAAGCCAGAAAACGCGATTGGCAAGTGGGAACCATCCACACTGCAAGACGGTCAAGCGCTGCGGAAGCCGTCGCCGCTGTTCGTCAAGCTGGAGCCGGAGATCGTCGATTTTGAGCGCGGGTTCCTGGGTGCGCCGCGTGACGAAAACGAGATTGTGGTGGAGTAATTGACCCGCTTGTAAGGGCGTCCGCGTGATTGGACGCCCCCTAACACACAGCCGGAGGACACGAATTGTGGTCGATTTACATGCAAGCATCGCCACCCTGACCCGCAACTCGCAGAGTATTCAACGGCTGACGTTCGGGTTTACTGTCGATCAAGGGCAGTGGAAACCGGACGCCGGCACGTGGTCGCTGGTGGAGACGATGAATCACCTGTATGCAGAAGAACGCGGCGACTTTCGGGCGCATCTTGCGCGGGCGTGGGGGCTGCCCGTATTGCACCCGTTTGACGGTAATTTCCCCTACAACGTGGCGAAACTGGATGTCGCGACGGAGATGTTCAACCATGAGCGCGTTCACTCGATCTGGTGGCTGGAATCGCTCGAAAACCCCGATTGGTCCGCCGAATGTAAAGTGCGCGATTTCAGCATCAGTGCAGAATCGATGCTCAGGTCATGGGTGGCGCATGACGTGCTGCATCTGCGGCAACTGGTCGAGATTCAATACGCGCACATGCTCAATGACTCCGGCGCGGACGCGATCCGCTACGCCGGGGATTGGTAATCATCTTCGTGGTTTAACATCTTGCATTTGCCCCGTGAAACGGCTACGATTTAGCTAAAATATACGAGGTTTATGCAAGATGATTTTAGATAGGTTGCACAAAGATCAACGCCATTCAAAGGAGAGCGGTCACATGCGCCAGCGCGTGATTTTGATTACCGGAGCCAACGGCGAAGTCGGTCATGGCCTGATTAAACAGATGTACGTCCGCCCTGATCTGCCCGAAGTCGTCGTGCTGGATGTGCGCGGGCTTGACCCGGCGATGGAAGAATATGTCGATACGACTATCGTCGGTGACATCCTCGATACGGGCCTGCTTGACATGCTCATGAGCGAGTACGAAATCGAAGCCGTCTATCATCTGGCGGCGCTGCTTTCGACACACAGCGAGTTCCGCCCGGAATCGGCACATCGCGTCAATGTACAGGGGACGGTCAATCTGCTGGAACTCGCCATCGAACAGGCCCGCTGGCGCGGTCAGCCGGTGAAGTTCGTGTTTCCAAGTTCGGTAGCGGCGTATGGCGTACCCGATCTGGCGACAAAAGCAAGTTTGCCCCCGCTGAAAGAGAACGAGTACACACAGCCGACCACCATGTACGGCTGCAACAAGCTGTACTGCGAGCATTTGGGGCGCTATTACACACAGTTCTATCGCCAGCTTGCCCCGGCACGACAGGAAAACGGCGTGGACTTCCGCTGTGTGCGCTTCCCCGGCATCATCAGCGCGACGAGTATGCCGTCCGGCGGGACCAGCGACTACGCCCCGGAAATGATCCACTCCGCCGCGAAGGGCGAACCCTACGCATCGTTCGTGCGCCCGGATTCGATTATTCCGTTTATGGCGATGCCCGACGCGATCAAGGCGCTGATGACACTGGCAGACGCGCCGCAGGAATCGCTGACGCAGCATGTGTATAACGTGACGAGTTTCTCGCTGACGGCAGAGCAGATCGCCGCCCGTGTGGTGGACGCCTTTCCCGGTGCGGAAATCAGCTACGAGCCGACCGAGGGCCGCCAGAACATCGTCGATAGCTGGCCTGCGGAACTGGATGATTCCGCTGCGCGTGCGGATTGGGGATGGGAACCGGATTACGATGTGGACCGGGCATTCAACGAGTATCTAATCCCGACGATTCGAGAGCAGTATAGGTGACGCTCCCCACGTCTAAAGGCGGAGGCTCTGAACCACGCTTGCGGCAACCCGCTACGTTCTGGCTCACGACACGTCCTGCCCGTTTTAATACATTCGATGCTGCATTATGGTCTCGGTCTATGCTGAGACCACATTCACAGACCTTGTTGGCGAATCCATGAATCATTGTGTAGGGGAGCGCCCGTGTGCGCTCCCAGGGCGACCACGCGGGGATCGCCCCTACACCGATTGACCAACAGCATCATTCACATTCGACCTAACGGT
>DAOTXA010000351.1:0-2914 GCA_034435595.1 Anaerolineae bacterium | reverse complement strand
TCATTAGAAATATCAAGAGGATCACTATCTCCAAGGAGAGGACAATTATCCCTCTTGGGCCTTTCAATCATCAGCCCCCTGCAACCACCGTGATCCCTAAAATGTCCAGCTTGTGAGCTTACTCAATCGCACTGCGGAATGCGTTGAGGGCCAACCACATTCCTAATGTGGCGAAAAGCGTAACCACCAGAAAACATGACCATACAGGTAGGATCATGTCTCCCGCCAGTGATGTTGCATCCGCCAGAACCAATTGGCGTAATCCATCAACAACGTAGCTGGTCGGATTAAGCTGAGCGGCGATTTGCATCCAGCGTGGCAAGGCGTCCAGTGGATAAAGCGCGTTGCTCAGAAAGAGCACAGGCAGATTTAGAATGAAAATCAGGGCATGATAGGCACCAGAATTATTGGTTTTGGATGCAGTTGCCAGTGCGATACCGGCAAAACCCAGACCATAGCCGATAATCAGCATGAGTCCACCAATCCAGCCAAGCAGGTCAACAGTTACAGTCATGCCCATAAGCAATGCCACGATGAATATGATTGCAGCTTGTAGCAGACTTTTTGTGACAATACTCATCGCATTCCCCATCAGGATACTGAGGCGGGGAATTGGCGCAACGAGATACTCTTTCACGATACCGCGCACACGCTCATCCAGCCACACGGTGCCTCCGGCAATCGCGCCACTCTGCACACTAACGGCAATGATACCCGGTGCCATAAATGCGATATATAATCCAGTTTCATCCCCGCCTGCCTGTGTGAGCAATCCACGCATCCCGACACCAAACAAGACGACCCAGAGAATCGGTTGAAGCAGCAGACCAAATGCCTCGCTGCTACTCATCTGGTGCATATGTTTGTTCCATAAGGTAATCGCAGCATTCATCTCATTCACTCCCCTAGTGATCGCGTAATTGACGACCCGTATATTTCAAAAAGACATCTTCAAGGCTGGGCTTTGCAATCGACATATCTTCGATCAGATAGCCGGTTTCGCTGGCAAGTGTGATAATTTCGGGTAACCTGTGACTACCGGAATCCACACCCAGGCGCACCTGGTTTTCTTCCGCACTGGTGGATTGGACAAAGGGTAGTGCCTGCACCCTTTCCATAAAGCCATTGGGTGAATTGCTACCGGACATCACGATGGCGTCGGATCCTACACTGTCAACCATATTGCGCGGTGTATCCTGAACGATAATCTTGCCGTGATCAATAATGGCAATGAGGTCAGCCAACTGCTCGGCTTCCTCCATATAGTGCGTGGTCAGTAACAGTGTAAGCCCTTTTCGTGCTTTCAAGTCGCGGATGTAATCCCAGATGTTAGCGCGGTTTTGTGGATCAAGCCCCTGGGTGGGTTCATCAAGAAACAGGATTTCGGGTTCGGTCATCAAACCCCGTACCAGCTCAAGTCGTCGCTTCATACCACCGGAATAGGTGCGTGTAGGCCGGTCTGCCGCTTCTTCAAGCTCGACCATCGCCAGTAATTCCGTGATTTTCGCTTCACGTACGGCCTTCTTTTGCCCGTAGAGTCTGCCATGATAATGCAGTAACTCACGTCCGGTCAGCGCATCATCTAACACGACATCCTGGAAAGTTGCCCCAATACGTCTGCGTACATCAGCAGGTTGTTTCACGACATCATATCCAGCGACAATAGCTTTACCTGTGGTCGGTCGTGTAATCGTCGTAAGCATTTCAATCGTAGTAGTTTTACCTGCACCATTAGGACCAAGCAGTGCGTAGATTACATGGCGCGGAATTTGCAGGTCAATCCCATCAACGGCTGTGATCTCACCATATTGTTTGACCAATCCCTGCGTTTCGATACTCCATGAAGAATTTTGCATGACTTCCCTCTAATCCGTTTGTCTTTCAATACGTTTGATGAGTGATGCTAACCAGGCTGTTTCCGAACGGAGGTGGTGTAACTGATGATCAATAACCAGCCCCATGCTGCCTCCATGTGGGGGAACGTTTTCGTAAAGCATGAGCTGTTCATGGAGCGATGACTGACGTTGGCGCAAGAGAGTCAGCGCCTCATCGTGAGGAAGATCATCCAGGAAAGCCAGCCCGATGTTGCCGGTAAAAATCGTCTGGGTATAGGTCGAAAGATTCTCGCGCAACAGACGTTGAAAGACCAACTCGCCCTCTTCTGTGATTTCATACACTTTACGGACGGGGCGATTGCTATCGTCTTCTTCACGGCTTTGCAGCCAACCGCGCTGCTCCATTTTATCAAGTAAGTGATACGCGGTCGGTTTCTTCAGGTCGATCAGCGAGGTCATGTTGCCATTGATAAATTCATGCAGTTCGTAGCCGTGCATGTCCTGCTGACGCAACAAGCCCAACAGCAGCAGTTCACGTTCCATATTCAATTGCTTCCTAATTAGTCAATATTGACTAATTTTAGTAGGTCAATTCTGATTATTCAAGCGTGAACAAGTGTTTTGAGGATTTAAGTTGGATTTAAGGCAGCGTTGAGTCGGAGTTTAAGCAAGCGGGTGCAAAACACCGTATTGTGAAAACAAGTACGATTTGATGTGGAGACACCCGCTATGACAAACACAGACCGCGCTAGAAAATTACTGGTACGCACTGCACTGGTGACCAGCACAACCATCGCCACGCTGGTCGGGGCACAGAACTTTGCGATGCTCGATGTACACAACTTTCAACCTGAAACACCCGCTCTTACGCCAGAGGTGAATGATGTTGTTGTTGTGACACCAATCGCCACACGCACACCGGTAGCGATTGAACGTGCTGCACCGGACATCACCATCCTGCGAGTTGCACCTAGCATCACCATTTTGCGCCAATCCGGGCAGGTGATGAACACTGCGCAGCCGGTTCCAGCCAGTGTGATGAGTATTCAACCACCGGCACCGTCACAGATCACCGCGCC
>DAOTXA010000350.1:0-3252 GCA_034435595.1 Anaerolineae bacterium | reverse complement strand
CTCGTCTTTCAGCACTTTACGCAGCGGTTCCTTCTTGTAGTTGATGACGCGATCACAGCCCAGCGAGCGCAGATAGTCGGCCTTTTCGTCGCTGCTGCACGTGCCGATGACGTGATTGCCCGCCAGTTTCGCCAGTTGGACGGCAAACTGCCCGGTTCCACCTGCCGCTGCCGTAACCAGTACCGTTTCGCCACTACCCATTTCCCCGGTAATGCCAAGTCCCAGCGAGGCGGTGAGTCCGCCAACCGATAAACTCATAAGTTCTGGTGAGGCCGATGTCACCGGAACCGCATAACGCGCCTTCGTACTATAGTATTCGCTATAACCTGCGCCGAACCCAGTCACCAGCACGTGGTCCCCCGGCTTGTAAGCGGATACATCATCCCCGACAGCCACCACCTCGCCAAGCGCTTCCATGCCCATGTCACAAGGAACCGGCGTCGGAACAATATATTTTCCGGCGGCAGCCATCAAATCGGCGGCATTCACCCCGGCGAATTTGTTGCGAATCAGGATTTGACCGGGACCGGGTGACGCTATTTCGACAGTCTGGATTTCAACAGCGGTGCGAAAATCGTTGTTGTGCTGCGTGGCGACAAGTTTTTTATAGGTGGTGGGCAAAGACATTTTTTGAACTCCTATCAATTCTCATGGGAACTGGCCCTTAGTTCGTCATCCTGAATCGTTCCCCGCGTATTGCTAAGGACCACGCGCACCAGCTTCGCGTAATCGACATGGGCGCGATTGGTCAGGGCGATCACGGGCTTGGCACGTTCTCCTGCCAGAAATCCGGCGATGCGGTATTGCAGTGGCAAACCGGGAACCACCAGCATAATCCCATTAGCAGGAACATAGTTATTGCGCCCGACTGCGGCGCGGCGTACCGTCTCGGCGTCCTCATGTGGCATCAATGGGTAGACCTTGACCGCCGTGATGTCGCTCCACTGGATGAAGCGATCCTTCCACACAACGGGATGTATGGTCAGCCCTTCATCACTGACGGTGACTTCCGGCGCATAGGCGGTCAGCATCAATACCGGGGCCGCCAGCACCAACGTGAAGAACGCCGACAACACAAACAATCCGCCAGGAGCGCCTAGCAGTGTCAACAGAACTTGCAGCGGCGCAGTGGTCGCCATGATGACCGTCACGCCCAGTGCGCCGATTTCGACAGCACGATTTAACGCAGGGTTCGGGTGAGGAAAACGGGTCGGTTTCATTGTTTGAACATTCTGGTAACCAGCATCACGTGCGCAAGGTCCATAGCCCCATGTCATCGTGCATATTAACGCTCACGCCGAAACGCCGACGTAAGCGGGCAACGAGAAGGCGATCGACTGTTCATCAGGAGAGAGCGAAATAGGATGTACAGGCGGCGTAACCGCTTGCCCTGTTCCCGGCGGATTTTGCGGCGATTCGGTCATCGTGATTTACCCGCTTGTGGTCGGTGTCGGTGTCGGTGAGGGCGTCAGGGTCGGGGCACGGACCACCACATCCAGCCAATAGTTGGGCGCGTTGCCCTGCATCACCCAGCCCGCCGCAGGAGTCGTAGAGCGAATCCGCACCTGCCACCATTGATCCTGCCCCACGCACACCGGACCGCCGATGACCTCAAACGGCACATTATCGACCAGCGCAAACAGAATCGGCGCGTCGGTGCCGGGCAACCCACGCAGATTCTTGGGCGGACCATCCGGGTCGTAGATGCGGCCCAGATCGCCGATGCGTAAATCCATTGGCCTGTGGCATACCAGCGAAGGATCGGGCGTTTGCACGCTAAAATAGCGCCCGTCAATGCTGCTGCTACCCTCGACCATCCAGCCATCATAGGTCACATCCAGCACCACCACCCGCACGCGCCGCCACGTATAACCCTGATTACAAATGGTCGTGCCTTCAAGCGCGATGGCGGTTTGCCCTGCCTGCGCGACGGTCAGCACCAAACCGGATAGCGACGGCTCTGAGCGGATACGTACTCCGGTAATCAGTTCGATTTCCTCACCAATGACCAGTTCCAGCGGTGGTGGACAACTCGACGACACCGTCGCACGATCCACCGAAATAATAAAGCTGATTGCCGCGTTGCGTTCTGCTACCCAGCCCGTAAGGCCGTGCCCGCGAATTTGCCACCACAGGAAGTTATCTGCACAGACCGGGCCTTCCAGCACGATGAAATCACGCGGTTCCTGATAATTCGCCAGCCAGGGCGACGACACGCTCGGCGCAGCGCGGATGTTGACCCCACTGCGCACAGTGATGATCGCACCGGGGTCCAGTTCCAGCGCGTTCAGACAACCGGGCGCGTTCGAAGTTGGACCGGGCGTTAGCTCCGGCGTCGGCGTCAGGGTAATGGTCGGCGTGAGAAAAGGCGTCGGGAAAACGCTCGTCGGCGTAGGGAATGTAACCTGCGCCTGCGTCGGCGACGATTGCGACAGCAACACCCCGAACAGAATCACCATAACCAGCATCAAGCCTGCGAATAGCGTTCGTTTCCACATCATCGACCATGTCTCCTTAACGGTTCCGCCCCTAAGGATAGCACAAGCGCGGACTTTCAACCGCAGAACCGGCACACAAATCCACCAAAATGCGTAAATTGTTTTTGACCGTTCGCACGAGCGGTCATATGCTGGTTACATCGTTTGATTTCAGCGCGAAGTATTCGCCGGAAACGGTCCCGGCATAAATAAGGAGCTATTGATGCCTTCCAAAACCGTACTTGTGGTCGAAGATGATTTTAGACTGTTACGCCTGTATTCACGCATTATCAAAATGGCAGGCTATACCGTCCATCAAGCCGCGACCGTTCAGGCAGCAGTCGAACTTCTGAGCAAGCATGACTATGACGTGTGCATCACCGATATGGAAATCGGCTATCACAAGGGGCTGGACGTGTTGAGCATATTTGTTCCGTCGTTGGATCGCGGCGCACATATGATTGTCGTCAGCGGATACGACCACTATCGTGACGTAGCAACCAGCATTGGTGCCGACTTCCTCATTAAACCAGTGGATAAACACGATCTCATCGAAATCATCGAGAGCAGTGGAGATTTCTCCTACGCGTAACCAGTAGCATCACTCATGCGGGCGTCTACTGTTCACTCGCCCGCATGGTACAGACCTTGTTGGCGAATCCATGAATCATTGTGTTTTCGTAGGGGAGCGCCCGTGTGCGCTCCCAGGGCGACCACGCGGGGATCGCCCCTACACCGATTGACCAACAGCATCATTCACATTCGACCTAACGGT
>DAOTXA010000349.1:0-3490 GCA_034435595.1 Anaerolineae bacterium | reverse complement strand
CACCGATTCGAGGGTCAGATCAATGCCATTGGATGTCATCGTCAACGCCGGTTCTAGAAGAATAGGCTCACTGACATTGAGCGCCAGATCAAACTCAAATAAACCGGCAGATGGCGCTTCATAGGCATATTCTTCTGGTAGAGGACCGCGGAGGGTGTTCCAATCAAAATCATCCGGGAGCAGATACACATCCTGCCCGTTGATGTTCAAGCTAAAGATCACATCGAGCACGCCATTTTCCGGTATCTGGGCATTATGGTCAAAGGTGGTCAGGCTCTCTAGTGTGCCGTTTTCCGCCTGATTGACGCCATCGGCACTGCTATTGCTCATAGCATCTGTGCTGAACATGCTGCCATCCATATTCAAAAGACTGGTATACATGCTCAAACCGAATAATTCGCCCTCTTCCGGGAAGGGATAATCTTCTAATGTCCACCAGATGGCGATCCGATTACTATCGGCAAAGGCTTGCTGTACCGTCACGGTGATACCATCCATGCTGATACTGCGGTCAATCTCCTGCACCAGTCCCTGTTCCACAGCGCCTTCCAGGCCGGGGTCACCAAAAAAGGTCTGATACATGGCATACGCGGCAATCGTCCCCATGAATAGGAATACGGGTGTGATGACTGCAACGAGTACGCGCATCATCTGACGGGACTGGTGTAAGTTAACCTGTTGACGGGCCTCTAACTGTTCATGAATGGATTGCAAAACGTTCATATCGTCTGGGATATCCTTCTCTACAATCGTGTGCAAGATACTTGACAGGTGGTTATCATTCATCACTCGCCACTCCCATTTGCTTCTTGAGATCAATCCCGCGCAATAATCCGCGTAACCGTTGATGAGCGGCGTATAATCGCCATCGAATTGTCCCAAGTGGTTTTTGCAGTTCGCGTGCCATATCTCCTTCTGTATAGCCCAGGTAATAGCGCATAATCATCACAGCGCGTTGACCAGGGCTGAGTTCTTTAAGCGCCTGCCGGACGATCTGTTCCTGCTCATCCGCGAGGACAGTCTGCTCAGGCCCCGGCGAATAATCGGGCAAAATTTCAATATGGTTCAGGTCAAGTCGCGAGATTGTTTTCTGACTGCCCGCAACTTTCAGCGCTATATTGATGACGATTCGCATAAACCAGGGTTCAAAGGGATAACGGATGTCAAACTGTTCAATCCGGTCATAGACACGGATAAAAGCGGATTGAATGACATCTTCTGCTAATCCACGATCCTGAGTGATAAGATAAGCAGTCCGTAATGCCTTGACCTGATAGCGTTCCACCAGCAGATCAAGTCCACTGATATCACCCTGTTTCAGAAGATGGATTGCTTCACTGTCGTTCAATACATGCCTCCGATGTTTCGCCTGTCTATCTCATATATCGCCGGAATGTACAAATCTATTGAAATTGGTTTGGGTTTGTATATTCGCGGGGAAATTATGGATAATCAAAAAAGGGCCGACTCGACGCGAGTCAGCCCCTTGATATGAATTGGTTTACGCTAGAATGCAGGCAACACCAGTGATGGAACGGTTTGTTGCCTGCCGCACTTGCCTGGACCATCAGCAGGTTTAACGACAGACCGTAGTGGTGCAGGCTGGGGCGTCACCCACACGTACCTGTGTATTCGTTCCTAACGTAGTCGTTGCCCTTCGGCATGATTCAGGGCGTTCAGGAGATTGGCCTTGCGCGTATACACACGGCATACCCCTTCGTATAAATCGCATCGCATTTAACCGCAATCGGTATGTCACGCAAGCCTGATGTAGACGACACGATCATGTCCGGCGAGGTCTTTGGTCACGCGGATGTCACGCACGTTGAGCAGGTCGTGTGCCAGCGTGGGGACCGATACGCCTTGATCTGCGCCGATTTCCAGCAGAACGTGCGCACCCGGCGTCACCGCCAGCGGCATCTGCGCGAACAGCCGCCGGAACAGGTCCAACCCGTCCGGCCCGCCGTCCAGGGCGAGGCGCGGTTCGTGTTTGATGACGGCGAGTGTGTTCAGTTCATCACGGGCGATATACGGCAGATTCGCCAGCACGAGGCCGGCACGCACCCCGGCAGCGATCAGGGGCGCGAGCAAATCCCCCTCATAAAAGCGAATGTCTGCTGCGGCAGCGTCTGCGTTTTTACGGGCGATTGCGAGTGCTTCAGCGCTGATGTCAACGGCGTGCATGGCGATATGGGGCGCGTTGCCCTTGACTGTCACGGCGATGGCCCCGCTGCCGGTGCCGACATCAACGACGGTCAATGCACGTCCGGTGATGATTTTGAGTGCCGCTTCAATGAGGTGTTCGGTTTCCGGGCGGGGGACGAGTACCGCCGGAGACACGATCATCTCGCGGTCGTAGAAGGCGCGGCGACCCAGTAAATAGGCGATCGGTTCACCGTCTGCTCGACGCTCTACCAGTGCGTTAAAGCGCCCGACCTGTTCAGGCGTCAGCGGTTTTTCAGGGTGGGCGATGACGTGAGCACGATTTTCATTTAGGACAGCAGCCATCAACAGTTGCGCGTCCAGCGAGGGCGAGGTTGATATGGCTGAAAAGCGCGTTTTTGCCTTGCTCATCAAGTCATTGAGTCGGGTTGTAATTTGCTGTCTTGCACCCGCATCGTTGCGGCCCCTCCGCTCAAAATATCGACGCTCATGGCGATGTGCGCTGATGCATGGCCCGCTTCTCGACCGCGATAATGGCCCGCGCATGGGCGACGGTATGGGCGTATTCCATACGATAGCCGCGTCCGTTGAGCCGGTTGTAGATGCCGATTAAGCTGCGGATATATGTACTGGAGGACACCAGGATCGACATAACGACGTTAGGCGGCTGCGTGGCGACAACACTCCGACCGTAACGCAGGGGGTTCGGTGGCAGCCAGTAACGGTCGCCGTCGACAAAATAGACAATCTCATACACCGGATGCGTAATCTGCTGTAAATCGACTTTGTAGCGGCGGCTGATCGCCTCAAAGTCTGCCCATGTCCACTCACCGGAAAGGACAGTCAACACCACAGTTTGTTCCTCATCAAGCCATTCATATGTAGCGGGCATAAAGTCAACCTCAAGCTTAGAGTTGTGTAGGTTTCTATGTAGATTTCAATGATATGTACACGTCCACAATTCAGTGTGCCTGCGCTATGAGTGGAAATTTCGCCCCCACAGCAGCGGATTGCTGCGCTAACCGCCGGGGGCTTCGCATGTTTTAACCGTATGCGCGACCTCTTTGCGGTCAACCTTGCACAGGCGGCTGACAGCTTCAAATGCCTCCCACATCCATTTTTGCCAGACAGGACGGTCAAGGCTATGGTACGGTCTACGTCTAACCATTCAAATTGCGCAGGTATCGTGTAGCGTACTCCTATGTGACCTTATCTTCACCTCTTAGCACACACTCGTTAACCTGATTTTAACCTTAACATTATCCGAGTTGAGCAGACTATCCATTTTCGTCAACAGCCAGTTTTTCCGCTTGATCGCGAGTGGCTA
>DAOTXA010000348.1:0-4878 GCA_034435595.1 Anaerolineae bacterium | reverse complement strand
TTGCTATCTTTGCGGCGATAGGAGATAAAAACTCGCGGCATGGTGGCAGATTTCCTGTGTGTGCTGGACTCGCAGGAAGTATAACGACTAAGAGTTCACGTTTCAAACGGAAATCTAACGATAACGGTGGCGTTGCGCCGCGTTATTTGCTTTGGCTGTGCTAGCAGAGTAACTGCATCCACTGAAAAAACTGAACAAAAAAAAGAGGAAGTAGGCGGAATAGACTTTGCCTCATCCTCTCAATCTTCGCCCTCAGACGCGCATCTCCCGATTATGAATTGTGCTATGCCGATGATTCTGGCGTGGGTTGTACCTGCACCGTGTTGACCATCTGCAAGACGGGCGGCAGGCACAGGTCATCGGCAGTGAGTGTCTGTTCACTGGTGATCTCAAACGTGAACGTCTCCCCCGGCAGCAGGGTCACCATCTGATCGCTGACCTGCGCATCCGGGTCAAGGCGGTCGGCGAACACGCACAACTCGCGCAGGAGGGTGTTGGCCCGCACAGTCAATCGATAGCCGCCGTCCACTACCGATAAATCGGCCTTGAAATCGGGCTGCGGGTAGACCAGTTCTTTATCACGGGCGAAGAAGTGCAAACCGCGCATGTCACCTGCTTGTGCCACCAGCACCACCTGCGACGGTTCCGCAGGGTTACGTAGCGCTGCTGGTAGGCTGATCTTCGAGGATGCACGCGGGGCAGCTTCGAGCTTGATCGCTTCTTCGGCAATCACTTCACCACTAAACGTTATCAAACGCAGATTCAGTGTGCCGACCCACAGATCGGCGGTGTCATTGACCGCATACAATGCGAGCTTATCGCCGTCCGGCTGGAAGGTCAGCAGCTTCGGCGCATAAAAGCGACGGGTCGCATACCACAGCAGTTTGGGGCGTCCATAGCCATCCACCGACGCCCAGCTTGTGACGGGCCAGCAGTCGTTGATCTGCCAGTAGAGCGTGCCCATGTTCACCGGCTGCTGCGAGCGCCACCAGGTTACGCCGGTGGTGATGGCCCGCGCCTGATTGATCTGTGTCAGATAGTGCCAGCCGTCAAGGTCATCGGCTGGGATAAAGTGTTCTGCCATGCGGGTACTCAGTTTATCGTTGCCGCCGGGGTTGCGCTGGTGGTGGAGCATCGACTCAGAATCAGGCTGCTGCTGATCCGCCGGGATGGATTGCCGGATCGTCGCCATCGTCGGAGGGGCCTGAAAGCCAAATTCACTTGTAAAGCGCGGCAGATAGTCCAGATATTTGGTGTAATCCTCGTTGTTCCATACGTCCCAGATATGGCGTGATCCGTAGTTGTCGTCACCGGGGTCAATCTGCATCGCACCTCCCCACGGACTCGCAGGGCAATACGGGCGCGAAGGATCGAGTCCGGCGACCAACGAGGGCAGCATATCGAGGTAGTAGCCGCCGCCCCAGGGGTACTTTTCGCCGTATTCGCGCCAGGGCGTATCACCTTTATACCAACTCCAGTAGCCCATTACGTTTTCATTGTTGCCATTCCAGATGACGAGGCTGGGATGGTGACTTAAACGCTTGATGTTGTCGCGGGCTTCCGCTTCTACCAGCGACCAGAACGGCTCCGCTTCCGGGTAGAAGGCACAGCCAAACAGAAAGTCCTGCCAGACCATAATGCCAAGTTCGTCACACGCATCATAGAAGGCTTCTTCTTCATAGATGCCGCCTCCCCATACGCGCAGCATATTCATGTGAGAATCGACGGCCTGTTGTACGCGTGCCCGGTAGCGTTCTGGCGTCACGCGGGGGATGAACACGTCGTCGGGAATCCAGTTCGCGCCCTTTGCATAGATCATCTGCCCATTGATCTCGAAGGCGTGGGACATGCCGATGTCGTCAAAATCCATGTGCAGCCGTACCTGACGCAGCCCGGTACGCCGTGTGACCGTATCCAGCGTTTCGCCCGCATCATTGAGCGTGACCGTCACCGTATACAGCGGTTGCTCGCCGTGACCGCTGGGCCACCACAGGCGCGGATTCTCCACCCAGATATCGACAGGCTGTCCGGCGGGGGCGGTGGATTCAGCAACCGTCACGCCATCAGGATCGCTGATGGTATATGTAACGAGTCCGACCGGGCAGTTGCCTGCATAGTCTAAATCTGCGAATATGCGCAGGTGCGCCGATTTTTTACTGGCACTGAGGACCAGCGGGCGCACATCGGCGATGCGGGCGGTGTTCCACCCCTCAAGGCGAATTGCCCGCCAGATGCCCGCCGTGACCAGCGTCGGACCCCAATCCCACCCGAAGTTACAGGCATTTTTGCGGATGAAATTATATGGCATCTTGTAGATTTCGGGGCGATACATGTCGCCGAGGCGTGCCGCCTGCTCGTTGGCATAGTCCACTGCCGACGCAAAGCCGATTTCCAGCGTGTTTTCGCCCGCTTGCAGCAGTGATTTGACATCGAAGCGATAGCGAACGTGCATGTTCTCGGTATCGGCGACGTGTTGCCCGTTCAACGTAATCGACGCGATGGTGTCGAGTCCGTCACAAACTAGTTCGACGACATCGGAGGCCAGCAGCGATTCATTGACGGTAAATGTCGTTTTGTAGGACCAATCGGATTCGCCGATCCACTGGGTTTTGAGTTCGTTACGGTCGTAGTACGGGTCTTCGATGGCATTCGCCGCCAGCAGGTCAATGTAGACACTGCCGGGGACCGTCGCTTCAAAGGTGCGTCCGGCGATGTCGGCGGGGATAGTGTCGCCGCTAAGGGCTTGCAACGTCCAGTTGTCGTGCAAAGATTGTTTCATCAACATATGTATATATCCGTTCTATAGAAGAGAATCTGGTTATCCGTAGGGGCGATGGACGTGCGCCATTAATCCGCCGCGATTTGTTCCTGAATCGCCGGTTGCCATTCGTCGTCCCAGCGTTGTTCGATGCCAGCGAACCACGCTTCGACAGCGGTTTGCAGTTCAGCGGTGAGGTCGGGTTGTTCACCTGCCAGGTTGTGTGATTCGCTCATGTCCTCGCGTAGATTCGCCAGATGGACGGGGACCGGCACGTCGCCGCCTTCGATCAACTGCCCGTTGAGAACGAGTTTCCAGTCACCGCGCCGGATAGCGAGTTGTCCGTTCATCTCGAAATAGAGGTCACGTTTTGGCAGGGCTTCGCCATCGACCAGCAGCGGCAGCAGGTCCATGCCGTCCAGTTCATAGCCGGATGCACTGGTGTTGGCAGCATTCATGAGCGTGGGGAACAGGTCCATCGCCGCACACGGCACGTCAATCACCTGTCCGGCGGGGATGCGTGCGGGCCAGGAAATGATCCCCGGTACGCGGATACCACCTTCGTACAGGCTGAATTTATGCCCCTTCAAGCCACCGGATGAACCGCCATAATACGGGTCTTTATTGCCGTCCAGCCAGTTGCGCGTCTCGCGTGAGGGGCCGTTATCCGACATGAAGCATATAATCGTATTTTCCAGCCGGTTCTGTCGTTCGAGTTCCGCCAGCATGTCGCCCACACCATCATCGACCGCGCTCAACATCGCCGCCATTACCTGACGGTCCCACGGTAGATGGGCGAAGCGGTCCATATATTTTTGAGGTGCGTGCATAGGATAGTGCGGCGCGTTGTATGGCACATATAGCAGAAAAGGATCGTCACGTTGACTTGCGTCACGGATGAACTCGACGGCCCGTTCGGTGATGAGATCGGTTAGATAGTCGCCGTTGCGCCAGACTTCGCTGTCGTTTTCCCACAGGTCATGTAGTGGATCATGTGCGGGTCCGCCCCGGTTCATGCCCCAGTAGAAGATATTCGAGTAGTAGTCCACGCACCCGGCGAGGAAGCCAAACCACTCCTCAAAGCCGTGATCGTTGGGACGGCTGCCGTCCACTGTGCCCAGGTGCCATTTTCCGGTCATGGCGGTGCGATAGCCGCGTTCGCGTAGTGCGGTGGCAATGGTTGGAACCGTCGCGGGCAGGCCGGCGGATGCGCGGCGTCCCCCGCCGAGGATTGAGCGCACCCCCGCGTTACCGGGATAGCGCCCGCTCAACATCGCCGCCCGTGATGGCGAACACACCGGGCTGTTGGCGTACCAATCGGTAAAGCGCACGCCGGACCCCGCCAGACGATCCAGATGCGGCGTGCGAAAGTCGGTGTTCCCCATGCACGACAGGTCGCCATAGCCTTGATCGTCGGTCAAAATGATAAGAATATCGGGTTGTGTTTGCGTCATGTGTTGCCCCTGTATGATTCGGGTTAGGCATCAACTGCCAGTTTCTTTACGCGGTTGATCCCCTGTAAGTCAAGCTCTTCTGCATAGTGACAGGCCACCATGCGCCCTTCAGCGCCCACCGGACGCAGGGGCGGCGTTTCCGTCTTGCAGCGATCCTGTGCATACGGGCAGCGGGGATGAAAATAGCAGCCACCGGGCGGATTCGATGGATCGGGCACATCGCCCTGCAAGATCACTCGTTCCGAGCGTGTGCGCGGGTTCGGCTTGGGCACAGCGGAAAGCAGCGCTTCGGTATACGGGTGCAGGGGCTTGCGATACAGCGGGCGCGTCGGCGCGAGTTCGACCAGACGACCGACATACATCACCGCCACACGATCCGCCAGATATTTGACCACGCTCAGGTCATGTGAGATGAATAGATACGTCAGGTTGTAGGACTGCTGCAAGTCCTTCATCAGATTGAGAATCTGCGCCCGTACCGACACATCCAGCGCGGAAACGGCTTCATCGGCGACGAGTAAATCGGGCCGCAGGATCAGCGCTTTGGCGATGCCGATACGCTGGCGCTGTCCACCACTGAACGCATGGGGATAGCGGCGCATATATTCCGGGCGCAGGCCCACCTGCCGCAGCATAGAGGCGATGACTTCTTCCATCTCGCTGGCG
>DAOTXA010000347.1:0-15470 GCA_034435595.1 Anaerolineae bacterium | reverse complement strand
CACACTCAAAACGATGCTGATAAGAATCATCGACGCAAGCGGGAAGAAACAGGAAAAATTCTGGCGCTGGATGCGGATGTCACCAGGCAGGCTGCCGAAGTTGATGGGCAGGCGTCCGAGCAGCATAAATAGTCCACCGAGGATAACAATCACGATGCCGAAGACGACCATCAACCGACCCAGGGTGTTGAAATCCATGTCGTTTAGTCCTCTTCGTCTTCTGCGAAATCAAATAGAGATGGCTGCGGGGATGCCTCTCGGTAGTCACGGGCAACGTAGGGAATGCCGAGATGTTCGTAAGCATTGGGTGTGGCGACACGTCCGCGTGGGGTGCGGTCGAGAAAGCCGAGCTGTAGCAAGTAGGGTTCATAGACATCCATGATGGTGGCACGATCTTCGGCAATAGCAGCGGCGATGGTGTCGAGTCCGACCGGGCCGCCGTCGAATTTTTGAATGATGGTGCTAACGAGACGACGGTCAACATCATCAAGGCCGAGATGGTCGATTTCCATGAGTTCGAGTGCATCCCCGGAGACTGGCCCGGTGATGACGCCGTCGGCGCGGGTTTGCGCGTAGTCGCGCACACGGCGCAAAAGACGTAGGGCGACACGAGGCGTCCCCCGTGAGCGACGGGCGATTTCCTGTGTGCCTTCCTGCTTGATCTCGACGTTGAGCATGGTCGCGGCACGATTGATAATGTGTTCCATCGCTTTTTGATCGTAGAAATCGAGGCGAAAGCGTGCGCCGAAGCGGTCGCGCAGCGGTCCGGCGAGCAGTGAAAGCCGCGTCGTCGCGCCGATGACGGTGAAGCGGGGCAGATTGAGGCGGACGTTCTTGGCGGCCGGCCCTTTGCCGATGACGATATCGAGGGCGAAATCCTCCATTGCTGGATAGAGAATTTCCTCTACCGCACGTCCGAGACGGTGAACTTCGTCTATGAACAGAATGTCATGTTGTTTGAGGTGGGTCAAAATGGCGGCGAGATCGCCCGCTCGTTCGATGCTTGGTCCGGCGGTGATGCGGATGTTTGCACCCATCTCGTTGGCGATGACGTGCGCCAATGAGGTTTTTCCGAGTCCGGGCGGACCATAGAATAGAATATGATCGGCAGGTTCGCCGCGCCCTTTGGCGGCCTCAATGATAATCTTGAGGTTTTCGCGCACGCGGTCTTGCCCCACGATGTCGCTTAGAAGTTTGGGTCGTAGGGCGATATTTTCGCGTTCGTTGGGTTTGCGCCCACCGCCCACCATGCGTCCATCGTCGGACATGGTCTTGCACTCCACTTCGTCAAAACTTTGTTCTATCAGTATAACGGAGATCAAGCGGCTTGCAATGCAAAAGGGGACAGCGGAAGCCGTCCCCATGGGTGTTATTTGCTGTCGATTGCGAGCTTATTCCATGCTCGCCCAGGCGTCAAGCTGTGCCTGCGCTTCGGCGACAATGTCTTCCAGACCGTTTTCGTTGGCGACGGCGATAATTTCGTCAACCGCTGCGTCAACGTCTTCGACCTGACCGTTTGTAAGCGGTGAAAGGAATTCCGGCATCACGCCATCAAGGGCGATGATTTGCATTTCGACCGGCTCACGATCGAATACGAAACCGAGCGCAGGGCTGGGACGTGAGTTGAGGTTCATGTCGAGGCTTTCTTCCCACGCGCCGACCTGACCTTCGTCGATGTAGTAGGCGTTGAACTGATTGCCGATGGCCCAGTCAACGTTCGGATTGTAGCCGCTGTCTTCGATTTTGCTGATGAGGTTCAAGTCCTGATCGACCCATTCCCAATGTGTACCTTCAATGCCTTTGGCGATGAGATTGTAGAGGACCGGATCGGTGTGAACCATTTCCATGAACATCACGATACGGGCGACGCGCACCGGATCATCCTCATTGGTGGTGCTGATGCCGGTCATGGTGGAAACGGGGCCATCAGTAGTGAGGATCACCGGGCTGAGGTTCTTTTCTGCCCATTCGTATCCATAGCGTGCGGCCTGTTCCAGCGCACCACCGGGCTTGATCAGACGACCCACGTCCATGACCCATTGACCAGCAGCATAGCCGTTGTTGAGTGTTTCAAGGTCGGGTGCGTCCGGCAGGGTGAATCCGCCGTCCTGCCAGACTTTGCGCAGTTGAGCAGCTTCACGGAAGGTTTCGGTTTCGTACCAGGATTGTGCGACAAGTTCATCGCTGCTGGTGTCGATGACGACGTAGGGGGCGATGCCGTCGAATCCGTAGTTATTGGGTTGGAAGAGATCGACATTGGCGAACACGTACTGTACGTTTTCACCGTCTTCGATGGAGTCAGTGATGGAACCGTCGGCGATAGCGGCCTGAATCGCTTCCATAATGGGAGTCATATCTTCCCATGTTTCGGCGGCGTCCCACAGTTCTTGCAGGCCGAGACCTTCGATTACGTCGGTACGCAGGCTGACGCCAAATGGCTTGGGCCAGATTTGCTGGTTGATGAAAGCGTAGACTTCGCCGTCAACGCGGGCGGCGTCCCACGCTTCGGTCGGCATACTGGCGTAGAGATTCGGGGCATAGGTTTCGAGCAAATTGACGACTTCGCCGGTATCCGGGTTTTCATAGGCGGTTAACGGGATGAAGTATTCGTTTTCCACGTTGACTGGATAGCGGTTGACCCAGCTATAGGTGGTCAGCGCGAGGTCATACGGCTCGAACGCAGCATTGATGAGCGCGAGGCGGTCATCGAATTCAGAACGGTCGAGGTAGACGATTTCGACTTCGGCGTTAAAGCCCTGATCGGCGAGGTATGCGTTAACGGCTTCGTTGACCACATCCGCGCCACCTTCGACATCGGCGACACCGGCACGCAAGTACCAGACGATCGGATCGTCAAGTTGTTCGAGTTCCATATCCTGCGCTGTAATCATGGTCGCGCCGAGGACAAGGCTGAGGATAATCAGTAAAGCGAGTGCAAGCTGTTTCTTATTCATTCTAACTCCTTGAAAGTGAATAAAATCGATTTGACTGCATCTGGTGTTTTATGTTCGAGATTTCTTCCCCTTTTCTACTTAAAGACAGATTATTAATTTTCGACGGGCACAAGGCCCGTCGCTTGAATACATATGGTTATTTCAGTGATCCGAGCGTGATACCTTTGACCAGATAGCGCTGCACAAATAGGAAAGCGATGGCGGCGGGGCCAACGGCGAGAACGGCCATTGCCATGCGTGTCGTTAGCTGCGGCAGTGGTGCGCCGCCGATTTGTGGTTCGAGTGCCATTGCATTGGCATTTTCCATGATGCGATACAGTAAATATTGCAGCGGATACAGGTCTGAGTCGCGGATGAAATAGAGTGCAGTCGTCCAGTTATTCCAGTAGGCGAGTGCGATCATCAACCCAACGGTTGCAAGTGCAGGTTTCGCCAGTGGAATAGCGATTGAAAAGAAAATACGAAATTCGCTGGCCCCGTCTACACGGGCAGCGTCGAAGAGGTCTTCGGGTAATTGGACGAAGAAGGTTCGTAGCAGCAAGACCTGAAACACGCCGACCAGATTGGGCAGGATGAGGATGAGCATCGTATCTTGTAATTGCAGATAGCGCGTCACCAGAATGTAGTACGGTACGAGTCCACCATTAAAGATTGACGTGAAAAACACAAATAGTGAGATAAAGCGGCGCATACGGAACTTCGGGCGTGATATCGCGTAGGATAGTGTGGTCATAAACGCGAGCGCGACAAAGGTTCCGATGGCGGTGATCGTGATGGATACGACATAGGCGCGGATCAGCGTATCGGGTTTATCGAGGATGAATTCATATGCCTGTGTGCTGAAATCACGCGGCAGGATACCGAATCCCTGCAAAGTGAGGGCAGTTTCATCGCTGAGCGAAGCCGAGATGATGACAAGAAACGGGACCAGGGCGGTCAGTGAGAAGATCAGCAGGGCGATGTGAATGCTGTAGCGTCCAACAAGTTGCCAGAATTCCATAAGTTGGTCGCGCTGTGCCTGTCTTACTTTATATACCTGTGCGGGCATGATATTTTCCTTTACTCGCGCTGACTAGAACAGTGACAGGTCGTTATCTGGCGGGCTAACGCGGCGTACAATGTAATTCGCCACGACTACGAGAATAAATCCAACGATGGATTGGTAGAACTGCGCGGCGGATGCGAGACGGATGCCTGCACCGGACCCGGTTAGCGAGCGGTAAATGAACGTGTCGAGTACGTCCGTTGTGGGATAGAGGGCGGCTTGATCGCGTGTGACCTGGAAGAACAGGCCGAAGTCTGCATTGAAGATGTGACCTAGCGACAGGAGTACCTGAATGACGACCAGCGGCAGCAGTAGCGGAAAGGTAATCCCGGTGAACTGTTGCCATTTGCTGGCACCGTCAATGCGGGCTGCCTCGAATAGCTGCGGGTCAATGGCGAGCATTCCTGACAGGTAAATGAGACTGCCCCACCCGACGGAGTTCCATAAGTTGGCTAATAATAGGATCACAGGCCAATATTCGGGTGAAGAGTACCATCGAACCGGGTCGACACCCAGACTGTTAAGCAGGGTGTTGACGAGGCCGTCATCGGTACGCAGCATGGCGAATACGAAGTAGCTGACGATTACCCATGAAATGAAATTCGGCAGCAAGAGCGCGGCTTGATAGTAGCGCGTGGCAAGTGAGGTGTAGATTTCGAAGAGTAGTGTCGCTACGAATAGCGCGAAGATCATGCCGACGACGATGAAGAGAATGTTGAGTAGAAGCGTGTTACGTGTAGCGCGTATGGCTTGTTCGGTTTGAAAAAGAAACTGGAAGTTTTCAAGTCCGGTGAAGTCACTACCTTCGATGCCCCGACGCGGTTTGTAATCTTGAAAGGCGATTATGAGGCCGTACATGGTGAGATATTTGAAGACGAACAGCCAGATGATGGCGGGAATGGTCATCAGGAACCAGATAACGTTACGTCCGAACATATCATCGCGGACTACCTGCATAAGGCCCTGAAAATAGGTCATACGGGTGTTATCGGTAGCCGTCGGGCGGCGTAGATGAACGCGACGGAACCGGCGCGAGATTAACCCCTGCGTGATGAGCAGCACGGATCCATAGAAACACAGGCGGAACGCGACCCCTGCTTCACGAAATGTATCGTCCATAGAGATACCGGGTCGAATGACGATCAACGGGTAGTACATCAAACAAAGGATGCCTGCCAGCGCGATCCCCAGCACGAACCGCGGTGTTTTTTCTTTTGGGATGATACCAGATACCAGCGCAGCACTGAGCATCATTGCGACAAGTGTCGCTATAAACGGAATTGCGATCAAATCTGGAATGTAAACGTTGGTTTCTGGCGATGCTCCGGTTAAAAGGGAGAGGGCTGTATAACTGCTGCTGCCGTCGCGGGCGACCATCCAGGGCAGGACGATGAGCGCCAGCAGCATCGCGGTAGATACGATCAGCACAAACGCGTCGGCGAGTGCAAAGTTGCGTGCAAAGGGAGGCGCTGAAGTTGATCCTTCATGTCGGACTGCGCCCGTTGTTGCATCCATAACCTGCTTCTCCAAAATATAGTTCAAAACCTGTCGGATGTCGGCTATCGAAGTTCGTTGATCGTTATGCAGACGTATCACTATCGCTGAGAGATGCCTCTAAGAGGAGCCTTTGACGCACCTGATTCAAGTGGCCGTACATCGCCTGACGAGCTGCTACAGGATCGCGGTTGGCGATGGCCTGCACGATTGCATAATGCTCTTCGATCGTTTGCTGAATAATGCTCGGTGTGGCGTTGCGTCGTTGACGGCTAGCGTTTGCTAGACCGGAGACGGCATCTAGAAATCGCAGCATGATCGGGTTGCAGGCCGCTTCTGCGATCATGCGATGGAGTTTGTGATCGGCATTGGCGAAGGCTTCAGAGTCTTCTGCGACATTGGTATGAGTTGCATCCAGAAATGCGCGTAGTTCTGCGACTTCCTCGTCGGTGATGCGTTCGGCAGCCAGTCCAGCCAAGCCACTTTCCAGAAAGATACGTGCTTCGACCAGACTCAGAAACGTCGTTTGATCAAGGGCGAACACGAATTCAAGATGCTGAATGAGCAGGTCAGTCTTCAGCGAGGTGATATAGGTGCCTGCGCCATGGCGAGTTTCTACAATGTTGACAATTGCCAGCGCACGCAGGGCTTCGCGCAGTGAAGGACGACTCACGTTGAGTAAATCGGCAAGCTCGCGTTCCGGGGGGAGTTTGTCGCCCGGTTTGAGCTTATGCTCGCGAATCATATTGATGATTTCATAGGCGATTCGCTCGGAAAGCGGTTCGTTGTGCATGGAGGAAAAAGACGAATCCATCTGTTAACTCTTTTTTCTTACCAAAGTGATCGGGCTAGCCGAGACAATAGTTCATTCGACAAAACGATTCGCGTGGTTAATTGGTAAAGCCAATTGACCAATAGCATAGCAAAATATGAGAATCTGTCAAGCAAAGCCTAAGTGGATTTGTTGATTTGTGCTGAAATGGTGCCTATAATGACCGTGAATTGGCATAACCAATTAACCAATGTCGTGTTCTGTGAGTAAAGACTGATGTCTGCCGACACAACCTATACAAATCCTATTTTGCCCGGATTTCACCCTGATCCGTCGATTTGCCGGGTGGGTGAAGACTATTATTTGATTACCTCGACGTTCGAATATTTTCCCGGTATTCCGATCTATCACAGCCGCGACCTTATCCACTGGCAGCAGATTGGTCACGCGCTGGACCGCCCCTCACAATTGAATCTGGATGGGATTGTGTCGAGCATGGGCGTGTATGCACCGACGATTCGTCATCACGATGGCATGTTCTATATCATCAACACACTTGTTAAGAGCGATTCGCGCAGTAATTTCATTGTGACCACGACAGACCCGGCGGGGGATTGGTCGGAGCCACTGTGGTTGGACGATGCGCCGGGGATTGATCCATCGTTGTTTTTCGATGACGACGGACGGGCCTGGTATGTGGGCAATCGCGTACCGCCGCAGGGTGAACGGTTCAGGAGTCATCGTGAAATCTGGCTGCGCGAACTTGATCTCGATGCGATGCAACTCACTGGTGAGACGTATATCCTGTGGGATGGGGCTTTGCGTGATGCTGTTCATGCTGAAGCGCCCCATATTTACAAGAAAGACGGTTTCTACTATTTGATGATTGCGGAGGGGGGTACGTTCCACGACCATGCGGTGACAATTGCACGCAGCGAGTTAATTACGGGGCCGTATGTTGGGAACGTGCGTAACCCGATTCTCACGCATCGTCATCTGGGCAAGTCGTTTCCCATTGTTGCGACCGGGCACGCCGACCTTGTGGAGACGCAAAACGGTGAGTGGTACATGGTTGCGCTGGCGTGTCGCCCGTATGACGGGTATTTCTACAATCTGGGGCGTGAGACGTTTATGATGCCGGTCATCTGGGAAGATGGGTGGCCTGTTGTCAGTCCCGGTACAGGCAAAATCGAGTTTTCGTACCCGCAGCCAGATTTGCCGCAACAGCGACCAGTCATTATTTCCGCTTGTGACCATTTCGACACTTCGTCGCTGGGGACACAGTGGTATGTGGTGCGAACGCCGCGTGAAATATGGTGGAATCTGAGTGCGCGTCCTGGATGGTTGCGATTGTCACTGCGACCAGAAGCGCTATACGATGTGGCGAATCCCTCGTTTGTGTGTCGGCGGCAGCAGCATATTGATTTTACAGCACAAACTATGATGGAGTTTGTGCCAGCGAAAGTAGGCGAAGTCGCTGGCATTGCGCTGCGCCAGCATGATATGTCGCATACGCGCTGCGAGTATGGTATGGGCGAAAATGGTGAAACGTTGCTGCGTTTAGTTCGGCGTGTGGACGATAAAGACTATGAGATCACCAGGTTAAGCTTATCTGCACCACGCTTATATTTGCGTGTGGAGGCAGTCGGCCAGCGCTATAGTTTCTATTATGCGTTGAAATCAGGGGCGTGGGAGGTGCTTGCGCTTGATGTTGACGGTCGTAACCTGAGTTCCACTATGACGGGCGGATTTACTGGCGTTATGGTCGGTATGTATGCCAGCAGTCAGGGTATAGAGAGCGACAATCATGCCGATTTTAACTGTTTTGAGTATCTGGCGATTGAACGATGATTGATCCTGTAGAGCAAGTGCCGTTCGGTCGCACAGGACTGAACATCTCTCGGTTGGGGTTGGGAACTGCTTCGATCACGGGGATGTTTGGGCATGAGATAACAGACGCGGACGCAGTCCAGATGATCCATTTTGCATTAGATGCTGGCGTGACTTTGTTTGACACCGCTCCACACTATGGACCGTTGGAGGCGGAAACACGTCTTGGGCTGGCGCTGGAAGGCGTCCCGCGTGAAAGCTATGTGCTGGAGACGAAGGTCGGACGCATTATCCAGCCGGATGGCAGCCGCGTGTTCGATTTTTCGTATGATGGCATTATGCAAAGTCTGGAAGGGAGTTTAAAGCGGCTGAAAGTTGATGCTGTGGATAGTGTTCTGCTGCATGATCCTTATGATTTTGAACAGCAGATTATCGATGAGTCGTTCCCTGTGCTGGCGGAATTGAGATCGCAGGGCGTTGTGAAAGCGATTGGCGTTGGTATCGCAGATTATGCACTGCTCTCACGCTTGACCGCACACTGTGACTTTGATGTGTATATGCAAGCAGGGCATTATTCGTTGCTGGAGCAGGGAGCGCAACCCGCGCTTGAGTTATACGCCAATAAAAGGATTGTGGTGCTGGCGGCGAAGGTCTTCCAGAGTGGGATTCTGGCGACAGGTTTGCACCCTGATGCACGCTATAATTATGGCAAGACACCACCCCATATTGTGGATGCGATGATGAAAATCGAAGCGATCTGTGCCGAGTATGACGTTCCACTGCGGGCGGCAGCTCTGCAATTTGTGGCAGCACATCCGGCGGTGAGTGCGCTGGTGATGGGTGCGCGAAATACGTCTCAACTATCAGACACGCTTGCCAATCTGCAAGTACCTGTTTCTGGCGAGTTCTGGTCAGCGTTGAAGGACGCGGAAGTAATTCCACATGGTGCGCCAACTGGTATAGATTTAGAGACCTGACTGCGATACAAAGCCGGAATCGCGCTTTGACAGGCGCTGTCTGACCACGTAAAATCCGGTGCAAAACTCGCGGAAGGACGGCACATTTCATGTCTCAGGTACATGTTTCGCAACATCCTCTTGTACAGCATAAGCTAACTGCGCTGCGTTCAGTTGAAACCGGGCACCGCGATTTTCGCAGTCTGGTGTATGAGTTAGCATTGTTGCTGGCGTATGAAGCCACGGAAGACATCCCCTTGAATCCGCGCACGGTGACGACGCCAATGGGGGATGCGCCCGGTTTTGAGGTGGCAGAAACGATAGGGCTTGTGCCGATTTTGCGTGCGGGCCTTGGTCTGGTGGACGGTGTGATGGCGATGCTCCCGAACGTGCAGGTATGGCATATCGGCCTGTACCGTGACGAAGAAACGCTGCGCCCAGTGGAGTATTATAACAAGCTGCCCGACAAGCCAACGGTTGAAGTGTGTCTGGTGCTTGATCCGATGCTGGCGACGGGTGGTTCTGCCGTAGCGACGGTGGATATTATCAAGCGCTGGGGCGTGCCCAAAATCAAGTTTATGGGGTTGATCGCTGCACCAGAAGGGGTGGAACGTCTATCCACCGCGCACCCGGATGTAGATATTCATGTGGCAGCAGTGGACGAAAAACTAAATGATATTGGCTTCATCATGCCTGGATTGGGGGATGCCGGTGATCGTCAGTTTGGCACGTAAGGCGGTCCATGCCCACGGTCAATGAAATCAGCGCGTTTATCATCGTGTTTGTACTGGCGTTTGGCGTAACGGCGGCTCTTGTTCCCGTTATGGAGCGTTTGGGCAAGCATTGGGGTCTCGTCTCGCGGGCGGGTGGGCGTCGCCAGAATGATGCGGATTATCGTCAGGTGTCGAAGCTGGGCGGTTTGGCGATATTTGCCGGGTTTGTGATCGCGGTGCTGGCAGCGCAGTCGCTTAACATCCCGCGCTATGACTCGGCGGAGTTGACGCGTCTGACCGGGCTGGTGATCGGCGCGGCGTTTATTATGGTCGTTGGCGTAATCGACGACGTGGTCGAACTTAGCCCGGTGTGGCTGGCGCTAGCGCAAATTGTCACTGCTGGAATCGCGGTTGCATTCCAAATTTTCATTGAATACTTCAACAACCCATTTACCGCACAGCAAACTGATCCCTGGCCGTTCGCCGTGACGGTGATCGTCACTATGTTCTGGTTGGGCTTGATGATGAATACAGTCAACTTCATGGACGGGTTGGACGGTCTGGCGGGGGGCGTCGCCTTCATCGCGGGGACGATGCTGTTTATCAACAGCGCGTTTATCCTGAATCCGGCGCAAACGAGTGTGAGTTTGCTGCCGTTGGCGCTTATGGGGGCTTCGCTGGCGTTTGTTTTGTATAACTTTTATCCCTCACGGATTATGATGGGTGGCGGTGCGTATTTCCTCGGCTACGTGCTAGGTGCGCTGGCGATTATTGGCGGGGCGAAGATGGCGACAATCCTGCTAGTGATGGGCTTGCCGCTGATGGACCTCGTTTGGCAGGCGGTAGCGCGAATTATGCAAGGACGCAATCCCATGCAGGGGGACCGGGGGCACATTCATTTTCGCCTGCAAGATATTGGCCTCGAACAGCGGACTATCGTCCTCGCCTACTATGCATTTTGCACGTTCTTTGGCATTCTGACACTCGTGTTGACGAGTCAATTGTTCAAGTTTGTCGCGTTTGGGTTGATGATTCTGCTAATCGTGATTGCGTTCGTCTGGCTGCTGCGAATAGAAGATCAGGCGGGGTCCTCAAAATCCTCGTAATCGAGATCCTCGTCATCGTCCTCAAAGTCATCCTCGAACATTTCGTCCTCGTCGAGTAGTTCGGCGTCAAGGTCTTCATCGTCATCATCCGACATGCCCAAACCCGGTTTTGTGGATGGAATGCCTGAGGGTGGTCGAGGGGAGAGGGCAGGCCGTGCCGGGACTGCGGGTTTAGACCGCTCACTGTCATCCGTTGGGTTTTTAGCACTGGTGCGGTTCGTAATGCCACCCAGACGTTGGCTGAGCGACGACGCGGCAGGTCGAGTGGGTGATCTTTTTGCACCCGGTGCATTTGCAGGACGTGCCGGATGATCCGCTGTTTTTTCAGACGTATCGGGTTTTTCGTCATCATCAGCGCCCGCTGTATTGAGTTTAGTTGAGCGGTCTGGTGCTGATTTGCTGCCTGTTGCAGACGGAATAACTGCCGCAGGCGTCGGCGTCGGATCTTCAGATGCTTTCTCGTCATTTTCTTCAGTGTTATCGCCATCTTGTTGTCGAAATGAAGATGGTGACCGGATTATAGGTCCGCCGGTACGGGCTAGCGGTGAAGTGCGTGGTGTTCCCTCAACACTTTCGGGTGGATCGGGGGTTTGGTCCTTATCCGAGCGGGCAACGCTCCCGGTGATGATATCTGGTTGCATGCGTTTCGGACGTTCGCGCTCAAAGAATGACGGTTGTTGAGTGGCGGGTTCGTCCGGTTCAACGATGCCCGATGCAGATTGCGATACGGGTTCGCGCCCCGGCGCTCCGGGGGTTGGGAACTCAAACTTATAGATTGACGGTTGTCCTGCCAGTGCCGGAATCTGCCCTGATGTGGATGACGCACGCATGGCTGCCGGTTTGGATTGTTTACGGGCGGCGCGGCGTTTTTCGATGGCTTCTTGTCGCGTCATAGTGACCATTTTGCCTTTTTCAAACGTTGCGCTGTGCCCGGTGAGCCATTCGATTGTGGATTCAATGAGGCCGAGAAAGGCGACGGCGATAAGGTCCAATATGATCATGAGGCCGAATACACCCGTTAGCCCGTTTAAGCCGTTGATAATCGGTTCAAAGAACCCGGCATTGATCGCGTCGTTGCCGAACCCTGCAAGGAAGAGAAATCCGACAATTCCCGTAAAAATAGCGATGCCCCATGTCCACCCCTGCAACACTTTGGGATCAGGCATCATGGCGTTGGTGATGGTGAAAGCAAAATAGACCCACAACCAGAATGCGGGTTGTGAGGTCAGGCGGTTTATGGCCTCGCCGAGGTTGGTCAGTGTGCCATCTTCCATAACAGAGAAGGCATCGCCAACGTTGAGGATGCTGTTGGCGATGAGCCAGACGAGGAAGATGCCGCCAATTAATGGGGCGATCTCAATGACTGTTTTGCGTACGCGCCCAACTTTTTTTGAGACACGGACGAAATCCAGACGGAGCGAGCCGATTTCCTGTTTCTCAGGCCAGGATACGGCACGCTCCGCTCGAACATCCAACATGCCGGCCACAAGCCAGATCAATACCTGATTGACGAACAGACCGGGCAAGAAGAACGTGTAGTATAGAATCGTCGTTGTCTGGAAGTTCTGCGTGAGCAACCAACCGACCTTAAAGATATGCCGGTGCAGCCAGATTTCAAGTTCGCGCAGCGCACTAAACGCGGCGACGACCAGCAATCCCGAAAGCAGAATATCCAGACTGCCCATTGTGGGTTAGCTGCCTTTCTCCTTCGCAGCGATTTCAACGAGTATGGTGAAATCGTCAACTTTCAGGGATGCGCCGCCGACCAATGCGCCGTCAATGTCGGGTTGAGACATGTATTCGGACATGTTGTTCGGCTTAACGCTGCCGCCATATTGAATGCGCAGGGCATCCGCCACACTATCGTCATACAGTTCGCGGATAGTATCGCGGATCATCTTGCAGATGTTGTTGGCGATTTCTCCGCTGGCGCTTTTGCCGGTACCGATGGCCCAAATGGGTTCGTAGGCGATTACGACATTCGCCATATCATCGGCGCTGATACCATCCAGGGCGGCACGCACCTGCCCGCTGACGAAGTCTTTGGTTTCACCTGCTTCATTTTGTTCGAGGCTTTCACCTACGGCGATAATGGGTTTGAGGTTATGTGCAAGCGCGGATTTCGCCTTGCGGTTGACCTTTTCGTCAGTGACATCCTGATAGGCGCGTGTTTCTGAATGACCGATGATGACGTATTCGACCAGCCCTTGCAGCATGGTCGGGGAAATTTGCGAAGTATATGCGCCACTTTCCTCCCAATGTACGTCTTGTGCGCCGACTTTAACTTCGGAACCGCTGAGTTCGGCAGCTACACCCGGCAGAGCGATGTAGGTCGGACAGACGACGCGCTCTACTGCCGAGATCGGCGCTAGTTTGGGTTCGAGTTCCTTAATGAACGAGACGGCGTCGTCGGCGTTCAGGTGCATTTTCCAGTTTCCGGCGATGATCGGTGTCCGCATAAGTCGGTGTCCTTTCGATACGACCAGTATAATTCAGGGGTAGGAGGGAGATCAATCAGGGCGGATGAATGTGCATCTTCCCTGTAGACCTTATTTGTCTTTTAGGGCGACGACGCCGGGTAGGGCTTTGCCTTCGAGCATTTCAAGGCTGGCACCGCCACCTGTGGAGATGTGTGTCATCTTGTCGGCGAGCCCGGATTTTTCGGCGGCTGCTGCTGAGTCTCCACCGCCGATGATGCTGATTGCACCGTTCGCGGTTTCGGCAGCGAGCAGTTTGGCGACTTCAAACGTACCAGCGGCGAAGTTGGACATTTCGAACACGCCCATTGGTCCGTTCCAGACGACTGTTTTTGCACCGCTGATTTTGTTACCGAACAGCTTGACCGAATCTGGCCCGATGTCGTAAATGCTCCAGCCTTCAGGAACACCTGCACTGACGTTGATCGTCTGTTTGGCAGCGTCATTATCGAACTTGTCGCCGAGTATGGCATCTACCGGGAGAACCAGTTTGTCGCCACCCTTTTCAAGCAGGGATTTGGCGGTGTCGATGGCTTCTTCTTCAACCAGTGAGTTACCGATTTCACGTCCCTGCGCTTTGAAGAAGGTGTTCGCCATGCCGCCGCCGATCAACAGCGCATCCACTTTTTCGAGCAGAGCTTCGATTACATCAATCTTGTCAGAGACTTTCGCGCCGCCCATGATTGCAACGAAGGGGCGCTGCGGCTCTTCAAGAGCATTGGCGAGATAGTCGATCTCTTTTTCCAGCAACAACCCGGCGACAGCGTCAAGGTGTTCGGTCACGCCAACGGTGGATGAGTGGGCGCGGTGCGCGGATCCGAACGCGTCGTTGACAAAGATGTCGCCGTGCTTGGCAAGTTGGGCGGAAAGTTCGGCGTCGTTTTTGGTTTCACCCTTATGAAAGCGAGTGTTTTCCAGCAATAGAACGCCGCCTTCCGGCAACTCGGCGACGGCAGACTCCGCGTCTTCGCCGACGCAATCGTCGGCAAAGGCGACATCCACGCCGAGCAAGTTCGCCAGGACGGGTACGACAGGTTTGAGCGAGTATTTCGGGTTGGCCTCGCCCTTGGGTCGGCCCAGATGCGACATCAGTACAAGGGCTTTCGGTTTCTGTTCAAGGATGAGTGTTAGCGTCGGGATGGCGGCACGCACGCGGGTATCATCGCTAACGGTTCCATCATCAGTGATGGGTACGTTGAAATCCACGCGAACGAGGACGCGCTTTCCCGCAAAATCGGCATCACGGACGGTCATTTTCTGCATGAGTGCTCCCTCCAGATGAGACATGTTTATATGAAAAGAGGTGAGACAAAATTGGCCTCACCTCTTTGTCTTGAATTGAATTTGTTTAGAGTTTGTCGCCCATCAACTTGGCGAGGTCAGCGGTGCGGACGGAGTAGCCCCATTCGTTGTCATACCAGGTGATGACCTTAACCAGATTGCCATCAACGGCGCAGGAATCAGCGTCGATGATGCTCGAACGCGGATCGCCCTTGAAGTCCATTGAGACGAGCGGTTCTTTAGCCACACCGAGGACGCCCGACATCGGGCCTTCAGCAGCAGCGTCGAACGCAGCGATGAGTTCATCCTTCGTGGTTTCTTTGTCAACGATGGCGACGAAGTCTACCAGCGAGACGGTCGGGGTCGGTACGCGGACAGCCATGCCGTCAAATTTCCCCTTGAGTTCAGGGATCACGAGGGCGACGGCCTTGGCTGCACCGGTCGTAGTCGGGATCATGTTAAGAGCGGCGGCACGAGCGCGGCGCAGGTCCTTGTGCGGGAGGTCGAGGATCATCTGATCATTGGTATAGCTGTGGATGGTCGTCATATAGGCCTTCTGAATGCCGAAGCTGTCGTTGACGACTTTGGCCGCCGGAGCAAGGCAGTTAGTGGTGCAGGAGGCGTTGGAGACGACATCGTGTTTGGCGGAGTCATAATCATCTTCGTTGACGCCAAGGACGACCGTGAGATCTTCGTTCTTCGCCGGGGCAGAGATAATGACCTTCTTCGCACCAGCGGTGATGTGCTTGCTGGCGGATTCTTTGTCGCGGAAGATGCCGGTGCTTTCGATCACGATATCAACGCCGAGTTCACCCCAGGGCAGTTTAGCCGGGTCGCGCTCG
>DAOTXA010000346.1:0-7564 GCA_034435595.1 Anaerolineae bacterium | reverse complement strand
GCTGCCGCACTGCCACCTGCTGAGCCGTCGCACTTGCCGGGTGAATGATCCCATCCAGCGATTGACTCAAAAACCGCGTCCGCAGCCGCGTCATCGCCTCATCGAAGAAATCCGCCGGAACCCGCAGCGCGTTGTACTCCTTCAATGCCGCCAGCTTGCCCGTCAGATATTTGGCAATCGCCGGACTGCCATAATCGAAGCCTTCCAGCATCAGCGGCACGATGTTGCGCTTGTTCTCAATCGCGTATTCGATCTCGCGCCGCAGCCAGTCGTTAGGATCACCGCAGCGTTCCAGCGCACTCGGCGTCAAAATCACGATGAAATGCGCTCGGCTGGCGATATTATTCAGAATAATCGACTCAAAACTTCCACTATCAATACTCTGAAAGTCAAAGAAGCAATCGTAACCATGCGCCGTCAGATTTTGATACACCGCCAGCGCATGAAAGCTGTTCGTCCGCCGGTAGCTGATAAACACTGTTTTCTGCACATCAGACATGGGTTGTCCGTCTCTGTGTTATGGATTCCGCAACAACCCTATACTAACACAAACACGGCACTTGGACCCCCTCCCAGCCTCCCCCGTAGACGAGGGAGGAGCTTACGATCGCCAGCGTACAACTTCACCGAAATTGGCGATGGCTCGGGTTATGCGAATCATCTCATGCATCACGACATGAAAAGTCCCCTTCCCCCGGCACCGGGGGCAAGGGGGTGCAAACCGGAGGTTTGACGGGGATAGGGGTCTAACTAACCACCACGTCCCCAACGTCATACAGCGTACCGGCGAATTCACAGAATTTAGTCGCAAGATTCCCCAACACGTATCAGTAGCGATAAAAAGTCCCCTTCCCCCGGCACCGGGGGCAAGGGGATTTAGGGGATAGGGGTCCAGGGGTCTAGCCTGAACTAAACCGACGTATCGCCCACGTCATACAGCGTACTCGCCACGCCCGTATTGAAGGGCGCGAACGCCAGACGCACGGTAGCCGTCATCTGGTAACTGTCGTAGTAGGGCACATAATCGACGCTCACGGCGATGCGGCGGCGATACCCCACGAACCAGCCCGGACGGTACACACAAACCGCCGTCCCGAAGTCGTCGCCCGACCCCGTGACCTTGCCCGTCGCCGACGTATCCGGCATCTCCGCGCTGACCACGACCGGGACGCCGTCCACATAGCCGATTTGCCCGGTTTGCGCCGTCGCCAGCGGACCCGCCTTGTCCATCGTCAGGAACTCTGACATGCCCAGCAGACGCGCATACGTGGTCCCATCCACAATCCATGCCAGATCAGACGGACGCGCTGCATACTTTGCCGCCAGCGAGAATCGCGCCTCGCGCAGTTTCGCCAGCGTCGGCAGATTGCCGCTGTTATCCACCGCCTGATTATACAGCGCCACCTTGCGCAGCCCGTCAAAAGCGCGGAAGCGGTCGGTCGCGTTCAGCGATCCCGCCCCGTTGACGTTCTTGTCCGCCAGCGCATTATCGTTGGTGTCGCCGTTCAGCAGCACATAGTCGATGCTGTTGGCGATAGCACGCATGGCCTGTTCGCGGTAGATGCTCAACACCGGGACAATCGCGTCCTCCACCAGTTCCGCGCTAAAACCGACGCGCAACGCCAATTTCTGTGCGTTGAGTTGCACCTTGCCCGACCCGATTTTGCTATCCGGGATGACCGCGCCCGATCCATTCAGCGCCAACTGTGCTTCGTCTTTCGTTTCTGGCACCAGGAACACATCGGGATCGGTGCCCTCGACCGGTAGATCAAACGGATTCGACGGCATCTCGATGGCGCGGAACAGCGGCAGAATCACGTTTTCCATACGCGCCTTCTGCCAGATTTGCTGGCTCCACAGTTCAGGAACCCAGTCATCACCAAAGCCAGTGACGATGGTCGCGTTCAGGTCGCCCGTCACCGATTTCGCCGCCTCAACACCCTCACGGTTCAGCTTATAGGAAAGCGCACTCGCATAGCGTTCGCTCGCCCCCTGAAAGCCCTTCGCCGCTCGCATCAGCATATAACCGTGCAGCATATCGACCGCATCCAGCGAGTCATACGGGCTGCCGACCTCGATGCGCTTCAGTGCATCACGTTCCGCCGCCACCGGCAGACGCTTGTACGCTGTGTTCGTGTTTTCGTCCTGCATAGGATTCGTTTCTCCTTGTTGATTCGTATTATGTAACGTTGATTCCGGGCGATTGCCGCCCTGATAGGGATCAAATGCAGGGGGGCCAGGAGGCTGTGTCCCCTGGAGGGGGTGCGGGGGCGAAGCCCCTGCGATGTTTAACCGCGCCGTGTCCAACCCCAGCGCGTGATACGCACTCTTCAGGGTATGCACATCCGTTTGACGCGGTTCTGCCGGGGCCGGTGTCAGGCTGCCTTCGACGATGGGCCAGCGCAAAATGCGCCCATCGCCCGCAACCTCTGCCAGATGCGGCAGACTTCCCGACGACCAAGCCAGAATCCCTTTTTCGACCAGTCGCTTGACCACTTGCACATAGCGCTGTCGCAGATCAAGCTGCGCTTCTGCCCACAAGCCTGTCTCATCGGCCTTCAGCGTGTCGATGGCACCGATAACGGCGGATTTCACCTTGCCGTCCAGCCCGTGGTGATACAAAACAGGCCGCTTCGGATACCAGTCCAAACCCAGATCGGTATCCGGCGTAAAGTATTCGCCCTGTAAGTCGCGCTTCGCGGAATCACCCCAGATGACGAGATACCCGCCTACGCGCCCTTCTGCGGCGTCGATGGTTTTCACTGCATGTTGCATAGCATTCTCCTTCAAAGCTATAAGCCGTTAGCTTTTGGCTTTCTAGCTAAGAGCTAATGGCTAACAGCAAAAAACTGACTCTCTGCCTCCTGCCGTCCACACGCGATTCTTCGAGTGGTGCAGACCGGGGCAGACATCTAGGCCCGCACGCTCCCACGACGTACCCGTGAGTCCGGCGCAGTACGGGTGCAGCGACCATTGTTAAGGTGCAATCGTGCAATACGATTACCACCCTAGCACGCGTGTTCTGCGAAAAGGTGTCGAAACTTACCACATTTTCGCTCATTTATTTTTGGTTTGTGCAATTGAAGCAGATTGCTAAGAGGATGTAGATTGCCAGGAAGAGAGGAGGCGGTGTAGTGATAAGGACACATTCAGCCCCCATTAGTGGGCCTGTCGTTTTCATAACCTCACGGCTTCAGTGGATGCAGCCACAAAAATAGCGTGGTTGATATTTTGAACAGGCGGATTGCAAAAATACGCCCCCTTGTATCTACACACCTTTCATGACCGGGTAGCGACATCATTCTTGATTCCGGCGAGATTTGCGGCTTTAATTACATCGTTTACCATCTGGCGTGTATCGGTCATCGTGTTCTCCTCAGAACCACTTGTAGGGCGAAATCGGTGTGTTGATCTCTTGGTGTGTACCGGCATAGCTTTTTACTCATACGGCTTTAATGATAAGAGGTGACCAGGCAGGAACATACTAAGAAATGTCACACCAATAGGCCGCACAATATCATGCCAGGTCTATATAATATTGACTGTCATGCTCAGTATTTATTGTTGACAAGTCACTGTCGATGAAGTGGCAATGCACTGGTTCGTTTTTCACAAGAAAGCGACAATGCATTACAGAATATATTTATTGTAATGTGTTTATAAATCGGTATTATTTGTTACATATTGGCATGTTTTATAAAGGTCGGGCGTGCGCAGGATAGCATGGGGTAGCGATTTTGGTAGCTGCGGGCGACAGTCTTGCAACCCACCTGCTCAAAACATTGAACATGCTATCTTATAGCGCCTCGAATGACTTCCTACCTGTTCGCTTATGCCCTAACCGCGCACCGCGTTGAACAATACCGCCGTCGCCAGTGAAGGTGTTGTTTTGATTCGTTGCAGCGTGCGGCTGATGGCGATGCTCTGTGCTTGTGGCAGGCGAATCACGCCGAAGGGGATCAACGGTCCAAAACTATGTGCAGAAAGCTCGACATTTACAAAATTGAATTGACGCAGACGACGCGCATATAGTGGCGGAATCACGCTACGTCCAAAGCGGATTGCGTCCGGGTCTTTGGGGTCGCGCCCGGTAAGGCGGCGGATCACGTTGCCAGCTTGTCGCGTTGGACGCCGCAGCGGTGTCGTGTTGAGTAGAATCGGCAGCGAACCGGGCAGCGCCGACCACACATCCAGCGCGATGAGGTTGGCGACAGTCGCCAGCAGCAGCCCGCCAGGGCGCAACACGCGATACATTTCACGCAGGGCGGCGGCATCGTCGCGGACGTTGCTCAACAAGCCGAGCGCGATTACGGCGTCGAACGATTCTGGCGGATACGGTAGCGCTTCTGCGCGGGCGACGCACAGGTTGACCGTCGTATCACGTTCCCGCGTAGTGGATTGCGCCCGCTCGACCATCCCCGGCGCGATGTCGCAGGCAGTCACTTTATAGCCGCCTGTTGCGAGTTCGGCGGCAGTGATCCCGGCTCCGCAGCCAATGTCGAGAATGCGCGATATATTCGACCGGGCGGCGATTCGCTCAAGTACAGCGTCATGTACGCAGCGTAGACTGTATCCGGTGAATGTATTGGCATCAAAATATACGTCATGCCAGTAAGCGGCGTGGGTGTCGAAGTGGTCGCGGGTGAGATCATCCATGGCACAAAGAATAAAGGATTATGGCGAAGGGCGAAAGAGTATGCATACCGCTCATTGTGCCACATTTTCGCCCTGATCCATCCCATCAGACTCCCTATTGGATTGATCGTCTGTTGCCAGTCGCGCCACGTCCTTGTAAGATGAAACTAGCGAATACTCATGGAAAGCCAACCGCCGATGCAAATCGACCTCACCGATAAAGTGGCCCTTATCACCGGCTCTGCGCGGCGCGTTGGGCGTGCCATCGCGCTGGAACTGGCGCGGCGTGGCGTGCATATTCTGGTGCATTACAATAGTTCCGCCGACGAAGCCGTCCGCGAAACGCTGCACGATATCAAATCACATGGCGTAGACGCCTTCTCTGTGCAGGCGAACATCAGCACCGCTGACGGGGTGGCGCATGTCTTCGATCGTGTCAAATCTCAGTTCAGACGCCTGAACATCCTGGTCAACAGCGCGTCCGTGTTTCATCAGAACGAGTTGATGGACATCACGCTAGAAGACTGGCAGCGTTCGTTGGACGTAAACCTGACCGCACCCTTTTTGTGTACGCAGGCGGCGGTCCGGTTAATGCGCGAAAATGACCCGCCAGGCGGCGCGATCATCAACTTGCTGGATTTCGGGAGTGTGCGCCCGTGGCCCCAACGACTCGATCACGGCGTCAGCAAGGCAGGGCTGCTATCGCTGACCGAAAACAGCGCCGCCGCCCTCGGCAGCGAAAACATCCGCGTCAACGGCGTGCTGCCCGGTCCGGTGATGAAATCGCCGGGGCTAAGTGATGCACGCTGGGCAGAAATCGGCGCGGCTTTACCCATCGGTCGGCCCGGTGACGCCGGCGATGTCGCCCGTGCCGTCGCGTATCTGGCGGGCGAGGATTTCATCACAGGTACAGTATTGAAGGTCAACGGCGGTGAAGACCTCAATAAATAACCCCTTCGGAAACCCAAAATCACTACATGGTCAGCGCAAGCAATGGCACTTCGCATGGCTGACCGATATCCATCTGGAGTTTTTGACCCCGGCGGAAATCGGCGAATTCTTGCGACAGTTGATCGAATTGAAACCTGATGGTCTGCTTGTCAGCGGCGATATTGTCCCGGCGGCGGGGTTGCAGCGTTCGCTGGAACACTTCTCCCACCATCTCAACGCGCCCATCTACTTCGTGCTGGGCAATCACGACTTCTGGGGCAGCGATGTCTCGGACGTGCGGTCGGCGATGACTGTGCTCACCGCCGAAAATCCACGCATTGGCTGGATGCCCGCGCTCGGCGTCGTGGAACTCGCGCCCGGTGTCGGTCTGGTAGGGCATGACGGGTGGGGCGACGGGCGTAACGGCGACTTTATGCGCTCTGATGTGTTCCTCAACGATTATGTGAAGATTGAGTCGCTTAGTGGGTTAGGCCGCGTCGCCCTGCTGGAACGCCTGCACGCACTGGGCGACGAGTCGGCGGCGCATCTGCGGGCGGTGATCCCCGAAGCAGCGGCACGCTATGATCGCGTCTACGTGATGACGCACCCGCCACCTTACCGCGAAGCCTGCTTTTACAAGGGCAAAGCCGCCGCGTTGGATAGCCCCTATTTGCCGCATTTCACCTGCAAGGCCGTTGGCGATGTTCTGCTAGAGATGGCGGATACGTACCGGAATACGAACTTCACCGTGTTGTGCGGGCACGTCCACTATGGCGGCGAGGTTCTCATGCGGCCCAACCTGCACATTCACGTCGGCGGCGCGGAATATGGACATCCCCGTGTAGAAAAGATGCTCACCTTCCCACGTTGATTCCGGGGCGAAGCCCGCTTTTATACATTTCTCCCAGTCCGATATCCCTCAACTGACCTATAGAGAATGGGATGCCTTCACCATATAAGGCAGTCCAGAATGCTATATGATTCTGTCATGTCGTTACCATTTGTATAGTTAAATTGGGAGCAAAAAAACATGGCTAACCTGGCAATTCTCTTTCTTGTCATCGCTGTGATCGCGGCTATTTTCGGTTTTGGTGGAATCGCTGGCCTGACGGCTGACATCGGTATTCTGTTGCTGTTCGTCTTCCTCATTCTGGCTGTTGCATCGTTCCTCTTCGGTCGTCGCGGCGCTATTTAGCGAGTAACTAACCAATTCTGGTTAAGCTCTGGGGTTCCCCGACCCCATTCTCCTCTCTACTGGTTGCCAAAAGCTGATCTGGCAACCTTTATTGATTCACCCCCTTTGTAGATCGTTCTTACATTCAAACGGCTTCTTACGTGCGACGCATTGTCTGGCGAATGCTATACATTCTCCCTTCCGGTTCGCGGCGAGTGCATCGCGCCACCGGGCCTGAAGCGGTCGCAGGTCGCATGGCGCAGTCCATCTTCGGGTAAGCACGCCGTGCTATACTGGGGGCATGACTGAAGATAACCACTCCATCACCCTCTACGTCAAATCAACCACCCCGACCCGCCTGCCGCTTGGCTGGATGCTGGCACGCGCCGAGGTGGATTTCGTTGTAATAGACCTGCGCGTTCACCCTCAAGCTGCTGCCGACCTCGCCGCGATCAATCACGGACGTACCGAAGTCCCCGCTTTGACCTTCCCGGACGGGCAAGTCCTCAACCGTCCAACTGCCTTCACATTGAAGAAACATCTCGTCCGGCGCGGATACGATGTCAGTTTTGCGGCGCTGCTGCTGGGCCTCAGCTATGACATTGCGGTTATTGTGGGCGCACTGGCGGCCTTGGCAATCATCATCGCCAGCAGTTAGAAGCTGTTTGAAAAGCTACTGGGGCGCTACCCTACAATACGGTTGCACTGTTTTTCTCTGCGGGTGGCATTCTGGTACAGCCACAAAATGGCGTGGTCGATATTTTGAGCAGGCGGGTCGCAAGAATGTGCAAACCTCCGGTTTGAGACCCCTACACACCTTTCATG
>DAOTXA010000345.1:0-2325 GCA_034435595.1 Anaerolineae bacterium | reverse complement strand
CATGAAAGGTGTGTAGGGGTCTCAAACCGGAGGTTTGCACATTCTTGCGACCCGCCTGCTCAAAATATCGACCACGCCATTTTGTGGCTGTACCGCCCCCGCATAAGCGGGGGTTTTTGCGTATGTGGTGGGACGCTCCCCCAATCGATAGGGGCGTGACGGCGTAAGGAAGCCAATAGGATGGGCCTGGAGGCAGCGTCCCAATCCGAATTTAGTGGAAAGCCCTTAACAATGACCCCTTACGTTTTTTTCACGATGGTCCTGACATTCAGTCTGGTGTTGTTCGGTTTTGGTATCATAATCGGGCGCAAACGGCGCGAAGTCCTTGACGAGGCAGAACGCTTCTCTCTGCGCATGGGGTCAGAACTGGCATTTGCTGGTGCGCTGTTCGCGCTGCTGCCCTTTCCGCTGTATTTCATCAGTTCGGTGGAAGGATCGACCTATGGCATGGCGAGTCTGTTGCTGGCAACGTATTTTCTAATGCAGACGGTTCGCGTGGGGTTCAAGATCATCCAGTATCAGGCGCATTGGCCTGCCGCTGTCGGATTCCTGCTTGTGCTTTCGGTCGTTTTCTCGACAATAGAGATGTTGAACGCGCTGATTACGCGTGGATTGGTCTGGTACGCATGGGGGCTGATTTGGCTGCTCATCTTATCGGGCTTACAGACACTCGCCTTTATATTCTATGATCGCAGACTGATTGATGACTCGAACGATATTGCGCCTGTGGATGAGCATCACCGTGTTGTGGCTGACCGGATGCGCGGCAACCGGGGTACAGGTCGTGCCGACAGCCCAGCCAACGGCAACAGATACGCCAACGGCAACGGCCTCTCCCACTCTCGACTCGAACGCTACCGCGACCGCAACGGCCTCTCCAACGCGGATCACACCGACTGGCGGCCCCTCACCAACGCCCCTGTTCGGCCCGACTCGTATCGTCGCCGCCGGTGACCCTAGCGCGACCGCGCCGCCCAACCCCAACGCGGCGCGGATTGAGTTCTTCACCAGCGACAACACATCTGTCGCCCCCGGTACAACGGTGGACCTGTTCTGGTCTACCCGCAACGCACGTCAGGTCTTTATTTACCAGTTGGACCGCAACGGGGAGCGCACCCGCGTCTGGAACGACGAGCCGAACGGCAGTTTGACCATTCAGACCCGCGAGAGCGACCGGGGACAGTTGGACTTTTTGCTGATTGCGGGGGAAAGCGGAAACGAGGCGCAGCAGACACTCTCGATTCCGTTGATCTGCGAGATTCAGTGGTTTTTTAGCCCGACGCCGGAAGCGTGCGCCGACCGTGAGGCCGATGAAGTGTTCATCATCGAGCAGCCCTTTGAGCGCGGGCGCATGGTCTACCGGGCCGACGACAATCTGCTATACGCCCTGTTCAACGACGGGCAGGAACCGGCGTGGGCGGTGTTCCAGAATCGCTACGATGCCAGCATTCACCCTGAAAACGACCCCAACTACCCCTTCTTGCAGCCGATTGCACGCCTCGGCTATCTGTGGCGGACCAATGACCGCGTGCGCAACCGTCTGGGCACGCCGCTAGAGCCGGAAGTCGCTTTTGACGGCTTTATTCAAGAGGCGCAGGAGAGCGTGTATATCAGCAGTACCAACGGGACGATCATCGAGATTTTGCCGGGTGGTCTCATCTGGCAAATTATCCGTATTGACGGGTAGATGGCAGCGTTTTTGCAATCGGTTAAAATGTGTGAGTAAGCAGTCGTACCGGAGCGGAAAATGGTCAAACAGAACACACTGTTTTATGGCGACAACCTCGATATTCTGCGCAGTCACGAGTATTTCCCCGATGAGTGCGTGGACCTGATCTATCTGGACCCGCCCTTCAACAGCAGCCGCAACTATAACGTGCTGTTCAAAGACGAAAGCGGGGGCGACAGCGAGGCGCAGATCACCGCTTTTGAGGACACCTGGCACTGGGGGCGCACCAGCCGCGACACGCTGGAAGCGCTCATTACCGACGCCGCGCCGGAAGTCTCGACGGCGATGGACGCGCTGCACCGGCTGATCGGCGAAAACCAGATGATGGCCTATCTGGTGATGATGACCGCCCGCCTGGTGGAACTGCACCGCGTCTTGAAATCGACAGGCAGCCTGTACTTGCACTGCGATCCAACAGCAAGCCATTACCTCAAGGTGATTCTGGACGCGATCTTTGGGCCGACGCAGTTTCGCAGTGAAATTGTGTGGCGTCGCACAAGAGCACATAATGATGCTAAACTAACACGGTATGGGGCAATTCATGACGTAATTTTCTTCTATACGAAAACTGATGAATGGACTTTCAATAAAATTTA
>DAOTXA010000344.1:0-9380 GCA_034435595.1 Anaerolineae bacterium | reverse complement strand
TACCGGCTCGCGTGATCTGAATCGTGGCGACATGATCGGCCTTGGCGAAACAGTCACGCTTGGTTACGAAGTCATGCGTGCGGGTGGAGAAGCAGCCCCCGGCGATAACCAGGCACAAGTCGGCGGTGCGCCAGTAGCGTCCGCAGACCCACAGCCGGGTGCATACCAACCGCCACAAGAGCAACAACCGCCGCAGTCGCCTGCGCAGCCAGACTACCAACCTCAACAGCCAAGCTATCAGGCCCCTCAGCAACCCTATCAGGCTGCGCAGCCTGATTACCAACCCCAGCAGCAGGATTACGCGCCGCAGGGCGGGTATGCGCCGCAACCGCCTGGAACCGCTTACGATCCATACGCAGTGCGCGAGGACGATGCTGGCAGTGCCATGCGCTGGGTCGCCATTGGGTGTGCGGTGCTGGTCGTCTTCTGCTGCTGTTCGAGTTCCGTTGGTCTGGTGATTGTCGATCAGCTTAACCTGTGGGACGACATCCCGATCATCCGCGATCTGGTACCGCTGTTTACCGATATCGCCGAAGCACTCGGCTTCATTTAATCGAATAATCGAACGAGTCGCCGGTCGCTGGCCTGCAACGACTCACCATTTCCGGGGTACATCCGCCTGATGTGCCCCGGTCGCGTTTTTGCGGTATGATTCCCCCTACTACGGAACACACGATCTAACGAGCAAATCGCATCATGCCAGATTCATCAGCCCTCAACCTGATCCATGCGGGCGACTGCATACAGATTCTTCCTCAACTCGCATCCAATAGCGTTGATCTCGTCTTTGCAGACCCACCCTATAATCTGCAACTGAAACAGGATTTGTGGCGTCCCAATCGCACAAAAGTGGACGCGGTCAACGACCGCTGGGATCAAGTCGGCGACTTTTACGAGTACGACCAGTTCACGCGGATGTGGTTGCTCGAAACCCGGCGTGTGATGAAAGAGACGGCGACGATCTGGGTATCGGGGACCTATCACAACATCTTCCGCGTCGGCAAAATTATGCAGGACCTCGGTTTCTGGCTGCTGAACACGGTCGCATGGTTCAAACTGAACGCCATGCCCAACTTTCGTGGAATGCGCCTCAAAAACGATCTTGAGTTCATCATCTGGGCCAAATATGCAGAGGGGACACGCTATACCTTTCATCATCATCAGATGAAGCAATTCAACGAAGGCAAGCAGTTGGGCAGCATGTGGTCGATCCGCTCTTGCGGTGGGCCAGAACGCATGAAAGACGATAAGGGTGAAAAACTGCATTCCACACAGAAACCGGAAGAACTGCTACACCGCATCATCATGGCGAGCAGCGTCCCCGGCGACATCGTGCTGGACCCCTTCCTCGGCACCGGGACCACCGCCGCTGTCGCCCGCAGGCTGCACCGCAATTACATCGGCATTGAAAAGAACGAGCGTTACATCCCCTACGCGCAGCGCCGCATTAACGCCGTCGTGCCCATGAACGAGAGCGACCCTACCATCACCGAATCCAAAGTCTATAAGCGCGTGGCCTTCCGCCGCCTGCTGGAACAGGGATATGTCAAAATCGGGCAGGAACTCTATTTTGATTCTCCCGAACAAACGGGCATTATCCAGCCACGCGGCAAAGTCACTATCCAGGATTTCACCGGGTCCATTCACCAGACCGCCGCCCGTCTTAAGGGAATGCCTTCGGTGAACGGGTGGAAGCACTGGTTTTACAGCGACCCTTCGACCGGTCAGCGCCGCCCGCTGGATGTTTTGCGCAAGAAATTTCGCATCGATCATAATATGTAACGCCAGTGATAGATGATCCACGCCGGAAGGCTTCGCAGTGACCCAACATCCTGAATGGGCGGAGGGTATCGGCAGAAAACGCACCGTCTGCCCAATCACATAACTGAGCAATCGCCCTACAGAATGTGGGATTTTTACCGCTGGGCTGTGGGTTACTGTGGTATACTGGCGAATGTCGTGGCGGTTGAGTCTGAGGCAGGTAACGCGCATGTTCCGGGGCGAGTTCTCTCACCAGTTGGATAGCAAAGGCCGGTTAATTATTCCCGCTCGCTATCGTAATTTCCTCATGGAAGGCGCAATGCTGACACGCGGCATCGACCATCACCTCGTCATCTATCCCCCGGATGTCTGGGAAAATGTGGTCGAACAGATCAACCACACCTCGTTTACCGATGCGACCGGACGCGCTCTACGGCGTCTGCTGCTTTCTGGCGCGGTAGAACTATCGCTTGATCGTCAGGGCCGCGCTTTGATCCCCGGTTATCTACGTGAATACGCCGATTTAAGCGGGCAGGTGCTGGTCATTGGCGCGGGCAACACCGTTGAATTGTGGGAGCCGGAACGCTGGCAGGTGGCGCTGGATGGCGTCAACGAGGTGCTGTCGGGTTCCGATACGATCATCAAACTCGGTCTTTGACTCAACACATGAATGAATCCCCACATATCCCTGTTCTGTTAGACGAAGTTCTTGCCGCACTGGTTCCACCGGAGAAAACGGTTTCGCGGCTGGTGGATGGCACACTCGGCGCTGGTGGGCACACCGCCACCCTGTTAGACTCAGGCGTTGAATCTGCGCTTGGACTTGACCTCGATTTGCAAGCCATTGCTATTGCTACCGAAAAGCTCGCTCGCTACGGCGACCGCGCCGTGATTCGCCATGCCAGTTATGCGGATATGGTCGCGCAGGCGCACGCGCATGAATGGGATACAGTCGATGCGATTCTGCTTGATCTGGGCGTGTCATCAATGCAGGTGGATACCGCCGGGCGCGGATTCGCTTTCATGAAAGATGGCCCGCTGGATATGCGCTTTGACCCGAACGGTGATCGCATACCCGCGTCGGACATCGTCAATCACTGGGACGCTGACTCACTGGCAGACATCTTCTTTCGCTATGGTGAAGAACGCGCTGCACGACGACTAGCCAGGGCGATTGTGGCGGCACGCCCCTTCGAAACGACGCGCCAGCTTGCCGACGCCCTCGAACAGGCTGCACCCCGCAAACATGGCAAGCGCCAGCAGTCTCGCATCCACCCGGCGACACGAGTATTTCAAGCGCTGCGCATCGCCGTCAACGATGAACTGGCAACGGTCGAATCTGCGCTACCCGCTGCAATTTCGCTGCTTTCTCCCGGTGGACGGTTAGCCGTAATCAGCTTCCACAGTCTTGAAGACCGCATCGTCAAGCGGACGTTCAAGGCGGCAGCGACGGAAATTGTCAGCCCGCCGGGGATGCAGCTTGAGGAAAAACGTGCGACGGTAAAATTGATTACGCGCAAACCCATTACAGCGACGGACGAAGAAATCGCTCGCAATCCGCGCAGCCGTAGTGCTAAATTACGTGTGGTCGAAAAGCTCTCTGTTTAAACCGTTCACGCCCCGCACGCCGACCCGCTGATAGAAGGTTCGCAACCCAACAATACACATCCCAAACTCTGATATTACGATGCAATGTCTCGAATTGACGGCGGCCTGCTTATCCGATATTCGTGTTGTGGATAGGTGAACAAGCACCCAGTTTCAGATTATCCAGCGGTAGCGATTTTCGACTATGGCAGGACTCGTAGGCGCGTATCATCGAAATTGTGTTAAAATCGTGTTTAATCATTAAAAGCAAATGGAAAACCAATAACGGCGGGATAACGACAATGACCCCGGTCCCTAACACACAAGCAGAAACGCGCAGTCTCTCGAATTTGACGCTGCGTGCGATCACTGGATTCGCGGTTATGCCCGTTGCGATTGTAGGCGCATTATCCGGTGGCGTATTATGGACGCTGTTGATGATCCCGCTGGCGGCTGTCGGCACGCTGGAATTGATCTCGATGGCGCGTCAGGGGCAGGGCGGTCTGACGGGGATGGTGGCATCGGCGGCGATAGTGGTGGGCTTTCATTTTGGCGCCCCCTTGCTCTGGTTGGGCGTTCCGCTGCTATGTCTGGTCGCCGTCCTAGGGGCGGCAATGCTGCGTGGCGGAATCATGGCAGCAATTCGGGCCACACTACAGGAAGTCGCCGGGGTGCTGTATGTCGGGGTTCCGGTGGCGCTGCTGGTTCCGCTGCGGGCCAGCGAGGACGGATTGACGGTGTTGCTGATGATCTTCGCTGCGACCTGGGCGACCGATACCGGAGCGTATTTCACCGGAAAGTTCTTCGGCAGGCGTCCGTTCTTCCCTCAGATTTCCCCGAAAAAGACACGTGAAGGCGCGATTGGTGGCCTGCTCTTCGGCGGGTTCTGGGTGCTGCTGATCTGGGTAATTGTGGAAGGTCCGATTATGCCGGTTGCGCTGTTGCTGGCGTTGCTCGCGCCTGCTGCCGCCGTCGCCGGGGATCTCGTCGAATCTGTGCTAAAGCGATCTTTCGGCGCGAAGGACTCGCACCCGCCGGGATTCAACCTGTTCCCCGGTCATGGTGGCGTGCTAGACCGCATCGACTCTTTAATCGCCGTCTCGGTGATGTTTACCCTGCTGTTGTTTTGGAGCGGTGGCATCGGGTAAATCGGGGAAAAGAGTAAAGCGCGAAAGCGAAAAGAAACCACGAACGTGTTCATCCTCTACGACACCATACGATGTGCCTGCAATTTGGCGACGGAGGCGTATATTCGTCGTATATTCAATGAGAGCCGGTGTCTTTGCCCTTTCGCCTATGTTTTGGCTGTGATAGAATTCCCTCCGATCAGAGATTGATCAGCAAGACCATACTCACACGTCTGGACTCATACACGTGTTGTCCCACTAAAGTGCGCCGCACTATGTCGTGGGATTTGTTGTGTGAGGACGAAGGACGTGAATCGATAAAACACGTACATATCAGGAGAATAGCACTATGCCTTCCTCAGTCAGCATGAAGGGACTGCTGGAGACGGGCGTGCACTTCGGGCACCGCACCCATAAGTGGAACCCGAAGATGGCCCCCTACATCTTCACGCAGCGCAACGGAATCCACATCATTGATCTCCAGCAAACACTGGTGAACATCAACCAATATTATGAAATGATCGCCAAACTGTCGTCGGACGGTGGCACGATTTTGTTTGTCGGCACCAAGCGGCAAGCGCAGGATACCATCGAACGTGAGGCCGGTCGCTGCGGGATGCCGTATGTCAACCAGCGCTGGCTGGGTGGCACGCTGACCAACTGGCGCACCATCCGTGACCGCATTGACACGCTTAAAAAGCTGGAACAGATGCGCGACAAGGGCGACTTCAAACTGATGACCAAGCGCGAAGGCTTGATGCTGGAACGCAAAATCGAGAAGTTGCAATTGCGTCTGGGCGGTATCCGTGAGATGAAGCGCCTGCCGGATATGCTGTTCATCGTCGATACCAAGCGCGAGTTTACCGCTGTGCAGGAAGCGAACAAGCTCGAAATCCCGACGATGGCACTGGTCGATACCAACTCTGACCCCGACGTACTCGACTACATCATCCCCGCCAACGACGACGCCATGCGCTCAATCAAGCTGGTGGTCGGCGCGGTGGCAGATGCGGTCCTCGAAGGCAAGGCCATGCGCCAACCAGAGGACTTCGGGGAGATGATCGAAGAGGAACTCGACATGTCCAACTACGATTATGACGGCGACGGCGAAGGTGAAGACAGCGACGAGCGCTTCCTGGGTGCATCTACGCTTAAGAAACTGCGCGACGCCGATCTGTTTGACAGCGAAGAAGAAACCGAAGACAGCGACGAGGATTAAGGAACACATGGCAGAAATTACCGCCAAGATGGTCAAGGAAGTGCGTGACGCCACCGGGGCCGGACCAAAGGATATTAAGGACGCCCTCATCGCCAATGATGGCGACATGCAAAAGACACTGGAATATCTGCGCGAGAAGGGCATCGCCAAAGCCAACAAGAAGCTGGGCAAGGGCCGCACCATGAATCAGGGGCTGGTCGAAATCTACCAGCACCATAACAAGCAGCTTGCCGTGATCGTCGAAGTCAACTGCGAAACCGACTTCGTCGCCGCGACCGAGCAATTCCAGGCGTTCGCCCGCGATATCGCCATGCACATCGCCACAATGGGGCCGCGTTTCGTCAAACGAGAAGACGTGCCCGCCGAAGTGGTCGAACAAGAGAAGACGATGCAGCTTCGCATCCTTAAAGAAGACGAGAAGAACGCCAGCAAGCCCGATAACATCCTCGAAAAGATCATTGAGGGACGCATGGGCAAGTTCTATGAGGAAATTTGCCTCATGGAACAGAGCTTCTTCAAAGACGACAACAAAAGCATCCAGCAGTTGCTGACCGAAACCGTCGCTGAAATTGGCGAGAGCGTGCAGATCAGCCGCTTCTCTCGCTTCGTCCTCGGCGAGGACCTCGATAACAGCAGCGAAGAAGGCGAGGAGTAAACTCCGCTTGATGCGCCTGCGCTGCTTCAAGCCGCCGTTTGGCGGCACTTCTGATGCAACCCACAAGGGATTGGCTTTTTGCCAATCCCTTTTTTATTGTCGGTATAAGTCATTGGTGATTAGTGCCTGGTTACTGGTTCTGCTGATACTCCGAACTCGCCATGGGTGGCATTCTTGCCGCCCGAAGCACGCGCTATGATAGGGTGAATCTAAGATGCAAGAACCAACATCTACCCACTAAAAACCAATGACTCGCAATCCAAAGGAGAACGGGTACAAATGAGCGAGCAAGCAGTTTACAAGCGGATTCTGTTGAAGTTAAGCGGTGAGGCGCTGTCGCCCAAAGAAGGGCGTGGCATTGACACGGACCGCGCAGAGGAGATCGCAGCCAAGATCAAAGCGGTGTACGCTCTTGGCGTGGAGGTCGGTGTGGTCATCGGCGCGGGGAACCTGTGGCGCGGCAGCATCGGCGTTGATCGCGGCATGGAGCAATCGACCGCCGACCACATGGGCATGATCGCCACTGTCATGAACGGCCTCGCCTTGCAAGATGCACTTGAGCGCATCGGCGTGGAAACTCGTGTGCAAACTGCTGTCCAGATGAACGCCGTCGCCGAACCTTACATCCGGCTGCGAGCCATTCGCCATCTGGAAAAAGAACGCGTCGTCATCATCGCAGGCGGCACAGGTAACCCCTACTTCACCACTGATACCGCTGCCGCCCTACGCGCCATGGAGATCAACGCGGATATTGTCATCAAGGCGACGAAGGTCAACGGCGTCTATTCCGCCGACCCCAACAAGGATAGCAGCGCCGTCCGCTACGAGCATCTGAATTACGCGAAAGTCATCAAGGATAAGCTCAAGGTGATGGACGCGACCGCCTTTACCCTGTGTGAGGAAAACGACATGCCGATTCTCGTCGTCAACTTCTGGCACGAAAATGATCTGCTGCAAGCAGTCACGGGCAACATGGGCGTCGGCACGCTGATTGACGCGACCGTGTGACGCGCCCCCCATATCTGAATGCTTCACAGTGATCTGCATCTTGAATGGGCGGAAGGTTGTTGAAAAAAGGCATCCCGTCTGCCCAATCAAGCAATCGCTTTATAACAAAATCAACACGAGCAGGAATACGGCGATCACCGCGACGGCTAGCAGGTCGCCGGTTCCGCCGACACCACCACCAAAGAGAACAATCGGGATGATGTCGATGCTTTGCGCCGAGGGTGAATTCGCCGCCGGAGCGACGACATATGGTGTGAATGGGTATTCGTTGATATCCATGAAGTACCACAGCGTCCCGCCGATCAAATAGCCGTTGATGAAGCCCAGAAATCCGCCGAGGATGGCTTCCTGAATGGTGACGCGGTCGGGTGTGTCGTCAGGGATAAACGAGCGATCCTGATAAGCGAAAAAGACGATGCCACTAAAAACGATAAACTGGATGACAAAGGTCTGTTCCCGTGGGAAGGATTGTAACAGCGTGCCCCGCAACAGCGTATCGAACTGGAACAAAGCGAACAGGGCCAGCACGATCCCTGCCAGGGCGATGACCTCTTTATTCCAGCCGCGCATCGCGCCGATGATGGCGAAAAAGGCCGCGAGTATCCACATGAGTGAGTAGAACTGTATCATGGTTGCCCTTGATGGTTGGCACGTTACCGCACCCAGTATAACATCGGGCACGGTTTTGCGCGGCAGTTAGAACAGCAGAATTGCAGAAGAGATATGACCGCCCGCCAGAATGGTAATTCATTAAGAAAATTGCCGTGCGCTAACGCGAGCAAGAGATAAGGTAATAGCGACCTTTTCTGTAGACACAAATGCTTAAGAAGCTATTTGAAAACGCCCCCTCGCCTCTTGTGGGAGAGGGGGGCAGGGGGGCTGGTGAAGGCATAGATTTCGATTTCTCAAACGGCTTCTAAGCACAATTGGCATTCGTGTAATACCTTGCCGGGTTGCGGGCTGTGCGCTATGCTAAATTTAGCGCATATTGACCCCGCAGGGTCGTCAACAGAGAGATGGCAAGCTGATGAACCCCCATGTATTTGTCACCCGTGCAATTCCTGACGCCGGACTCGAACTTCTGCGCGAATCATGCGAACTGGATGTATGGCCCGGTAACCTGCCGCCCTCCTACGAAACAATGCTAGAGCGTGTTGCCGGGGCGCAGGGTATTCTGTCGCTGGTGACCGATCAAATTGACGGCCCGTTGATGGACGCCGCAGGCGATTCGCTGAAGGTCATCAGCCAGATGGCGGTTGGCGTGGATAACATCGACCTGGCAGCGGCGGCGGCGCGGGGCCTTGCCGTCGGACATACACCCGGCGTATTGACCGAGGCCACCGCCGATCTCGCGTTTACATTGCTGCTAGCGGCGGCGCGGCGTCTGGTCGAGGGTGTGGAATATATTCGCGCTGGTAACTGGCAGACATGGGGACCGACGACCTTACTCGGCATGGAACTTTCTGGCGCGACACTGGGCATCATCGGCTTCGGGCGCATCGGGCAGGCAGTGGCGAAGCGTGCCGCCGGGTTCGGGATGCGTATTCTGGCCCACAGCCCGCGCCTGACGCCGGAAGAAGCCGCTGAATTCAACGCGATTCCCGTGTTGCTTGATTCGCTGCTGCGCAAATCCGATATCGTTTCACTGCACGTACCACTAACCGACCGCACCCGCCATTTGATCGACGAGAAAGCGCTGGCAAAGATGAAACCCGATGCGATTCTGATTAACACCGCACGCGGTCCCATCGTAGACCAGCACGCCCTGTACGACGCCCTACGTGACGGCGTCATCGGCGCAGCCGCCCTTGACGTGACCGACCCGGAACCAATGTCCCGCAACGATCCCTTGCTGACATTGCCCAACGCCATTGTCTTGCCGCATATCGGCAGCGCGACCGTTAAAACCCGCGACCGCATGGCGACGATGGCGGCACAAAATCTGTTAGCCGGACTGCGCGGCGATCCTCTGCCGAACGCGGTATCCCTGTAGGGCGGCAGCATCAATGGACCGGAGTACGCT
>DAOTXA010000343.1:0-5181 GCA_034435595.1 Anaerolineae bacterium | reverse complement strand
CCCCCCGCCCCCCGCGCCGGGTAACGGCAACGTCGGTGAGTTCTTTGACGTGGAACACGTTATCGAGACGCTGACCTTCGAGGTCGCCGAGAGCGATCCGCCGCAGTTGTTCGTGCGCGTGGAAGGCTATCAAAGTGATGGCTGCGAGACGGAAGTCATCGTCTCGCAGACCCGCGAGGGCGACACGTTCAACGTTCGCATCTATCGCCAGTTGCTGCCCTCGATTACGTGTCCGGCGGTCATCGTTGAATACGAAGAAAGCATCGCGCTCGGTTCTGTGCAGCCGGGGACGTATACCGTCACGGTCAATGGTGTCACAGAAACAGTGGAAGTGAACTAACCATGCTGCTAGGGGCGCAATAATTTGCGCCCCTGCGCCATCAACAACACACACGAACAGCTACTACTCAAGGAGACGCCTATTATGCGAAAGACCATTCTCATTCTCGTATCCGTCACCGTACTGACGCTCGTCGGCGGACTCGCCCTCAACGCGCAGAACGGCGACAACCCTGCCGAAGACGCGCCGCTTGCGCCGCCGTCCGTCCGCGATGACGTAGCCGTCACCGTCTACAATCAGGGATCAGCGCTCATCCGCGATACGCGTACCTTCGACTTGCAAAACGGCCTCAATCGCGTGGACTTCACCGGGGTCGCCGCCAGCATCGACGCAACTTCGGTCAACTTCCGCAGTGTGACCGACCCGCTCGGTACGGTCGTGCTGGAACAAAATTACGTGTTCGACCTCGTCAACGATTCCGCGCTGCTGGAACGCTATCTGGATGAAACCATCGAAGTCACGCTGTTGTCGCTCGATGGGGAAAACAACACCTTCCGAGGGCAGTTACTGAGTGCCCGCAGCGGCATCATCCTGCAACTTGAAAGCGGCGAAATTGTCTCGCTGCGCGGTCAGGTGCAGGACATCCGCTTCCCCGATCTGCCCGCCGGACTGGTGACACGTCCGACACTGCGCTGGTTGCTGCAAAGCGCGGCGACGGGTCCGCAGCAGGTGGAACTGACCTATCTCACCAACGGCATGAGTTGGACCGCCGACTATAATATCGTGCTGGGTGACGACAACGGCGCACTTGATCTGAACGGCTGGGTGACACTGAACAACACCAGCGGCGCGACCTACGAAAACGCACAACTCAAACTCGTCGCCGGGGATGTGAACCGCATCCAGCCGGAAATCGAGGAGCGCATGTTCTTCGAGGCGGATATGGCGATGGCGGCTCCACAGGCGGCGCCAGGTGTTGAGCAGCGCGAACTGTTCGAATACCAGCTATATGAGGTCAATCGCCGCGTGACAATTGCCGACAACGAAACCAAGCAGGTTGAGTTCGTCAGTGGCACGAACGTTCCCGCCAACACCTACTACATCTACAACGGTAACCAGCCTTTCTACGGCTATGGCGGCCCGATCATTGACCGTGGCTACGGGCTGACCGGTGCGACCACCGTCCAGACCTGGCTGGAATTCAACACAGGTGCAGAAGAAGGCGGACTCGGTGCCGACCTGCCCGCCGGACGCATCCGCGTGTATCAGGAAGATGTGGACGGCGCCGCCCTGCTCATCGGCGAGAATCGCATCGACCACACGCCAGAAGGCGAGACGGTCGATATTCTGCTGGGGAATGCCTTTGATCTCGTCGGCGAGCGCATCCAGCGCGATTTCACCATGCTTAGTGAGCGTGTCATCGAAGAGACCTTCGAGATTCGCCTGCGCAACCGCAAGGACGACGAAACCGTTACTATCCGCGTGCCGGAACTACTGTATCGCTGGTCTAACTGGGAAATCCTTTCCAGCAGCATCCCCTTTGAACAGTTGAGCAGCAATACCATTCAGTTCGAGGCGCAGGTTGAACCGGGTGCGGAAACGGTCATTACCTACACCGTTCGCTATAGCTGGCCCTAAATGCAAGCCTGACAGATTTTGCACTTTTCAGACCCTCCCCCGCCCGCCCGTCTACGGTGAGGGGAGGAAACCCTTTTTAGTCACGCAGCAGTGAAGTTTCCCCCGTCTACGGGTGAGATTTAGCGCGGGGCAAGACGTTGAAATCTGCGCCAAAATGCATTTTGATACAATTGCCCTGCGCAACCCCCCGCCGATAGCTTGCCAATTCTTCATCCCCATTGTTATAGTTTTTCACGAACCTCACGTTCGCTTTTACTGCCCTGCATCACTCCTGCGGAAGAATGAGGTTGAAACTACAGATTTGATCGAATATTTCCATCAAGGAGAATCGCATTATGCCCATTCCCACTTTGGACGGTATTACCGCCAAGACCATCACCACCCCACGAATTACGACCCGTGTCCTATTCAGCGGGCCAGATGACGGTATCCCCGTGTTGTTCCTGCACGGCAATGCCTCATCCGCCACCTTCTGGGAGGAAATCATGACGATGCTGCCAGATGGCTATCGGGGCATCGCACCCGACCAGCGCGGCTATGGTGACGCTGATCCCGATGTCAAGATTGACGCCATTCGCGGGATGCGCGACCTCTCTGACGACGCAATCGCACTACTGGACCATCTCGGCATCGACCAGGCGCACATCGCCGGACACTCGGCGGGTGGCTCGGTCATCTGGTGCGTGATGATGGACTATCCCGGTCGGTTGTTGAGCGTGACGCAGGCCAATCCCGGTTCGCCCTATGGGTTTGGTGGCACGAAAGACGTTGAGGGTACGATGTGCTACCCGGACGGCGCGGGATCAGGCGGCGGGATCGTCAGCCCGACCTTTGCAGAAGCGATCAAAAACGACGATCGTAGCGACGGACCGCAGTCCCCACGCACAATCATGAATAGCTTCTACTGGAAACCCCCGTTCAAAGCGGCTCGTGAAGAGGAATTGCTGTCCTCAATGCTCTCCGAGCACATCGGCGACAAAGAATACCCCGGCGACACCGTTTCCTCGGCAAACTGGCCCATGTCTGCACCCGGCAAGTTTGGCCCGGCAAATGCGCTTTCGCCGCTATATGTGGGCGATGTCAGCGCACTGTATCGCATTGATCCCAAGCCGCCGGTCCTATGGGTGCGCGGCGCAGACGATCAGATCGTCAGTGATAATTCCATGTTCGACGTGGGCACGCTGGGCGCGGCTGGCGCGATCCCCGGCTGGCCCGGTGCAGATGTATTCCCCTCGCAGCCAATGGTAGGACAGACCGCCGCCGTCCTCGATAAATACCGGGAAGCAGGCGGCAGCGCAGAAGAGTTCGTCATGCAAGACACCGGACACTCCCCGTACATCGAAAAACCCGCAGAATTCAACGCGAAGTTCCACGCGTTTATCAGCGGGTAGTACCGTCTAAACAGAGTCTTCCCCCTCTTTATCATGATGCATAGAGAGGGGAATATTTGGCAGAAGGATTTCGGATGAAGCGCCAGCTAGTCGGCGTTCGCCTGTTCTTCTTGCATCTTCTTTACTTCAAGTTCGTACAGGGTGCGGTGCTTGACTGATTCCCCGAACATGGCGATACCGGCGTTGATCGCAATGATGCCGATCGTCCCCTTGATGAACCAGATCAAAAAGCCGCTTCCCTTGCTGCGCGAGCGAATCGCTTCACCAAGCATCGTCAGCCCAAAGCCAATGGTTAACATGCCTCTCGGAGCCAGTTCGTCCCACTGTTGATAATGCTCGTTCATCAGCACCCTTCTTTGTATGAGTCGTCAACTATGCTATGAGTGTAACGGGTGGCGCGTACTTTGCAAGGACTATCAAGCGAATTCATAAGAATTTAACCGTCGCCAGTTTCAGTATTCAGCGGTCGTTTCTTAGAAGCCGTTTAAGTAGTGTCTGACGGCTTCGTCTCCGCCCACCCACCAGGGAATTTCATCCTCCTGGCTCCGAATTTTAGCGGCTTACCCAGACTCGTAGCACCTAGAACAGACGCGGCTGTGTGGGTGGACGCGCACCGTCCAGCAAAATGTATGGCGCGGTACGATCGGCGGTACGGACGCCTAAACGTGATAGCTGACCGATATCACGCAGGGTGCGCTGTGCGCGGGCATTGAGGATGGCATCGGCTGTTTTAGGGCCAATGCCGGGGATGCGCATCAACTGCCCGCGATCCGCCGTCATGATCTCCACCGGGGCATGGCGCAATGTCGCATCGGCATAGGCTACCTTTGGATCGACATCAGTGCGCAGATTGCCTGCGCCCACCAGCGGCAATTCTTCGACATCCCACCCATAATCACGCAATAGAAAACTCGCCTGATACAGCCGTCGCTCGCGGATTTGTGCCGAACGTGGCAGATTCTCGAACGGCGTCCCCGGAACCGGGCTAAACGACGAATAGTAAGCGCGGGCCAGTCCGAGACGATTGTACAGCCCATGACTGAGTGACAATAGTTCAAGGTCCGTATCTCCGACCGCGCCAACGACAAATTGCGTCACGATGCTTGCCCGAATGCGCGGGTCGTTCTGGCGGATGGCGTGCGCCCGCCTCAGTTGCACCAGTAGTTCATTATGTAAGTCCTTCTTCGGGGCGAGAGCGTTTAGACGTTTCGGCGTCGGCCCTTCGAGGTTGATCGACACGCGGTCTGCAAGCTGCATGGCGCGAACCAGTTGGTCGTATTCCGCACCCGGCATAATCTTGAGGTGGATGTAACCGCGATAGTCGTGCTTACGCCGCAAAATTTCGACCGTATCAATAATTTTATCCTGCGACGTGACGCCACCCTTGATGATCCCCGACGACAAAAATAGACCGTCCACCAATTTGGCGGATTCCATTTGTACGAACGCGCTCGCCATTTCGTCCGGGGTGACGGTAACGCGCTTCATCTTGCTCTGTCCAGCGCGGAACGGGCAGTAAAAGCAGTTACGCTCGCAGGCGGTAGTCATCATCGTCTTGAGGACGGGCTTCGCGCCTTTTGGCGTTTGTACATGAGCCACACAATCACTCAGTTGAAAGCTGTTGCTTCCTCTGCCAAGACGCTGAGCGCCGGCCTGCTCTGCCGATGGGTTATCGCCTGCCGGTTCGTACAGCGTTACGTCGCCCATCTGCGTAAGGCGCTGGAAAACATCCGGTTTGCGGTGAACGTGCAGCATAGCGTTCCTCACCATTTCTAATTAGAACAAGTGTATCATCCATTGCGCGAAATGAACAGGTGTTCTATGTATTTTAAGCAATGCATTACGAAATTTTTATAAATCTTTTGTCTGGTA
>DAOTXA010000342.1:0-1973 GCA_034435595.1 Anaerolineae bacterium | reverse complement strand
CTCACATGGGCCGCCGTTTTGCGTTTATGAACTGGTTTCGTTGAAAATGTCGCTCACGGGGACCGCCAGACCGGGCAGCACCTCGCCGCCGGATAGTATATCGGCTTCGGTCAGTGTGACGCGAGAGTCACCTGTGACGACTTCGACGCGCTTCCGCATGGGATCAACCACCCACACCACACGCACGCCGTCCTGCTGGTAGATTTCGACTTTGTTTTGCACATCGGTATACAGATCGTTTTGCGAGACGACCTCAACGGCTACATCCGGCACGATGACCAGTGGCTTCTGCTTCCAATTGGGGTCGGCGCTTGTATACGCCTGCCAGCGATCTGCTGCAATGAACATTAAATCCGGGATACGGGAACCGGATACCCAGTTCGATGAGTAGGACAGCACGAACGCCATTTCTGCAAAAACTTCACCCAATCCGTTCTTCTGGCAGTAGGCATCTAGAATGCGAAATAGCGCACGAATCATGTAGGTGTGAATCGCTACCGGGGGCATCCGTTTGATCCTTTCGCCGTTGATGATCTCAAACGGACCTTCGAGATCGTACAGCCGCACGTAGTCGTCAATTGTGAGTTGTTCGGTTGGCGTTGCTTCCATAGGGCGTGTTTCTCCGTTATTCGCTGCTTTGATTGTACAGCATTGAGATTAACCACGAAGAAAGAAGGACACGAAGATTTGCTTCTTCATCTTCTTTCTTCGTGGTTGAACAATCAAGATTTCTACATCCGAAACACCCCGTAGCGCGTCTCCTCCGTCGGCGCGTTGAAGCACGCCGACAGCGCCAGACCGAGCACGCGCCGCGTATGCGCCGGGTCGAGGATGCCGTCATCCCACAGGCGAGCGCTGGCGTAGTAGGGTTCGCCCTCGCGCTCGTATTTGTCGAGAATCGGCTGCTTGAACTCGGTTTGCTCGTCCGCGCTCATATCCGGTTGATCGCGCCGCGCCAGTTGATCGCGCTTGATCGTCAGCAGCACGTTCGCCGCCTGCTCGCCGCCCATCACGCTGATCCGCGCATTGGGCCATGTCCATAGAAAGCGGGGATTGTAGGCGCGTCCACACATGCCATAGTTGCCCGCGCCAAAGCTGCCACCGATGATGACCGTTAGCTTCGGCACGCTGGCATTCGCTACCGCGTGGACCATCTTCGCGCCGTCTTTGGCGATGCCGCCAGATTCATACGCCTTGCCGACCATGAACCCGGTCAGGTTTTGCAAAAATACCAGCGGGATATTTCGCGCCGTACACAGTTCGACGAAGTGCGATCCCTTGAGTGCGGATTCGCTGAACAGCACGCCGTTGTTGGCGATGACCCCCACCGGGTAGCCTTCGATGCGGGCGAATCCGGTAATTAATGTGGTGGCATAGCGCGGCTTGAACTCACGGAAGCGGCTGCCATCGACTAAACGGGCGATGATCTCGCGGGCGTCGTAGCTCTCTCTAAATGTGGTGGGGATGATGCCGTACAGGTCTTCGGCGGGATAGCGCGGTTCCTCCGGCGGCTGAACGTCCACATCTACCCGCTTGCGACGGTTGAGCGTGGCGACGATCTCGCGCACGATGTCGAGCGCGTGTGCGTCGTCCTCTGCAAAGTGATCGGCTACGCCGGAAACGCGGGTATGCACATCCGCACCGCCCAGTTCTTCGGCGGTGACTTCTTCTCCGGTGGCGGCCTTCACCAGCGGCGGACCGCCCAGAAAGATCGTCCCCGTTCCCTTGACGATGACCGTCTCGTCACTCATCGCCGGGACATACGCCCCGCCCGCCGTACACGACCCCATCACACAGGCGATTTGCGGGATGCCGAGTGCGCTCATCTGCGCCTGATTGTAGAAGATGCGCCCGAAGTCGTCGGCGTCGGGGAACACTTCGTCTTGCATGGGCAAAAACGCGCCGCCGCTATCCACCAGATAGATACACGGCAGATGATTTTCCAGCGCGATCTTTTGCGCCCGGAGATGCTT
>DAOTXA010000341.1:0-12108 GCA_034435595.1 Anaerolineae bacterium | reverse complement strand
GTATTGCGGGCACCCAGGCTGCGCACCTGCCGCTCTGTCTCCTGCGTGGTGGGGATAGCGAGGACGGATCGCCTCGCATCCAGATGCACCCAGGGGTGCATGTGTCCGGTGACGCGCCCGATATCGCGGATGGTTTCGTAGCGTTTGCCATTCTGGGGAAACAAAGGTTTAAACGCTTTCGGGGCAGATTCACCGCCGCCAACGGGTCCCCATACGAACTTCGCGCCTTTGAGATGGACGAGATAGCTTGCCGTCCAGTACTGGGTATAGGTGATGTGGTGGACGACATCGAATTGATGCTCGCGGTGCAGTTTTTGCGCAAAGGGGTACACCCATGCCTGCCACAATTGGTAGTGGACGCGTTCTGCACGCTGGCCTTTGTAGGTGAGCTTATTGATCCAATCGGGGGTATCGAAGTAATGCCATGTGACGCCGGGCATCGGGTTTTTTGCCAGCGCCCGTTCGATTGCCTCGCGGTTGGTGGGCAAGGTGATGACGACAACCTCGCCGAAGCGGGTAAGTTGCTTTACGATATTCCAGCCGCAGCCGTCATCGGAACCTTTTTCGGGGTTACAGGCATATGCTGAAGCTAAAATTTTCAGACGTTTGCTCACGGGACCATTTCCTCCAAATGTATATGTGTGTGTATGCGGGAGGTTGAACAGGTTAACGTGCAAGGTATTTATTGTAGTGAAACTACGCATCTTACAAACATTACCTGAGAATGTGTTCGCAAATACGAAAAAATTCTGAAAAGTAACGGGTAAGATAGAAATTAGTTCAATCATTATGCTATAAGTGGGCTGTACACGGGTGAATTCTGCCTGAAATTCAACCGTGCCACGACCTTAAAAACCCACCGGGTTTTATGGAACTGCACAGCATGTGCCATCGCATCACCCACAGGCATTCACACATAGTTATATCAGGGCGAATGAGGCATGAGCACGAACACACAATCGCAAGGCGTAACCAATAACTCATCTTCTACGAATATATTCGAGGTTCTGGGCAGCCGTTTGATTGCGGTACCCGTAGCATTGTTCATTCTTGTGGCAATTGGCGCATTCCTGCGTCTCTTCCAGCTTGGGGCCGAAGGCTTCTGGCATGATGAAGTCACCATGATGAACATCGTCGTTGGACCGTGGTCCGGCATTGAGGCGCAGATCGACAATGGTCGTCCGGCGCTGTTCCAGGTTCTTGGGTACATTTGGACCCGTATCTTCGGTGAAAGTGAATCAGGTGCGCGTCTCCTCTCGGCAACTGCCGGGATCATCAGCATCGTGATCATGTACCAGCTTTCGCTGGAATGGTTCAATAAGCGCATTGCGTTTGTCGCCACGATCTTTTTCGTCTTTTCCGGTTTCCTCGTATTCCAGTCGCAAAACTTCCGCTACTACAGCGTCTATGTTCTAATGACGCTACTTTCCTATTTATTTTACTATCGCGCACTGCAAAGCGGAAAGTTAAAGCACTTTGTGCCATATGTGCTGTTCAGTGCGTTGACCTTTTACGGGCACAGCCACGGTATGTTTGTGTTGTTCTCGCAGGGCCTTTATGGGTTGTACTACCACTTCTTGCTGTGGCGTGCCAAAAGTGACGACCTGATGAAGATAGGTCCGCGCTGGGTGATTAGCCAGTTTGCCATTATTGCGCTCATCGCCTACGGATTGCTTCAGGTGCTGGGTGGTACGAGCGGGGAAGGCAACCTGGCGCCAACGTGGATTTCGCACCCGTCGCCATTTGCGCCGATCCGCACCTTTGTGCGCTTCTACTTCCACTGGCCCACCTACTTCGCGCTGGTGTCGTTCGCAGCAGCGGGATGGTTCTTCGTCTCTATGATGCTGATTCAGTTGCGTGCCAACGGGCTTGGCAAGTGGGGGCGTTCGATCCGTCAACTCCCGACAGAAGCAGCAAGCTACACCAAAGAATTTCATCGCCCGACCGCGCTGGTACTGTTCTGGCTGGGCGGCTCGATCATCACGCCGTTCATCGTCTCGTATATTATGGAACCGATCTTTGTGGATCGTTACCTGCTGGCGGCGGCCCCGGCACTGTACCTGCTGACGGCGATTGTGCTGTACAACATCCGCCACGTTATCCCTGAAATCGCCATCGTAGGCGCAATTCTGCTCATTCAGGTCCGTGGCCTCTACATCTACTACGAAGACCCGTTCAATGACCAGTGGCCCCAAAACGCCGGTTACGTCATGGCGAATTCGCAGCCCGGTGACGTGATTGTCATTACTTCTAACGAGCCAGCACGCCGTGCGCAGGTTCGTGAGAGTTTCGAGTGGTACTATGAGGGCGACCTACCGGTGTGCGAATATCTTGACTATGGTTGGGAACCGCAGCACGCTGACATTTTGCAAGAGGTGCAGGATTGCGTAGCCGGGTATGATCGGGTGTGGATTACCTCGCTCGATTGGAACGAGCAGGAGTTCAATTTTGCTAACATCGAGGGTACGTTTACCGAACAGATCGAGAATCCGTGGGAACTGGTGGAAGTACAGCGCTGGTATCGTACCATTCTGTACCTGTTCGAACTGCCGGGAGATGGGGGCGATATTATCGCGCAGTTGTCTACATTGAACATCCATAACGACTAACAATCACGTACAACCGGGGGCGATGGAGCCTGTAACGCCATCGCCCTTTTTCATGTATACCTCTATAAACGATTTGCAAACGATAGGGCAGCGTATGGCGACGCCACTACAGATCAAACAACCGGATAACGTAGATGTATCTGGCGGGACTGAGCAGCGCTTGAAAGTCGCACTGGTGTCCTATGATTTTGGCGAATACATGATCCGCATGGCGAATGGCCTCTCGAAATATGCCGAGGTCTGCCTGTTTCTGTCAGATCAACAGCTAGAAGGGCGCGAGTCCATGCTGGACCCGGCGGTTCAGGTCCACAAGCTGCGCTGGTACCGGATGCGCCAACCGCTGCAAAATCTGCGAGAAATGATGGTGTTGCGCCGCGCTCTAAACGCTTTTAAGCCCGATGTCATTCACATTCAGAAGGGCGCACTGTATTTGAATATGCTGCTGCCCTTTATCCGGCGCTATCCGCTGGTGATTACGGTGCATGATGTCGTCCATCATCCCGGTGACCATGAGTCGAAGCGTGTGCCAGAATCGTTAATCCACTGGGGCAACCGTCAGGCAGATGCGTTGATCGCGCATACGCAGGCGGTCAGGACGCTCGCCATCGAGACGCAATCGCTACCGGAAAAGCGCATTCATGTGGTGCCACATGTTGCCCTGGGCGTGGATGGTGCTGCGAGCGAAGCTGTGCGCGACATTATTCCGGGGCGGTCGGTGCTGTTTTTCGGGCGTATCTGGGAATACAAGGGACTCGAATATCTCATCAAGGCGCAGTCAAAAGTGACCGCCGCTTTACCGGATGTTCGGATCGTGATCGGCGGGCGCGGTGAGGACTTCGCCCGGTATACCGATATGATGGATGATCCGGGCGTGTTCGACGTGCATAATCGCTATATCACCGATGAAGAGCGCGACAAACTCTTCGCACAGGCCGCCGTCGTAGTGTTGCCATATATTGAAGCTTCGACCAGTGGCGTTGTGCCGGTGGCCTACAGCTTCTGCAAACCGGTGATTGCTACGCAAGTCGGCGGTCTGCCAGAAATGGTCGAAGATGGTGTCACCGGCTATCTTGTGCCGCCACGTGATGCGGATGCGCTGGCTGCTGCCATCATCGACATTATGCAGGACAATGACAAACGCGAGCAGATGGGCGAGGCAGGCCGCGAACTGCTGGATCGTGAATGGAGCGAGGATGCCTGTGCCCGCAAGACGATGGTCGTTTACAAGCACGCGATTGGCCTTGCAACATAACATCAAAGTACAAGCATGAGTCTAGCAGTACCCGTAAGTCTAGCAGTACTATTGAAGAAAACACACTCAAAGGAGAAACCCGCCCTGATGATTTCGATGCCACGCAAGAGCAACCAGACAATTTTGCTCGGCCTCTTGGTGCTGTGTATAGCAGTATTCAGTGTCAACCTGGTTGCCGCTCAAGATGTTGACGGTCTGCCAGAGGGTTTTCAACTGGCAACCCCTGTCGAGTTCCCCGCTGTGACAGATGTAACGATCTATGTGGATCAAGCAAATCCGAACGCTTCGGATACTGGTCTGGGGACACAGGACGAACCGAAGTTGACCATCGACGTAGCACTGCGCGAAGCTGTCGATAATCGTAGGAACGGGCTGAGTACGCGCATCCTTCTGGCGGCGGGAACCTACCGCGAAGACCTGCGTTATAACGGCGCTCAGGAAGCCAAACCCGGCGCACCTATCATCATCGAGGCAATTGAACCGGGGGCAGTCACGCTTTCTGCGGCTGATATTTTTACTGAATGGGAACGTGTTGATGAAGATCAGCCCATTTACACGCATTTCTGGGAGTATGATTGGGGTCCGTTTGATAACCCGTGGGGCGACGAGCCAAACGCGTATATGGCCCCGATTACCCGTCGCCGCGAAGCCGTTTTCATCGACGAGCAACCGCTGCGGCAGGTGTTGACCCGTCAGGAGATGACCCCCGGCACGTTTTATGTCTCCGAAGCCAACGACCTGCTGACGATCTGGCTGGAAGACGACATTGACCTGAATGCTGTGCAGGTCGATGTGCCGGTGCGCGAGTCGTTTCTGTTCCTTGATGACACGGATAATATCGCCCTGCGCGGGCTGCGTTTCACGTATGCGGCGTCACTACCGGGGGGCGGTCCACTTTTCATCCGCGATTCGCAGAATATTTTGATCGAAGATTCTGAATTCCTGTATAGCAACTGGGCTGGATTCTTCCTGCGTCGTGTAGAGAACGTCACGATTCTCAACTCCATCGCCAATTACAATGGTATTCGCGGTATGGGCGCGTTCAATGCGAAGAATCTCTACGTCGAGAACGTCGATAATCTGTACAACAACTGGCGCGGGGCGCTGGGTGGTTTTAACGGTTGGGATGCGGGGCAAAAGTTCCTTGTGATCTATCGTGGTGTGTTCCGCAATTATCGCGCCGAACACAATGAAGGGGCCGGACTGTGGCTCGACTTCGACAACCAACACATACTGGTGGAGAATGCGACGATCTGCGATAACTACCCGATGGGCGTGTTTATCGAAGCTTCGCCGGGGCCGGTGGTGATCCGTGATAGCGTCATCTGCGAGAACCGGGCACAGGGTCGCGACTTTGGCAATGCCGGTATCTTCTCGACCAATTCCGAGCAGATCATTCTGGAAAACAATCGTATCTACGGCAACGAGTTCGGTCAGATACGGTTGTTGGAGCCGAGTCGCTTCCGCCCGGTGACGGATAATACGACGGGCGAGGTTCGTGAACTTGAATTACTGAACTGGACGGTGCGCAATAACGTAATCGCCACCACACGCTCTGACCAGTACCTGATTGACATCCCCGGTGGTGGGCGCACGTCGTGGGATGAGATGATTGTGCTGGAAGAGAATCGTTACTACGATGTCAACCAGCCCGGTGTCTTCCATATCGGCAACGAGCGCTTTAATTTTGAGCAATGGCAGGAACTGGTTTCTGATACGAGTGTTCCGGCTGAGTTTGGTGTCGAGGATGCGGACATCCTGGCCTCGCTGGAACAAAATGCCGAACTTGGCATTGTCGGGCAATACTTCCGCAATCCCAATTTTACCGAACGCGTATACACGCGTGTAGATAGCAATGTAAATTTCGACTGGTTCAACAGTGGCCCGCCAGAAATTCAGGATGACGGGTACAGCATCGTCTGGGAAGGTACATTGATCCCGGTGGAATCTGGCGTGCACGAGTTCTGGGTGCGCTCTACTGACCCTATGGCATTCTACTTTGAAGGGCAGTTGGCGGCGGAGCAGTTGCAAGTCAGCGATGACGATCTCGAATCTGTATTTGTGACCGAATTGGTCGCGGGTCAGTCATATGACGTTCGTGTCGAATATATCGACCCTGAAGGCGTCGCCCATGTTCATCTGCTGTGGTCCTATGGACGCACGCCCAAGCAGATCATCCCATCACGATATTTCTCAGTGACAGGTTCTTTGCCTGAGTAACCCGTCACCGGTTGTATACAAGCGGTGCTCGTCGAAAGGCGGGCAACCGCAATCGAAAAACAAGCCTGAGGAAAGTTACGCTATGGAACTAACAAATGTTCTTCAAATCCTGTGGCGTCGTAAGTGGATCATCATTGCGACGGTAGCTATTGCATCCATCGTCGTCGTAGGTCTGGTGATGCAGATGCCCAATCGTTACAGCACGGAGGTAACACTTCGTGTGTTGACGCCGACCAGTGGCGGCTGGGGAAACACGACCTATGGTGACCGCCTTAGCAACACCTACCTACATGTGATTCAGAGCGACCGTGTGATGGTCCCGCTGATGGAGGAATTGGACCTCGAACGGCGGCCCAATGTCAGCCTGAATGCGCTTCGCAACACCGAACTGCTGGTTTTGACGGTGGAGGGACGTAATCCTGAAATCGCCAACACGCTGGCTGATATGCTGATCGAAAATAACCGCGAACTCTACTTTGGTCAGGTGGGCGAGTCGTCGGGGTCGGTCATGAGCGAGTTGGATGTGGCGATTGAGGAACTGAACGCCCTCTACGAGCAATACAATCTGACCGGCGATAACGCGATTTTGCGCGGACGCCTGCCCTTAGAAGAGCAGTTATTGCTTGAAAATGCCGAACGTCGCGTGCAAGGTCTGCAAGATACGTTTAATACCACCATCTTCGAGGAGGAGCGTCAGGCGACCTCAATCTATGTGGTGCAGTATGCCGAAGCACCCGGTTCTCCAGATGGCCCGAACCGTATCCTGTTTATCGGCCTTGGTGTGGCGATCGCGGGTGTTGCCGCGCTCGGTCTGGCTTTCGTCTTCGAAAATCTCGACAGTCGCCTGTATACCAGTGAGCAAATCCGCGATGTCGTCGGGGCGTTGCCACTGGCGCACATTCCTATGGCGAGCGAACTTCGCCACCAGGTGAAGGCGGATAAGAATACTATTGCGCTGGAGAATTTCCGCACGTTGCGCACAAATCTGTTCGTGATGCTGGGACTGGCTGAAGAGAGCCGCTCAATTGTCGTCACCAGTGCAGACCCGAAAGAGGGTAAATCGACGGTGGCTGCCTTCCTCGCGGCAGTGACCGCGCAGGTTGGTAACAGCGTTGTCGTGGTTGATGGTGACATGCGCGTTTCTCGCCAGCACGATCTTTATGGTGTGGATAATAGTCGCGGTCTGAGCGATGTGTTGAGCGGTCGTCTGGAGATCGAAGACGTGATTCAGAACAACAGCGACACGGGCGTTGATATTATCCCGGCGGGGTCGGCTGCGCCCAACGCCGCGGAACTGATTGCGTCTGAGCGCATGGTGGAGACGATTAACCGTCTCAAAGAACACTACAACATGGTGTTGATCGATAGTCCTGCGCTGACCGTCGTCGCCGACGCCACGCAGATTGCCTCGGTGGTGGATAATGTCCTCGTCATTGTGACACGTCGCCGCTCGACCCGTGACGGTGTCCGCCGTGCTATGGATCAGTTGCAGCAGATCGGCGCAAACGTAGTCGGCGTGGTGATCAACAATGCCGAGAAGAAATCGATGCAGTCGTACTATCACGCCATCGCCCGCACAACAGTGACAGACAATTCGCAGGGTGGCGGACGCTCTGGCAAGGGCGCGGCGATGTCACCGGAACTGCCCAAGCCTGCGTCTGATGACGAGCCGCTTCCCGGCGGGGCGACGCCCGCGTAAGCGTGCTGTCCCAATTGTCTTGAACAGTTATCAAATGCCTGCCGCTATCATGGCGGCAGGTCACCCGCATTGCGGGCCGCACCTGTAAACCAATAACCGTTAGGTGGGTTATTCGTGCAAAGATTTATAGCATATACGCAGGCGAATTGGTTGGAAACCGGTCTGTTGATGCGTTGGGCAATCGCGATTGCTGCCGGTGTGTTCTACGGCGTCGGCGGGTTGGTCGGCGTGATGAGAATAGGCAGTGGCAGCATGATGGACTCAGCCATTTTCTTCGGGGTCTTGTTCATGCCGATTGCGCTGATTGTCATCGGTCAACCGCTCCGGCGCTGGTTGCTGGTTGTAGTCGTTGCCGACCTCGCTATTCAATACGATATCAATCTTGCTTTCGTGCAGGATATCAGCGAGATGGGCAGCATTGGCGGCTTCATTATCTCGCTAACGAGCTTTTCGTTGATCGGGCTGTACGCATTATGGCTGCTGGAATTGCTGATCACGCGGGAAAAAACCGCGACCAGACCGACCTTCAAATATGCGTTGCCCGCATTCGGGTTTATCGGGGCTGGAATGTTGTCGATTTTCACGGCGACGAACACCCAGGCTACGCTGTTCGAGCTGGCGCTGCTGGCGCAAATGCTGCTGTTGTTCGCGTACATTTCTGGAACTGTGCGCACACGGAATGACGTGATTTTCCTGCTTGTGGTGATGCTGGGCGTGATGGTCTTTGAAGGCTTGTACTTGCTCTGGCAGCGCTTCGGGCCAAGTTACGCGGGGATTCGCGCTTATCGTGGTACAGATGGCGTTTATTCTGTGCGTGTGGATGGTCACTTCAAGTCGCCAAATCTAGCGGGTGCATTTTTCAGCTTCTTCCTGGTTCCGGCGCTGGCGTTCCTGATGTTGCGAGTACACCGTTACTGGCGTTTGTTCGCGATTTTCGCTTTCGCGGTCGGTGGACTTGGCATCTTCCTGACGCTGTCGCGTGGTGCATGGGTTGCGCTCGCCGTCTCGACCTCGGTGTTCATCTTCTTCATGGTATTGCGGGGATGGATTTCGCTTTCTGCACCGATGATGCTCTCGATTGCCGTTCTGGTGCTGATGCTTCTGTTCCCTGAACTGCTGTTGGAGCGATTATTCGGGGATGACGGCGGTGCCGCTGAAGGGCGCAATCCACTGAACATCATTGCGATGTCGATGGTAGATAGCAGCCCGTTAACCGGTATCGGATTGAATAACTTCGCCACCGTGTTACCAGATTTTACACCGCTCGACTTCGCTAATAACTGGTTATACACGGTCCATAATAAATACCTGCTGGTACTTTCCGAAACTGGCGGGTTGGGGTTGATGGCGTTTCTGACGTTTATGTTCATGAACCTCTGGCGTGCCTGGCGCGTCTGGCAGGTGGGTGATCGCTTTTATGCCACGATTGCGTTGGCGCTGTTTGCGGTCATTTGTGGGCACATGTTCCATATGTGGGTGGATGTGTTCAACGGACGACCCCCGGTGCAGGGCTTATGGTTGCTTGCCGGGTTGATTGCCGCGCTATACGCGATGGTCGTCCACGGCGAAGAACTGGATGAAGATGGCAATCGCATTCGGTGGCCTGCCACAACTGGCAATCGTTAAACGATTTGCTATTACGGGCGGTGGGCGATCATCGCCGCCTGTTTCTTATATAGGGGCGGTGTAATTGATCGCCCCGTAAACCTCATTTACGAATCGGGGGAGTATGGCTAAGATTAACGTCCTGCATGTGATACCGACATTCAAGGATTCCAGTATCACGCGCATCGTAGAAGACATTATTGAGCATTTGAACCCCAAAGCCTACAACTGGGTTGTGGCTGCGCCTGAAGACGGGGATAAGAAAGAGCCACTCGAACAATTGGGGGCCATTACTTATTTCTATCACGTTGATGAAACCGGGGAGTCTGTGGGGCGTCTGGGCGCACCCAAAATCCTGAGCAAGATCATCGACGACAATGCGATTGACATCGTCCACACGCACACCCCGGCGACGACGGTGTTGACATGGTTGGGGATGAGGCTTTCGCACAAACCAGTGATTTATACCAAGCATCTGTTGACTTTTCCGCCCGACCGCAAACACGGCTGGTTGTACACATTTGTCGATCGCGTCAGCCTGTACATGGCAAATCACCTGATGCCGGTCAGTCGCACAATGGGCGAGATCATCACCGAGTGGCCTTTTATCGGTGAGGCGAAGGTAACGCCAATTCAAAATGCGATTGACTATAATTACTTCAATGCACCAGAGGAGCGCGAGTCCTGCCGTAGGGAATTCGGATTCGGGCCGGAGCATGTCGTGTTTGGTTATACCGGGCGCATTGAGCCGGTAAAACGGCTGGATTTGCTGCTGCATGCCTTCGCGACGATTTACCCGAAAGACAAGAATGCGCGTTTGCTGCTGGCAGGGGTTGGCGGCCTTATGGACGAACTTAAGGCGCTGTCTGCTGAACTGGGCATCAGTGATGCTGTCACGTGGGCGGGGTGGCGCAGCGATGTGCCGCGTCTGCTGGCTGCGATGGATGTGTATGTCCAATCTTCCGCCAACGAGGGGCTGTCGTTGAGCATCCTCGAAGCGATGTCTGCCGGCAAAGTGGTCGTAGCGACCGATGTAGGCGGGGCCAATGAAGTCATTGATCCGTATAAAAACGGCATTATCGTGCCACCAGAGGACCTCGAAAAGCTGTCGAAAGCCATGCAAGACATACTTGCGGTCGGGGATAAGCGCGTCGAAATGGGCAAATCAGGGCAGTCTCTGATCCTGAACGATTTCAACGTGATGCGCATGACTTCCTCATATGAAAAACTCTATCACAAATACGCGCCGGTCTCGAAAAAACCTCAGGCATCGGCGATCTCGTAACCGGCGTACCCGGCAAGTAGTTCCATATTTCAGGCGTGGCAGGGCGAGGGCAACCTCGCCCTGTCGATTTTATACGGCTATCACGCTTGTATATCGCCTCCTCGCACTACGATCCCCGCATTTTAGGGCTTTACTCATCGTTAATTTATTCGCAACTTACGTTTGAATTCTGTCAACTCTTCTGCATAACCTGACATAGGGCACGCTGTGCCGCTTCAAAGTAACAAAATTGTAAGGTGTTTTGCCGTTTTAAGCTCCCTTGAGGATGATTTGCATACGGTATGAAATAGATTTTGTCATATATAGGCGGTTTGTGCGCCCCTATGAAAGTTAAAGAATTCAGACTCCATAAAGATTTATGGGACTTTCGGCCTATCTCCCTCAACAAAAAGTAAAGCGAAAATGAAGTTCGTAAAAAGGCAAGGGCCTTTTGCATCACATATCCAATGAAATGTCGCTTAATCATGAATAACGTACATGGAAGCTTAAGCAAACATGAGCGGGCGATATCGAAGGGAGAGGCTTCAATGAATACGATGTCCTTAAACCGAAAGAGTAGCACACGCTTATTGATCGGTCTGCTATTGGTGGCGCTGTTTGCGCTTTTCAATGGCGCGGTCATGGCAGCGGAACCCGCCGCAGTCGCAGCCAGCGGAGATGCCAAGCCGCGTCTCGTCGTGCTGACCGACATTTGCGGTGGTGACCCCGATGACCAGCAGACGCTCGTCCGCTTGATGACGTACTCGAATGAGTTCGACATCGAAGGGCTGATCGCATCCAGCGATTTGCGCGGCGGCGGCACGCATCCGAATTGCATCCGCGATATCATCGATGCCTACGGGCAGGTGCGCGGCAATCTGATGCGCCATGCTGACGGGTATCCGACGACAAACTATCTGCGCGGCGTCGTTAAAAGCGGGCAGCGCAACGCCAGCGAGACAACCGGCGTTTGGACCAGTATCGGCTCCTCGAAAGACACCGAGGCCTCGAACTGGATTATCAGCGTTGTTGACCGTTCCGATAACCGCCCGGTCAATATCGTGGCGTGGGGCGGAACTGCCGATCTCGCGCAGGCGATCTGGCGCGTTGATAACAACCGCAACGATGCGCAGTTGAACGAGTTCCTCAGCAAAATTCGCGTTCATGCTATCGCCGATCAGGATAGCACCGCCTCGTGGATTCGCAGCCGCTACCCGCAGTTGTTCTACGTGCGCAACCTGTACCCGTCCAATAAGTTCACGTCGGTATTCCGTGGTATGTACCGTGATGGTGATAGCAATCTGGTCAGCCGTACCTGGGTGACCAACAACGTGACCCGTGTTGGACCTCTGGGCGCAGCCTACCCGCGTGACGGTGCTGGTACACAGGGCCTTAAGGAAGGCGATACCCCCTCGTGGTTCTACTTCCTTGATAATGGTCTCAACAGCCCGGAAAACCC
>DAOTXA010000340.1:0-11309 GCA_034435595.1 Anaerolineae bacterium | reverse complement strand
GCTGGCACGCGGTGTCAACAGACCGATCATTTATCAGGATTATGTATTGAGCGAGTATCATGTCGCCGAAGCCCGCGCCGCCGGAGCGTCTGCCGTGATTGCCTATGCCTCGCATCTGGAATACCCGACTTTGCGCCGTGTTATCTCTGCGACACAGCGCTGGCGTATGACCTCGATTTTGCAGGTCGCCACTATAGAGAGCCTGCGTCTAGCGGAGGACCTCAGCCCGCATGTCGTTGCGATTGGACATGAAACGAGGTTTGATGGCGAACTTGATCTCAATTTGCTAGCCGACCTGCGCGAATTCGCACCGCTGCACACTCGCGTCATGCCACTTGGCGGCATCAAACGCATGAGCGATCTGGAAGCTGTCTTAAGTATCGGCATAGACGCCGTGGTGATCTGTGACAATCTGTTGCAAAGTGCGGAACAAATTTCACGTGTCCGCGCCCTGCTCAACAACCACGATTAAGCTATAATCAGCGTGGCATTTTGACGCAAACCCGGAGTCACTATTGATGCGATCTCTGCGACGCTTTCTCTTCCGCCAGACGGCGGCTCGCCCGCTGACCGCAAGCTTGTTCGCGGCGCTCTTTTTGCTGCTGCTGACAGGCTGCGATCCGATGGCCCCACGCGCAACCCCTTTCCCGGTCGTCGTCACCTCCGACGTATCACCGACGCCGATCGCTGCGACGCCAACACTGCGACCAACGCGCACCCCACCACCGACGCTAACGCCGAATTTGCCGGCCACGCCGACCGCATTCCCCTGTGACCAGGACAGCGGTGAGATCATCGAATTCACCGACAATCGCAGCGATGTAGCCGGTGGCGAAAATCTGCGCTACCGTGTGTATGTGCCCCCCTGTTACTACGAGACACAGCTTCGCTTTCCGTATGTGATCCTGCTGCATGGACTCAGCTACCGCGAACAACAGTGGGAAGACATCGGCGCAATTAACGCGCTCGAACAGGGCATCCGCCTCGGAGCGCTGCCGCCTATGATTCTGGTCATGCCCTATTTCGGCAGCATCGGTGGGCGCAATACATTCCCGCCGGATCGCTCCTACGAAACGCATATTCTCGACGAACTGATCCCTGACATTGAGCGTGACTTTTGCACATGGAATACCCGCGAGCATCGCGCCATCGGTGGCATCTCTCGCGGCGGATTCTGGGCATACAGCGTTGCGTTCCGCCACCCCGATATTTTTGGGATCGTGGGCGGTCACAGCGCGGAATTTCCCGGACTTGCGGCAGTTCCGGCGGCGTTTAACCCGATTACCATTGCACAGAATTCATCGCTATTACCGGAGGCCAATCTGCGCATGTACATGGATAACGGTTCCGGGGATGCGGCGGCATTTAGCCAGCGCGAACTCTCTGACGCGCTGCGCGAGCGCTCTATCACCCATCGCTATGTAATTAACCCGGTGGGGGAGCACAATAACGAATACTGGTCATCACACGTGAGTGAATATATGGCGTTCTATGGCGAAGAGTGGCCCGAAGGTTACGGCACACAGCCCTCGTGTCTGGAACCGAGTCCTTAAGGGAACACTTATAGGGGAGCGTATGTACATGTACGCTCCTCTATGCCTCAATGATGATGCCAACATCCAATTCGTTTATGCTTCTGCCGCTGGAGTGGGAGTCGGTGTTGGCGCGACTGCCCCGCCGATACTCGTCCCGCATTGTGCGGCAAGGTCGGGAATCGCACTTAAGGTGATGTCGTCACTTAACTGGCTGGCAAAGCGGAACGCGTTCTGTAAATCCGTGATCGCACCGTTGCAATCCACCAGCGAGAATTTAACGCTTGCCAACCAGTAATGATAGCGACCATGCAACGCATCACCTGTATCTGATGTATTGACGGCCCGCTCGAACGATTCCAGCGCATCGGTGTAAAGCTCCTGCCGTTCGAGTGCGCGTCCAAGCTGGTAATGACAACGGGCGTTGCTCGGTTCGGCATCCACACAACGTCGCAAATAATCCGCTGCGCGGCTCCAATCACCGACAGTGCTAAAGTAGTAACTGCCCAGCCGGAACAATGCCGGGGTATTTTGTGGGTTAAGTTCGAGAATTTCTTCGTAAAGCGCTTCCATCTCTGGATAATTGCCGAGTGCGGTTTCTGCCAGCGCCAACTGGGTCCCCAGATAGGGCAAATTGGGCGCGATAGTGTACGCCTGCGTATAACTATCACGCGCAGAAACCAGATCAAACCGCGCCCCCTGATCGAGCAGACCCTCTACATAATAGGCATGTGCAGTATCCGGGTCGAGTTCCAGCGCCTCATTGACGGTAGACTGGGCGCGTTCATACTGCTCGGCGTAATAATACGCTTCTGCGAGATGCGACAATGCCCGCGCCCGTGAAACCGCCATCGCCGGATTCGCTTCTACGGCTTCTTGCGACGCAAAATCTAGGGCTTGCAGCGCGCTGGAAATCGCATCACCGAACATGCCGTTTGCATTATAGGCCATTGCCTGCACCGACCAGGCATCGGCTGTGAACGGATTCGCGGTGACGGTGTTTTCTGCGGCAACAAGGGCGTCATCTTCCTGCCCCTGCATAATCAAGCCCATTGTGTAGTGATAATGGACGGCGACATCGTTGGGGACGGTGTCGATAATCTCGCTATACAGACTGACCGCTTCCTGGATCGCGCCCAGCGCCCATGCGTCATTCGCCCGTTGAATATTTTGTGTCGGGTCTTCGGTCGGGGTTGGTTCAGGAGCACGAGCGGTCGCCACCTGGCTGTTGGCGTCATCCACTACGCCGGAAATCATGGTTTGCACTTCTGGCACAATTTCGTCCTGATTATTGTAGACGTAGAGGCCAGCGAAGACGACAACCGGCGTCAAAATCCACAACCACAGCCAGCGCAGCGAAATCAGGCGCGTGCGTCCACGGCGCGACGAATAGCGTTTCGGTGTGCGTAAATACATCGGTCAGGCTCCCGGCTGCGTTGTACTGGCGTCTGGCGTGGGTGTAATATCAGCGGCTGGCGCGTCTTCTTCCGGGATCAATGGCGATGTCAGTCCGCGATATTCTGGGCAGGTATCGCTCACAGCCAGCATCCCCGCGCTGATGTTTTCCACAATGCGGTCAATGCCGTCACGGGTCGTGGACCGCGCCATCATCAGCGAATCGCGCAGGATCGGCCACGCCGCCTCGCAATCCCCCAGATAGAATTCGGATAGTCCCATACGATACGTGCATTCGAGCGTCGTCCAGTTCTGCCCACCGGGATCGTTGGCGACACAGGCTGTGAACGAATCGAGGGCAACATCAAACTGCCGGTTCTGGTATTGCAGGAAACCCAGCCAGAACTGCGCTTCGGGGTCGGTATCGTCAAAGCGGACGGAGTCTTCACAAAAGCCTAATGCCTGATCGAACTGCCCGATCTTGCGATAGGCCAGGCATAGACGCAGGCTCGCCCGTGCGTTACGTGGCTGCACAGCACGAATCTGATTGTATACGTCAATCGCCTCTTGATCGCGGTTGACCGCCAGATATTGCCCCGCCAGTTCAAAATAGGCCGGGATGCGCGAGGGATCGACCGTCACCGCCCGTTCGAGTTGTTCGGTCGCTTGCGCGTTGAGGCCATTCCAGTTAAGCGCATAAGCATATGCTCGATAGGCGTCAGCGTCAAATGGCGCAAGTTCGACGGCAAGCAAGCCCGTATCGAGTCCGTCCTCGTAGCGTGACGTGTCGATGTAGGCGCGGGAAAGCGTCGCATACAGCGGTGCGAAGTCCGGCGCGAGTTCGATGCCGTTTAGCGCCACCGGAATCGCCGCCGTCGCGCTACCATCCAGCACCAGCGCTGCCGACTTTAGCGAGTAGCCGCGTGGATCGACCAGACTGAGGGCAATGATCTCATCGCCGAGCGCTTCGACCTGCGCGTATTCGCCAATATCGAGCAGCAGCAGCCCGTACTCGTATTTGTAGTCGATATTGTCTGGTCGCTGATTGACGGCTTGCTCAAACAGCACCGCCGCCCCATCCAGATCACCGACTGCGGCAAGCTGCGTGGCACGGGTCGCCAATTCGCTAGGGAACGGTGTCGGCGTGGGAGCCATTTCCAGCATTTGAAGCGCGGTCATTTGCAGGCGGTCCATGTTCAGATACGAGAACAGCAGAATACCGCCAGAAATCAGCGCCACGATCAGGATATAACGCCCAATAGGACGTTTTTTCTTACGTCGCCGCCCGGTGAAGAATGGCTCCGAGTAATCACGTCGAATATACATAAGCAGGTGATCCCCGCATGATTTTCAGTGGGTTAGCCGATGCTGCCGCCAATCGGCGTGGGTGGGATCGGCGTGGGTGGTGGCGGTGAAGGGACGGATTGATTCTGGTAGCCTTCACAGTTCTGCGTGACGTTGAACAACCCGATTTCGATGGCGTTCATGACGCCCTCGCCCTCGTTATTAGTCTGTGCACGCACCTGTGCTTCTTGCAGAATGTCCCATGCGTCCTCACACTGTGCCAGCCAGTAGTGGGCCAATCCACGCAGATACCAGCATTCAATATCTTCTGCACCGAGAGCGGCACAGCGTTCAAATGACTCGATTGAGCCTTCGTAGTTGCGGCGATTGTACTGCATACGCCCGGTTTCGCGGTATGCAGAGCCATAATTCGGGTCGATATCCAGCGCACGGTCGCAAAAGGGCTGCGCAACGCGGAAGTCGGCATTGGCGACGTTGGCGTAAGTCTCGCATAAACGCAGATACGCCTGCGCGTTTTCAGGGTCCATTTCAAGGATGCGATTATAGGTGGCTACCGCCATCGTATCTTGCCCGACCTGATCGAGCTTATACAGGAAGGCCAACTCAAAATAAGGTGAAACGAGACTCGGTTGCAGGTCGATGGCCCGTTGCAGGGTATCGATCGCACCTTGATAGTCCCCGACGTAAGTGCGAACGAGCCACAACATGCGATGCGAAAAGGCATCGTTCGGGTCGAGTTGGACGGCAAGTTCGCCCTCAGCGATAGCCTCGCGCCAGCGCTGCAAGTTGAAGTAGGCCACGCCCATCGCAGCATGGAGCGGCGCAAAGTTCGGGTCCACTTCATTGCCATTGATGGCAGTTTGAATCGCCGTCGCGGGATCGTCAAACATGAGCGCACGCGCTTTTAAGGCGTAACCGCGTGGATCGTTTGGCGCGATGGATATAGCTTGGTCGGCAATCGGGATCGAATCGGGTTCGCGGCCCGCCTCAATAAGCATCCGCCCGTATTCATACACGTAGTCGATGTTTTCCGGTTGTAGCGCAACCGCCCGCTCGAACAAGCGTGCTGCCTCGTCAACATCACCTATCATAAACGCGTTGTAGCCGTCCGTCGCGTAGTCGCTGGCGAACGGGGTTGGCGGCGGCGCAAGGCCGACCATATCCATCGCCTGCACCTGCAAACGCTCGTACTGCGTCACAATAAACATGAGAAACCCGCCGATCATCAGGCCAAAGAAGAACAGTACACGGGCACTTTCCGTTGTACTGCGCTGGCGCTTACTGAAGAAGGGGCGATTATAATTCCGGTTGATCTTTACGCCACGACCGCGCAAAGGTGTTGCCTCCACATTCCAATACAGGTGTGTACACGGCGTGTTTACGCGCACACATGACTCAGTATATCGAAAGCCCGATGAAAATCTACACTAACTTAACCAACGTTTACCCAACCCAATCGTTAAGGTACCGGCGGCAAAGTCCACGTACAATAGCCATATTGAAGACCAACATAGAGGACAACATGCAGTCCTTACAAATCGATAAATTCACCCTATTCAAGTATGCATTCGTCGCGGCGATCTTCGTCGCAGTCGGCGTGATGTTTGTGACCTTCTTCGAAAATCTGGAAACCGAAGGTACAACGCTCGGCATCGACAATCTGGCGTATACACTGGACGACTGGACATTAACCTATCATGGTCGTCACGGCCTCAAAAACCCGCCCTGGAGTGTGTTGGCGCTGGTTCCCATTGCGTCAACCGTGTCGCAGCGGGCGATGTGGGGGTTACTCGTTTACTTTACGATTGCAGTGATGATCGCCAGTGTGCCGCAGACGCGCAAGAAATGGCTGTACTGGTTGAGTGTCTTTTTGCTGGTGACCTCGTTCCCGGCCTTACGTAATATCGCGGACGCAAATTTGGAGGGGCTGGTTATCGCAGGGACGCTTGTCGTCATTGCCGGGTACAACCGCCAGAACCCGCTGCTGCTGGCGATTGGCGCATTGCTGGCGACGGTCAAGCCACAGGTAACGCTGTACTTCACACTGGTGATTGGCGTCTATGTGCTGCTGACATGGCCCCCGCGCAAGTGGCTGCAAGCTGCCGGGATCACGCTGGCAGTCGTCATCCCCGCGATGTTGTGGCGCGGGCGAGAATGGCTCAATTCGCTGGATAACCAGTATCAGGCCGGGAGCATCATCGACATCGGCCTTAACGCGGCGCTAAATCGACTGGGTGGCATTCCGTCGCCGCTGATCTTTATGGCGCTGGCGGCACTGCTGGTCATCACACTTGGACTGGCATGGACGGGCGATCGCAAGATGTCCCGCGAAAAAGCGGGGATGCTGCTGGCGGCATCACTGCTGCTGGCCCCCTATGCTGCCGGGAACAGTGTCATCAACGTGCTCGCCATCGGGATTATTCCGCTATTCCACAAACGCCTGTGGATTGGTGCTGCCCTTATCTTCCTGGCGAATATCTTTTACCCGTTCAACTCGCCGGATTTTGCCCGCTACTACGCATACTACTGGACAGCATATTTGCTGCTGGCGTGGTCGGCGCTGGGCTGGCATGTCTGGAAAACAGAGATTCAAGATCGTCACTTGTTAGAAACTGGCACAGAATCCACCGAGAGCGTTAGCAAAGCGACCGCATAGGGTATAATCGCTGCGGAAAAGCCGGTTCAGCCATTGGAGAACTCACTATGCCGACCTGGATGCTGCTGGAAGACGAACCTGATCTACAAGAAGTGATCCTGACCATGTACGACATTCTTGGTCTGGACGGGGTCGCGTTTGAGTCTGGCACGGAAGCCGTTGAATGGATCGACATGGTGGATCGCGGTGAGTTCGACGGTGAACTGCCGGAACTGGCCTTGCTGGATGTGCGGATGCCGGATCAAATCAGCGGGCCAGAAGTCGGTGCACGCATCCGGCATAGCCCCCGCTTAAACAATATCGTCGTCGTGCTGATGACCGCGTATCGCCTCGGTCCGGCAGACGAACAGGCGATGCGCAACAAGGCAAAGGCCGATCTCGTCATCTACAAACCCCTGCCCCCGGTCGATGAACTGTACTACATCCTCAACGGGATCATTTTGGGGAGGTGAGGGCGCTTTTAGCCGTTAGCTATTCTTCCACCGTGTACGACCGGGGCGGCTGCCACGCCTGCACAGCAAACGGAACCGCCGCGCTGGTTTCCTCGCTGCCGTCCTCTAAAGTGACGCGGGCCTGCAACACCTGCTGCCCTTCTTCGAGAGGCCACCAAACTTCATAGGGCGCTTCATCCACCGTCACCAGATCGACTGTGTTCAGCACATAGGTCACGGATGCGGTTTCTGGCGGCACACCCACCGATAGCTTGATGCGCTGCGTCTCGGCAGGTGTTTGCGGCGATATCTCGAAAATCGTGTAGGGATCGGGGGCTAACAGTCGAATCCCGGCGTCATCCTCGCCAATGCGGACCAATGCGCCCGACGGTGGGGTGCGGATGCCGTTGCGTGCCGCCCACTCCCGCGCCTCTTGCGGCAAGACGATAAATGTCTGCTCGATACGCCGCGATTCCGGCGTAGAGTCATCCGCCAGCAGACCGGTTTCGCGGTCGATCTCAAACACCTGATAAAAGTTATCCTCTTCCGTGGGGACTGTTCCGGGGATGAACACTTCCATCTGACGCAGTTCGCAGGCGCGGGTGGGCAGGAGTCCACTTAGGGCGCAGACCTCGGTGTATAGCAATCCATCCGGCGCGACGAAATCGACTTCCGGTTGACCGAGCAGCACCTCGCGCATGAATGCATTCCAGATTGGCCCCGCGCCGCTGACGCCGGTTACATCGTCCATCGGCGTGTTATCGGCATTACCGACCCACACCCCGGCGACCAGATTCGGCGTATAGCCCATCACCCAGTTATCGCGGAAATCAGTCGTAGTTCCGGTTTTCGCCGCTGCCGGACGCCCGCCGATATCCAATGCGCTGTTGCGCCCAAACGAGGGAATACGAGCGTTGGGATCGCTCAAAATATCGCTGATGATATAGGCGATACGCTCGTCTAATACACGATTCGTCAGTGTCGGGGCTTCCCACTCAAACAGCGATTCACCGTCGCGTGTTTCCACACTGAGGATAAAACGGGGTTCGATACGGTATCCGCCGTTGGGAAAGATGCTATACGCCTGTGTCAGATCAAGCAGGCGCACCTCGCCGCCACCCAGCGTAATCGACAGATCGACGCCCGTATTCGTCGCCAGCGAGGTCAACCCGGCGTTAGCGGCAAGTTCAACCAGCGCGTCTATGCCCGCATATTCGAGCGCGACCACTGCCGGGATATTATACGAAGACGCCAGCGCCTCACGGACGAGAACGGGTCCATGTTCCACCAACCCGAAGTTCGACGGCGCATAACTTTCCAGGCGGCGCGTGACAAAGGGCGTCTGTACATCAAGGATCATGGTTGCCGCTGTATACGGGTCGGCTAGATTGGGGTTCATTGCTGCGGCATACGTAAAGGGCTTGAGCGTACTTCCCGGTTGGCGCAATGCCAGCGCCGCGTTGACATTGCCGTCAATACCCGCGTCGAAATAGTCAGGGCTGCCGAGCATGGTCAATATTTGCCCGGTGAAGGGGTCCATCGCCACAATCGCGGCGTTGTTGGCATTTGCCGGAACGCGCCCGCCTGCTGGGGGATGATTGAGAAAATCCAACTGGCGATTGGCGATACGCTGTGCAGCTTCCTGCCAGTCACGGTCTACCGTGGTAACGACATCCAACCCACCGCCGTAAAGCTGGTCAGGATACTCGCGTTCGAGTTGTTTCCACACCGCCATGACGAAGTGCGGGGCATCAATCGGGAAGCGAGTCGCGGCGAATTGGATTTCGTCCGCATAGGCAGAATCGGCCTGTGATTGGGTGATGTAGCCATTCGCTACCATCAGATTCAGCGCAACCTGTTGGCGATTCTTCGCGCTTTCTGTGTTTGACAGCGGATCATGGAGCGCGGGATTTTGCACAATTCCGGCAAGGAGCGCACATTCGGCAAGTGAAAGTTCTGCCGCACTCTTGTTGAAATAAGCCCGCGCCGCGCCCTCGATGCCATAGGCCAGATTGCCGAAATACGCCTGATTCAGATACAAGGCGAGTACGTCGTCTTTGCTGTAGGCACTTTGTAGCCTGAGGGCGAGAATCATCTCTTTGAGCTTGCGTTCGAGGGTGCGCTCTGCCCGCGTCGTCGGATCAAGTAACGTGGTACGAGCGACCTGCTGTGTGATGGTGCTGCCCCCGGCGATAATCTCGCCGCCGCGCAGATTGATCCACAGCGCACGCGCCACACCGACTACATCCACGCCGGGATGCGTGTAGAAGTTCGCGTCTTCGGTGGCGATGACGGCCTGCTGGCACCCGTCGGGAATTTCAGCAAGAGTCAGCGCCGTATTACGCCCCTGTTCTGGCGGCAGAATTTCGTAGAGCAGGCGTCCGTGCCGGTCATAGATGCGCGTGGACGGTAAGGCGAGTCCGGCTTCCAGCGCACCAATTGACGGTAAATCGCGGAATAGCCACACGTACACAAATCCACTGAACGCTATCAGCAGCGCAGCAAGGGCAAGCAAGGCTTTTTGCAGGCGATTTCGCCGTTTGAACCAGTTGAATATCCGCATCGCATTTAGAGTCGTTATCAGGCAACAGCATTAATTTTATGGGATTCGTGTCACACGTGCGAGGCGACTCTGCCATCGTAAGACGCCGATTACCCTACGCCTTGACCCATTGCAGGATTATAATCATCCCCAGTGTACTGTCTGCCACAGAGAGAAACGACTATGGAAGATTTCGTGTTTAACTTGCATTCTGGTGTGCGCTGGCTGGTCGTACTGATGACCGTCATCGCGTTCGGCTGGTTGCTGTTCGGGATGCTGACCAATCGCGCCTACGACAAGATGACGCATGGCATTGTCGCGGGCTGGGCGGGGCTGGTCGGCCTGCAATGGATTATTGGCCTGGTGCTGTTTGTCATCCTCGGCGACTTCGATATTCGCTGGCGCTGGGAACATCTCGCCGTTATGACGATTGCACTAGCCATCGCCCATGCTTATGTGCGGCTCAAATCAAGCCCGGATATGATCCGCTACCGGGGTGCGTTGCTGAGTATCGCTGTCGTCGCGGTGCTGGTCTATGCCGGGGTGGCACTGCTGCCGCAAGGATGGGCGGTTTAACCACTTCGAGTCACTTCTGCTGCGGGTAGCGAACATTGGCCCGCAGCATTTCCTCGCCCCAATCACAAACTTGCGTGACGTATCAAGTGAAGTTATATTGTGGTTTGCATACTGTAAGCTGAAATTGAGCCATGATTCAGGAACCTTAATTTTGCGTTGGGGTTTACCGGCATCACACGCGCAATTTTACAGTATAATGTGCTTTGTATAGATGATGTAAACACGGATTCAGGTGGGAAACCCTTATGGCGTCAATGCCACGCGTAATCACAGTTGATCCGACAATGACCCTATCACGCCTTATGCGATCTGCAATTGATCTGCTAGACCAACCGGTGATTCAGGTTGATGTACCGGGCGCACAGGAAGCTTTAGAGGAAATGTCACGTGGATGTACGCTGCTGGTTACCGCCTTTGAACTTGACGGCGATACCAAAGGCCCAATTTTTGCGCTGAGCCTGAAGCGACAATCCCCGGAAACCTCGGTCTTGATCCTGGGCGATGTCGATGACCCGGATGACCTTTTGGATGACGAGACCTTTGAAGATTCTCCGTTTTTGTACTTAAAGCGCCCGCTTGATACCATGCAGTTTATGCGCGTTGTGACTTCGGCAATGCTGGATGGTCCAGAAGCGATGATGCAAGCCTTTCATACCCCGGTCGCTGGAGTAGCAGCCGCAACTACTGATGATATGGGACCTGTGCCGCCGATGGATTCGAGTAAAGCCAGGCCGATCATCGACGATCTGCTGGGCGAACTGGGGGCGATGGCGATCCTCCTGGCTACCCGTAATGGAGAGGTGTTGTTAGAACGAGGCGCAGTCGGTTACATCGACCGCGAGCAGTTGACACAGGCATTGTTGCCGGTCATG
>DAOTXA010000339.1:0-16914 GCA_034435595.1 Anaerolineae bacterium | reverse complement strand
AGGATGACCGTCCCGATTGCGCGGTCGTACTGGTCTTCAAAGGCTTCTTGGATCGGGAACATTGGGCGCGAGATTCGTTGTTCTGCCTCGAATGACCCGGTGGAGCGGACGCCTGTTGCCGCGTCAATCAGCATCGTTTCATCACGGAAAACAGACTCTCCGGCAATAGGAAGACGCACGACACCAATTCCTTCACAGAGTAATTCTTCCATCTCAGCGATTTCTGCGCCAGTGAGGTCAGCAGTAATTTCGACCCAGGCGTCGGCGTATTCCTGTGCCTGATCGGGATAGCGGGCGGTTAAACAGACAGGAATGCCAGGAATCACGATAGGCGTTGCTGTGATTGGTGCAGCGGTCGGTGTGGGTACGAGCAATTGCTGAACGCCGTCCGCAGTGTCGGGCAGGTCGTTGCAGATGAGTTGTGTCAAGCTGCTCAGCGCATCTGGGCGCAGACGATTGACGAGCCGTTCCCACAGGTTTGCCCACAGATCGATATCGTCGGGAAAGGCTTCAACGGCGCAAGACGGAAGGCCGCTGCCATCGTAGTCAAGGTTATAGATGCGTTCTGGTTGATCGCCGATAAACCCTTCACCATCTATGAACACGGTGTCGTTGTTGACCCATCCGTAGTCGCGGCCTTCGGTTGGCGGCAAATCGTCGCCAGCGATGAACCATTGAAATCCATCTTCAAGGCTGTACATGGCGATTTCATTGCCGGGATAGTACTGTCCCCATTGATTGGGCGTATACACGATCAGATAGCGTTCCCAATCCGGGCTGGGGTAAATATTTAGAGAGCGGGCTGGTAACGCCTGAAAGTTGACGCTGCGCCGGTTAATGTCCCCGTCGCGTAGATCGATGACTTCGGCACGAGAACTACTGAGGACGAGGAACTCGAATCCATCGGATGAGGTTGATGCGATGCTACCACTTCGTTCCAGCACTTCGCGGCGTAGCACTTCTCCGGTGTTGACATCCCACAGTCGCCATTCGGACCCGCTTAATGTAACGACTGCCTGACTGTCGTTGGTGAAGAAGAAGCGGTCGAAGCGCCGTGAATAGCGCAGGTCCTCTTCAAGTACTTCTTTCGTATCGGCGTTTAGACGCTGAAAGTCGCTGATGATGATTTCGCCGCTGGCGTCAAAGGCGAGGACGCGATTTTTCTGTCGTCTGCTGTAGAAGCCAAGATCGCGCAGGGAGGGTATAAAACTGTCGACAAATTCGCCTGTCGTCAGGTTATAGGTTTCGACGCGCTCGCCGTTACTGGTGTCCCGGCGGATCAGTACGCGCTCATCATCAGCGGCGAGGACCATCTGCTGTACGCGCCAGGGGCGCGTCAACACAAAGCGACCGACTTCCTCGGTTTCATCGTATACGAATAGCATAGCTTCGACAGCATCTTCGTTGGTGGCAGGTGGGATCAGCACGTCAATTAAAGTAACGGTCAGCGGATTGAATTCGTATGCGCGGCGGTAGTTTTCGCCCAATAGCACTTCAAGCAATGGGATATCTCGTCTGTGCGCAGGTTGCCCGATGATACGTGCCTGTTCGCTGAATTCAATGCCACCGATCAGGTCGAGATCGTCAAGTGTCAGATCAGAATTTAGCGGTATATCCACCAGTACGCCGCGCTGCGTATCGACCTGAAGGATGCCGGGTTCGTTGATAGGACGCACGTAAATTTTGTTGTCGCGTAGGCTGAACCAGACGCGCATCGGGTCTTGTTCGTAGCGGCTGGTGGGAATCTCAAATAGCAGTTCGAGTGAATACGCATCAAGGACCTGCAAACGTCCGGGCAGTGCAGCGACAATGCGATCTTCGGGGCCAATGACAAAGCCGTTGCGATAGTCGAAGAACTGCCATGCTTCCACGCGGCGCGGAAATGTGGATTCACCTTCTTCACGGGCTGATGTCAAATTCCATAGCCAGGGGACAATGATCGTGTCATCTTCAGATTGTCGGATTGACTGTGGGGCCGGGTATGTTCCGGTGAATTGCAGCAGATTATCGTCGCGGGAGAACTGCATCGGTCCGTGAATTCGAATTGCGCTGCCGAGGTCAACCAGGTCGGCGGCAAGTTCCCCGGTTTCGGTGTTGTAGAGTTCGATGCGATTGTCGATGGCAAGGGCAAGCCATCGTCCATTGTTGCTGAATAGCAAGTCGTTGTAGCGTCCGCGCTCGTAAAGGACGTGCTGTGTCTGGAAGGTCAACGCATCTGCCAGCACCAGACGACCATAGGCATCAACCAGCACATAGCGTTCAAAATTAGGGTCGTAAAGGATGTTGCGGGGTAGGGCACGTCCGATTTCCGATTCTAGTGCAAATGGAAGCTGCATCTCTTCGTTGGAATCCTGTGCCTGTGATCCCTGTGCGATGACCATACCGAGTGTAAGCAAAGTCAGCAGAAATCCCACATAAAGAATTTGCCGTTTCAAGAGCGCGTTCCCCTCACTACTGAACTGATGGCTGCATGGTAGACGGCTGTTCTTGTGTTTACTGAACTGAGGGCCGCCGCCTTGTCTATGTCTGGGTGACGTTTGAATAAATGCCTCGCAAACAGTATAGGGGTGAACCAGGTTCTATGCGACTTAAGGTTGGGCGGAAAATGCTACTCATATGGTGAACGGCGAGGTTGCGTTGAGACGATGCCGATAAAAGCGGCTAGAATCAGAATATCGCAGAGGTAAATGAGGATGTGTGATATGAAACAGGGGAATCGAGGGCGGGCTGTGATCGCTATGGCATTCGTCGCGCTGTTGCTCATGACTACATTTACGGTGAATGCCCAGGAATCCGTCGAATGTGTGCCTGCGGACGGGCCTACGTTAGAAGTCGGCGCAGTATTCCCGGAAGGGGCGCTGATGACGGCGCGTAATGCCGAGGCATATCAGGGTACGGTGGCGATGATTGAGGCGATCAATGCCTGTGGTGGTGTTAAAGGTCGCCCGGTGTCAATTGTATTTGAACCCGCCACCAATCGTCGTCAGGGTGGAGAGGCTGCGCAACGTCTGGTGGATGCGGGGCTGCCTCTCATTATTGGGACCGGGGCGGTTGGTGTCAGCGAAGGTGTTTCTGAAGTTGCTGAGGTGGCGGGCGTAGTCTACTGGGAAGTAACCGAGCCACTGGACGCGCCGGGGGAATGGGGATTTACGACGAATCCTAGCAGCGAACAACTTGGTGAATTGACGGCGCAGTTCGCGCTTGAAACACTGCCGGATTTGCTTGGCACACGTGAGTTGAAAACGGCACTGATCTATGAGGATAGAACGCGTGGGCAGGCCATCGCGGATGGTATTCGGGATGGCCTGCCGGTTGAACCTCTAATTAAAGTCAGCTACACAGATTTTTTGGGTAACACATCAAGATTGGGCGTCGATATGCGGGAGATGGAAATCGACGTGGTGTTTCTTGTTGCTTTCAATAATGATGCGGATCGTCTGTGGTTTTCTTTGCGCGAGGCGGATGCGAATATTGGCGCGTGGATTCACACAGGGAATTCCGGTTTTCTGCGCAACTTGTGCAGCCGCTATGGAAACCACGATGGTGTGATCTCGATTGACACAACAGGTCCTGTCAGCCTCGATTACCGTGAGACAGTGGTGGGTGATGTCGCTTCACTGTATCAAGATGCGTATGTGCGCGAATTCAGTGAAGAACCATCAAACGCAGCAGAACTAAGTGCTGCCGGAACTTACATGCTGCTGCGATATGTTTTGCCAGAGGTCAATGGAGACTTAACGCCGGAAAACATCCGGGAGGCTATAATGGGGTTGTCGATTGAAGATGGTTCTGGCTTGATGGGTGAGGGCCTTCAACTGGATGCGGATACGCGGCTCAATGAGAGACCGGGATATGTTGTGCAGCAGCGACAGGAAGGGCGCTTCTGTACCCTGGGGCCGAATTCTATTGCTACCTGTTTTGCGGATATTCAGCCCTTCCCGACCTGGCGTGAGCGTGCCCTTCTCGAAGAATCGACCGTTTGCAGTGGTTCGATCTAATTTCAGGAGAAATTACATGCTTTGGAAAGGTTTTGTAAGACTGTTCTTCGTGTTGGCGATGCTGCTACCGGTTGTTGTAATGGCACAGGCACCGGGCGACCCTGACGCGGCAGAAGAGGGTGAGGTGATTACCGGCTTGGTTGCGGCGGAAGGGGCGACCGTATACGTTGGGCCGGACTTTGCCTATGACATTATCGGACGACTGGAACTCAACACATCGGTGGTGGTACTCGGTCGCCGGGGAGATTTTCGCAGCCGGTGGGATGGTCGCCAGTGGGTGGAAATCCAATATGGCGATCGCAAGGCATGGGTGTATGCGCGTCTGGTCCGCACCAGTATTCCGTTTAACTCGATTCCACCAACTGGGCGGCGTTTGCCGCGTGATCGTAACGGGCGCGTGCCGGAAGAATTTAACTTGTCGGATAATATTTGCAATGGTTGGGTGGGTGAGTTCACGCAGAGCGCCGGAACGCTGGGTGGTGATGTGACCGAATTTACCGTAACCTACCCGCAAATGCCGGGGGCGAATGTGTACAGTGTAATCACCATTTCGCCGACTGGCTTTCGCACCGCATATGACAGCGAAACGACGGTCGCTGTGATTACGCTGGATCGTTCTCCGGCAGAGTTAGGGACCTATACATGGCGAGTTGCGCCGTATTGGACGAATGTCACGCGCCGTAGTGGTTGGCAGCAGTTGTGTCTGCTGTGGACCGGTGGCACATTTGAACGCATCCCTGAAGCGGAAGATGCCCCTACCGAAGAGGGGTAAATAATTCTCGTCGCGAGTGTCAACAAAGCCGCCCATAATCAGGCGGCTTTTACGTTGAAAAATGCTACTCCTGTGGCGCAGGAATGACTTCCTCTTCTAGAAAATCTAGATTGCCCAGAATTGAAGTGAAGATGATCGTCGAATTTACTGCCTGACCATAGGCTCGGCTAACATCATCTGTTGAGAATACACCGCAATCTTGCATGATTTCGAGCGTGCTGTTTAAGTCGCTGGTCGCCTGATTGAGGCGGCGCTGGTAGCGGCGCAGTTCCGGTAGTTCAAACAGGTCATCCTGAGTGATCGAAAAGCGTATAAATCCCCCGTCTGAGGGTGGCTCGCAGGGGACCGTTTCACCTGTGCGGACCAGACCCCAGAAATCTGCGACGATTGCGCTGATTTCGATTAGCGGGGTGATGTACTCGCGCAGACGATTGACCTGTGCCAACTGCACTTCTGGCGGAATAATCGGGAGATTGGCGGCTTCGTCCAATCGCGCAAGATACTGCGCCGCGATAGGCAGATCGTCAAGGTCACTGGTTGTATTCGTCAGAAATTCCGCAATCCAGCCCGTTTGCCCGTTGTAGTTGACCAACAACCACGTGTTATCGGGGGAGCGTTCCAGAGCCGGGATAGTAACGCCGCGTGGCACGACACCGAGGCGGTTGTCACCGCGTTCGGGGTCATCTCGCAGTACAGCCTCGGCGAAAAATAAGACCGAGATGCCGCTGTCAAATACGGGCGTGTCTCCGGTGACCCCGGTAGTGAAATCAGTGATGGGAAGTTGTGCGACCTCGAACGTAAACGAGACAACCGTAGTCGATATCCAACCGAGGCTTTCATTGCGTTGCGGGCGGCGGACCTCGAACCAGGTCCCGTCTGTGTTGCGTCCCAGTGCGGTCAGCACGTCGTTCTCAAATGTGGATGCGGCGGGTTCTGCGTCGCGTATAGGGTCTTCGCGGATGAATGCACTATCGACAAATACCTGTAAGGAGAATCGCTCATTCATATCTATTGGCTCTTCTGTATCCGCTTGTTCGTCCTGCGCACTTGTCAACACGCCAGATATGAGCACAATCAGCAACAAGATTAACCACATTCGATATCTCATCAGGTGCTATCTCCCTGAAATCCGGTTATTATCCTGTCATAGATTATAGGCGAGAACCGAAGTCATAACTGTGCGGTTTCTTGCATGTAGTCTGATAATTTCTCAACGGTTTTCGCAGTTTTACTCAATTTTGTGAATATTCTTACAAAATGATAGTTGGTAAAATTAGTAAATTTCCGATGTAAATTTCGTGATATTTATTGAATGTGGAATATAATCATTTAAAGGAAGAAATCTATGAAACAATATTCGGCAGATGTGTCGCTCGATGATATTGACTTGATGATCCTGCGAGAGTTGCAGGCAGATAGCAGTGTGAGCAATGTCGAACTTGCGCGACGTGTGAATCTATCGCCCCCGGCTACCCATACACGGGTAAAACGGCTGGAACAGATAGGCATCATTCGCCGCTATGTTGCGGTATTAAACCGCGAACAGCTTGGCTATGACATGCTCTGTTTCATCACCGTGAGCTTACAACTTCACCAGCCACAGGCCACGGACCGCTTTCAAAAAGCGGTGCAGGATATGTCCGAAGTGCTGGAATGCCATCAGGTGACCGGCGACTACGACTACATTTTGAAAGTGGCGATTCGCAACCGTGAAGACCTGCGCCGGTTCCTGATGGATCGATTGACACCAATTGAAGGGGTCGCGCAGATTCACACGCGGATCGTGCTAAACGAAACTAAATCGACAACGGTGCTGCCGCTCGACGACTGATCACGGCAGCATACAAGGTAGGTGCGACGTGATTGAACAAACGCCATTAAACCTATTGAGCCGGGAATCCGCACATCTTGAGCGGTCTGTGATGCGCGATCTGATTAAGCTAACCGCACGTCCGGGGATTCTTTCGCTAGCCGGGGGGCTTCCCGCAAATGAATCGCTGCCAAGTGATGAATTGCGCGATTGTTTTGACACGGTGTTATTTCGAGACAACGGTCTCGCTTTGCAATATGGCCCGCCTGTGTTGGCCCTGCGCGAGTGGATTGCCGAGTATATGCGGGGGCGCGGCGTCGATTGCAAAACAGATCAGGTCTACATCACCAGTGGCAATCAGCAGGGGCTGATGATTCTATCGCGCTTGTTCCTTAACCCCGGCGACAAGGCCGTTACTGAAGCGATCACGTTTACGGGGGTGAAACAAGTTACGCAAGGACGTGGCGCGAATGTACTGGCAGTTCCAGTTGATTTGCAATCCGGGGTGGATGTTGATGCACTGGAATCTGCGTTTAAGCAGGGGCCATGTCTTGCGGTCTTGATCCCCGATTTCCACAACCCGCTGGGTGTGAGCATCACCGCTGAGAAACGCACACGCATCGCGGAACTATCTGCTCAATATGGCGTGTTCATCTTGGAAGATGACCCGTATTCGGCGTTGCGCTTTACTGGTCAAGCAATTCCACCGATAAAAGCGTTCGATATTGATGATACGGTGTTTTATCTCGGCTCGTTTTCCAAGATGTTGGCCCCAGCACTGCGTCTCGGCTGGATGATCGCGCCGCAGTCAATGATGGAGCAGATTACCGTTATGCGCGAGTCGATTGACCTTGAGTCATCGGCATTGATTCAACGCGGTGTGGCGGAGTATTTGTCACGCGGATTGATGGACGACCATTTAGAGCAACTTAACGCAACCAACGGTGAACGCTGCGCCGCTCTGCTATCCGCGTTGGATGAGTATCTAGGCGATATTGCCACATGGACGCAGCCCGAAGGCGGATTGTTCGTGTGGGTAACGCTCCCAAAAACGATGGATACATGGCAGTTGTTTGATAAAGCACTCGCGCAGGATGTCGCCTTTATCCCCGGTGGCGCGTTCTCCGTTGTAGGCGAACAGCACAACACCATGCGACTGAATTTTAGCAAACTCCCGCCGCATGACCTGCACGAGGCGGTACGGCGACTAGCTGGCGTAATCCGCGATTCACTATAGAAAAAATACGTTTACAGGAGAATAGAAAATGGTTGAAGCAATTAACCCCGAAACTCGCCCCATCACCGAAGAAGGCGATTTTCTCAAGATCAAGTCCTTCGATCACGTTCACTGGTACGTCGGCAATGCGAAACAGGCGATGTTTTACTGGTGGAAAGGCTTCGGGTTTAAGCCGGTTGCTTATTCCGGGCTAGAAACAGGTAATCGTGAGTTTGCGTCTTATGTGCTGGAGAGTGGTAATATCCGCTTTGTTGTATCCGCGCCCTACAAGCCGACAAGTATAATTGCCTCACACCAGATGATTCACGGTGACGGTGTCAAGGTGATGGCGCTGGGCGTTGCTGATGTTGAGGCTGCGTATCGTGAGACGACCGCACGTGGGGCACGTGGCGCATGGGAACCGCATGAAGAACGCGACGAATACGGCGTTTATCGCACCGCAGCAATTCATACGTATGGCGAAGTGCTGCATGTCTTCGTGGATCGCAGCGACTACAATGGATCGTTCGCACCAGGATACCAACCGCTTGATCTGCCGCATGAACCCGCTGGACTGGCTGCGATTGATCATATGGTTGGCAATGTCGAACTGGGCAAGATGAACTACTGGGTGAACTTTTACCATCAGGTGATGGGTTTCCGGCAGTTGCTCAGCTTTGATGATAAGGACATCAGCACCGAATATTCCGCGTTGATGTCGAAGGTCATGGAAAACGGCAATGGTCGCGTCAAGTTTCCGATCAACGAACCGGCGGATGGTAAGCGCAAGAGCCAGATCGAGGAATATCTCGATTATTACATGACGCCTGGTGTGCAGCACGTTGCCCTGGCTTGCAAAGACATTATCAGCACCGTGAGCAGGTTACGTGATAATGGTGTGGAGTTCTTGCGAGTGCCGGATGTCTACTATGATGTCTTGCCGGAACGTTTGCAGGGCGTCGGCGTCAAAGAAGATTTGGGCAAAATTCGCGAACTCGGCATCCTGGTTGATTACGATGATGAGGGCTATCTGCTGCAAATTTTCAGCAAGCCGTTACAGGATCGCCCGACCGCGTTTATCGAGGTGATTGATCGCCATGGCTCGCGTGGGTTCGGCAAAGGGAACTTCAAAGCCTTGTTTGAGGCACTCGAACTGGAACAGGACAAACGCGGGAATTTGTAGCATGAAATACAAGATCAACCTGCCAATTGAAGGCGTGGAACTGGGTGTCGAGGGGACTATTCCTGCCTCAATCCGCGATTTCTACGCCTTCGAGCAACATGTGAAGACCGCAAATTCGAATCGTGGACGGGATGTTCCTCCGGCATGGTACGAGATTCCGGTATTTTACTTCACCAATCCCACCGCGATTTTCGGGCCGGATGATGTGATCCCGTATCCTAAAAAGTCGGATGCGCTGGATTACGAGCTAGAGGTCGCGTGTGTGATTGGCAAGGCTGGACGAGACATCCCGGCAGATGAGGCCGAGGACTACATTTTTGGCTATATGATCTATAACGATTGGTCGGCGCGTGACCTGCAACGGCAGGAGATGAGCGTCGGGCTGGGACCAGCGAAGGGCAAGGATTTTGCGCAGTCGTTCGGGCCGCATCTGGTGACGCCGGATGAACTGGCGGATCGTCACACCGGGCGACCGGGCGTGTATGACTTGGAGATGGTCGCCCGCGTCAACGGCGAGGAACGTAGTCGTGGCAACTGGAAAGACCTGCACTGGTCGTTCGGGCAGATGATCGAACGGGCATCGGATGGTGTGGAACTGCAACCGGGTGATGTGATCGGTTCTGGCACAGTCGGCACAGGCTGCTTACTCGAACTTACGAAAGCGCAGGGGCCGTATCTGAGACCGGGCGACACGGTCGAACTGGAAATTGAGCGTCTGGGTGTGCTGCGAAACACGGTCGGGGAGAAGCGAGCATAGCGTCATTGATAGGTAGTTGGTCATTGGTCGAATACGAATCGCGTTATGAAGACGGTTCGGTACGTTTTCCGATGGGTAAGTCGCCGCAGGGTGGTCTCATCTACACGAAAAACGGTCTCGTCTCCGTTCACATGACGCGCCCGGATCGCAAGCTGTTTGAATCCGGCGATTGGCTTGGCGGTACACCGAGCGAGATTAAATCCGCGTTCGAGTCGTATCTCGGTTACTACGGTCGCTATACGCTGAATCCTGACGAAAAAACGGTCACACATCATATCGAGGGCTGCACGTTCCCTAACTGGACCGGCTCGCAGTTAGTACGCAATTATCTGTTGGATAGTGACAAGTTAACGTTAACTACGCCGCCTGTGTTGATGGGGGGCGGCATCCGGCGTGGATATCTGGTTTGGGAACGCAAATAGAAAAGAATTCTTTGAGGAGAAAACATGCCTTTTTACCATTGTATAGGGGAGATTCCCCATAAGCGACACACACAGTTTAGGCGACCTGACGGTGGCCTGTTCCGTGAGGAAGTGATGGGTCTGGAAGGCTTTCACGGCATACAGTCGATTTTGTATCATCACTATCTGCCGCCGCGTGTGTTGAAAACCGAGTTTCTCGGTACTGCGACAACTGAATACACGGATTATGGAGCGCTGCGTCACCGGGCATTTACAACGGCTGAAGTCCCTGCCGGGGGAGATGCGGTGCAGGCGCGTCGAGTCTTGCTCGGCAATAAAGATGTGACGCTCGGCGTTAGCCGTCCCACACGGAGCATGGACTATTTTTATCGCAACGCGCAGGCGTATGAAGTGTGGTTCGTGCATGAGGGGACGGGCGAACTTCGCACACAGTTCGGGCGGATGGCCTATGAACCGGGCGACTATATTGTCATCCCCTACGGTACAACGTGGCAGCTTACTCTAAATGGGAATTCGGCACGCTTTTTCATCATCGAGTCACCCTCGCAGATTGAGCCGCCAAAGCGCTATTTGAACAAGTTCGGGCAATTTCTGGAGCATTCGCCATACTGTGAGCGTGACATTCGCGTGCCGGACGCGCTCGAAACCGTCACCGATGAAGGCGATTTTGAAGTCCGTGTGAAGGCGCGGGATGGGATTAGTTTGCATGTGCTGGACCATCACCCGTTTGACGTGGTCGGCTGGGACGGCTATTTGTATCCCTGGATATTCAATGTGCGCGACTTCGAGCCGATTACCGGGCGTGTTCACCAACCGCCACCTGTTCATCAGACCTTTCAGGGCTGGAATTTCGTGGTTTGTTCATTTGTGCCGCGCCTGTTCGACTATCATCCCCAGGGCATTCCCGCCCCCTATAATCACAGCAACGTCAATAGCGATGAAGTGCTGTACTACTGTGACGGTAACTTCATGTCGCGCAAGGGTATCGACAAGTACGATATTACGCTGCATCCGTCGGGACTGCCGCATGGCCCGCAGCCGGGTGCGACGGAGGCGTCTATCGGCGTAGAGAAGACCGAAGAACTCGCCGTCATGGTCGATACTTTCAATCCGTTGCACGTTGCGGTTGATGCGCTGGAACATGAAAAGCTGGATTATCAGGCGTCGTGGTTGGATGGTGACGGCAAGTAAATCCACGAAAACGCGATCTGTATCAACCGGAAAACGCGCATGATTTGTGATATGCTGCGTACACCTTTAGACAGTTGAATGGTGTGGCAAACTCTTGCCGTAAAATATGATATGGCAGCGGTAACAAGATGGCTGCCGAATGATCGCTGTTCGCATGAAGGAGTTACATGGAAACTAATCTCGAAGCGAACCCGGATGCGCTGCCCTGGCAATCGTTGTACAAAATCATGACTGGCTCGGTGCTGCCGCGTCCCATCGGCTGGATTTCGACGGTGGACGGTGATGGTAACCCCAATCTCGCGCCGTATTCGTTTTTCAACGTAGCTTCTGCCAATCCGCCGCATGTGTTGTTCTGCCCGATGATTCGTGGTACCGATCTGTCGCAAAAAGACACACTGAATAATGTCCGTGAGACGGGCGAGTTTGTGGTCAATATAGTTACAGAAGACATTGCTGATGTGATGAACATCACGGCGACTGAGTTGCCCTCAGATGTAAACGAATTTTCCGAAGCGGGATTGACGGCGGTTCCGTCACAGGTGGTTACACCGCCAAGAGTAGGTGAAAGCCCGATTCATTTCGAGTGCCGGATGACTCAGATTATAGAAGTTGCCAGCGGCCCCGGCGGTGGTAGTGTCGTGATTGGGCGTGTGGTGCATATCCACGTTAGCGATGAGGTGTTGTTTGGTGGCGACAAGATCGACCTTGCTAAACTGAAACCGATCGGGCGTCTCGCGGGGACATCATACACACGGGTAACGGATGTGTTTGATCTGGTACGGCGTCCTACACAGGTGAAACAAGAGTAAATAATTGGGGCGCATCCTCGCGCCCCAGATGTATTTAGATTGCTTTTTCCCGGTGTTTTTCCACCCAATCGACAACGGATTGTTCTAACTGGTCGAATGACTCCAGAATGAATAGTTTATTGTGCATGGCACGCGGACTCGGGTCTAGCGACTCAAATGCTTCGAGGCTATATGGGACCTTTTCGACTGCATCTGAGAGGGCATGGTCCATCTCACCGGCAGATGACATCAATCCCGCGCCAAATGCCTTCATTTCACCGTCTTCCATCATGAAGCCGAACTCGATGGTATACCACCACAGACTACCCAGCGACTTGCGATCCTCTTTGCTGAACATCAACGCGTATTTGGCGAACTTCTGCACATAGTCAGCGTAGCGCCGGTTTGCCATCAGCGGCAGGTGTCCGAAGGCATCGTGCCAGATGTCGGGCAGTGGCGTGTAATCGAGGTCTTTCTCGTCACGGATGTATTCGGTGATGAGGAATTCGCGCTGCGCTAGATGCTCGAACCAGTCCTGTCCATCGGAGAACTGCACATCGGTACTAATGAGTTCCCAATCCACCAGCATTTTGCAGCGCTCATTGAGTTGGGCAAAGTCGGGGATATGGTCCGAAGGCAAGGCTAATTTGTTTAGACCATCCAACCAGATTTGGCTGGCGTAGCGTTGCACTCGTGGTAGCTGCTTGGCGTAAAGCTTGCGCCACACTTCGCTTTGGGATTGAGAAAATGTGTAAAAAGGCCGTCTAATTGTCATGTTCACCCTCTTTTTGTAACATTTTACCATGGTGAATAGGGTGAATTGCACAACTCTTTCGGGCTATTTACACAAAATTATGTGAATGGTAGCGTAAACCAGAAACGCGACCCCTGTCGGTGCTTGGAATCGACGCCAATTTTTCCGCCATGTGCTTCTACAATACGCCGTGAAATTGCGAGGCCAAGGCCGGTGCTTTTCTCACCGCCTGTCGGTTTTGCCGATAGTCGCGCAAAGTGCTGGAATAGATTCTGACGATCTTCTCTTGTGATGCCGGGGCCTTGATCTATGACGCTGATTTCGATGTCGCGCTTGCGCGTCTTGACATGTATGTGGATTTGGCTGCTCTGGGGCGAGTACTTGATAGCATTCGAAATTAGATTATCCACCACCTGACGCAGACGATTGTGATCGGCGGGAACCATAAGTTCTGACGGTGAGTCTAGCTCGATGGTGGTCTTCTTGGGGGCCGCCAGTCGATTGTGTCTTTCGACAGCGGTGCGTAGAAATGCGCCGAGGTTCATTGGCTGTAAATCGAGTTCTAGTTTGCCCGACTCGATTTCTGTGACATCAAGTAGCTCGCTGAGTAGATTTAACACATGGTCGGTCTGCTGTAACATGTCGTCGTAGATACGTTCACGCTCACCGTCCGACATGTCAAGATCGGGTTCGATGAGTAGATTGACAGCCGTGTTGATGGTGGCAATGGGGTTGCGCAAGTCATGTGCTGCCATGCCGACGAATGCGTTTTTAAGATCATTGATGCGCCTCAGTTCGTCATTGGCGGATGAGAGTTCTGAGACGAGGCGTCCGCGCTCTACTACTACCGAGACTTTAGACGCAATCTGCTTAAAGATTTCGATGTGAACGTTGGAGTATTCATGTTTGTGGATACTTGAGAAGAAGATAAAGCCGATGTGCTTTCCGCCGAAGCGTAGCGGACAGGTAAGTGACGCACGCATACCCTCGGCAACGACATCGCGTGTTGATTTTGATGATGGTTTCTTCTCAAGATATGCGACCAGATCATTGATGATGCGTGGCTCGCCCGTTTCCATAATACTTTCGAGGCTGCTTCCTGTCAGTTTGGCAGAGTAGCCACGAGAGATTTTCAGTTTGCTTTGATCGCTTTTCGCCCATTGTGCTGTGACAGTGTCATTGTCAACGAGCGCCAGCCCGATGCGATTATAGGGGATAAAATGTTTGAAATTGTCATAGATTATTTCGAGAATTTCACTGAGTAGCAAACCTGAATTAATATGTGTTGTAACTTGATCCAACAATTCGGTTGTTGCTTGCTGTTGCTTGAGGCTCTGTGATAAGGATATAACGGCTTCTCGTAACCGGGCGAGTTCAGGATCATCAATATCAGGAAGCGCCAGATTATCATAGTTGCCGTGTCTCATTTTCTCGATTGCGACGATGTAATCGTTCAGGCGCTCACTGATTCCGTCTTGTTTGTGCATTCAAAGACCTTTTTGCTTGCTACTCATGCAATATCGTTTTCGATAATGAGTATGGTGAAAATTCATTGTAAATACTGTTTGTTTTCACCCTTGCATGTATCTTAGCAATATGATCGCAAAAACGATAGTATGTTGTGCTAACTTTGTAGTTTGTTGTCATTTCTTAGGCGATGTTACATCGTTTTTGCCATGATTCATGTATTGAACTTTTCGCCGATCAGGTTGAATCAGTTCATTGTGAAAATTGGTAAACTGATCTGTGAAAAGTGGTTGCGATCGTGAAAAACTGTTTGTTGTGCTGGTATCAGCCGAGATGCAATTATTGTGGCATCGCCTGTTCCGGGATTGCGATTCCAGCGCGGGTGCGCACCACTCGATACAATGAGGCGCAGGCGATGACCGGGCAAGAAACGCCAGGCTGTTGCCCACATATCGATTTCGACTTCCTGACAATCACCGCGATTACATCTGCTTTTCCCCGGCGTAATGCGGAATAAACCGTCACAAACGTTGAAGGATTGCCCGGACGAATGCACATCACACAGGCGTGCGAAGAAATCAGTATATTCATTTGATGATCTGACGTACAGCGTCGCGGTGACCGGGCCGATGATCTCTAGTGGCGTGGACAATGGGTCAGACGAAAAAGTTATGACATCGTTACGCGCTTCCAGTATGCGGTTGTCGCGTTTTCCACCGCCGAAGCCGAATTGCGTTCCACCCACGGCAGGCGTTGGGTCTGTTGGATCATAACAATAATGCGTGGCGGATTGTTCTTCATTAGATGGAATTGTCATCAGGTGACCGTTTGCGTGCAAATAATAGGGCCGAGTATGCGCAGGGGGAGGCCAGTCTTCAAATTCGCGCCATTCATCGGTTTCCATCACATAAATGCGAACTGGCTTCTGGCGTAGCCGACTTGCATCGCCTTTCAGGTGCGCATCGAACCATGTTAAGCCATGCGATAAATCAGTCATACTGCCGATTTCGCTAAAGTGATGCCACGGTCCAATGGTTAGATAGGGCGAAGCACCCGCCGCCTTCAACTGAGCGTAATCTATAAGTAACGGTCTCAAGAAAAAATCATACCATCCGCTAATCAAGTGTGCTGGTACGTTGACCTGTGAAACGTCTGAGGCTTTGCGCAGTTCTGACCAGAAAACGTTGTCAGCAGATTCGCGCTCCAGCCAGTCCTGATAGAAAGCGAGCGGTTCACCCGCAATTTGGCGATCTAACTCGCCCACTGGAAGCTGCGTAAATGTTGGCGCAATTACAGATTCTGCCTTAAGTAAAATAGGGGAGGCGGTCAGTAACGATTTGCTCTCATAATCATGTAGTAATTTAAGCAAGGTAAGCCAGCGCATCATAAGGCCGAGATCAATGGCATCATCAGGGAAGATGACATCGCGCAATGATGATCCGGTGATGCTGGGAACCAAGGCGCTAATATGCGGCGAATCGGCGGCGATCGCCCATTGAACGAGGCCGAGGTAGCTGCCGCCCCACATGCCCAATTTGCCGTTATACCAGTCTTGTTGTGTAATCCATTGGATGGTGCTCAGTCCGTCGTCGTGTTCGTTAATGAAAGGGGTGAATTCCCCTTGAGAGTCGAAGCGTCCGCGTACATCCTGCACGATGACATGATAGCCGCGCTCTGCGAAGCGATGGGCAGAAAACTCCAGAACCATACCAAAGGTGCTTTGACGGGTGGACCGTCCATATGGTGATCGGATGAGAATGGTCGGATATTCACCACTTGAGCGTGGCAAATAGTGATCTGCGAAAAGGATAGCGCCATCTGGCATCGGGATAGAGATGTCCGTATGCCTTTTTACGCGGTGTGCAACAGCGGACAGATTCATGGCATATCTGAGGATGCTACGATGCCAACGCCAGATGAGCCAAATAGTTGCAGCGAGTAGGGCGAACACTCGGAATAGGGGTTTCATCCGTGCCTCCGTTTGTGCGAGCAGAATTATCTTTATCCTATCATAATGAGTGGATACATGGTGTTAAGTACCTGGGTCAAAATTTACCACTGTGGATCAGAATATTCTGGATATAATATAGAGGGTAATATTGTCGAGGTGTTTCAAAAAGTATGGTTGACTTTTTACCGATAGAGAAGAAACCAGGCGTTGCACTGGTATTGAGCGGTGGCGCGACAAAGGCATTCTATTTTCATCTTGGCGTCCTCAAAGCGCTAGGCCATCAAGAAGTAAGCTCAATCGTTGGTTCGAGCGCCGGTTCGATTATCGGCGCATTTATTGCGTCCGGTGCGCCGGTCGAAACTCTGATGACTTCCCTCTACCAGAAACAGGTTTATCTGCCACAATTCGATCGCTGGATCAAGACGTTAACTTCGTCAATGTTATTCAGGCCACTCTACCGCGATATCACGCGACAAAGCTTTTACACAGGTGTCGCCGGATTGCAGTTTATTCTTTCATTACCATTCATTATTAATCGAGACATTCTAGCAGAGATGTTGGATCGCCTGATTCACAGCCAGTCGAAAGTATCTGGCTTTTTCGAG